>NZ_AP022564.1:0-304412 GCF_010727125.1 Mycolicibacter terrae | reverse complement strand
GCCACCCTGCTGCGTGTCGTCGCGTTCCTGGGCGCGGTGCTGGTGCTGGCGCAACTCTGCGACGACGAGGGCCTGTTCGAGGCCGCCGGCGCGGCGATGGCACGGGCCGATGTCGGGCCGCCTCAGCATCTGCTGCGCCGGGTCTTCGTCATCGCGGCCTGCCTGACCGCGGTCTTGAGCCTGGACGCGACGGTGGTGCTGCTGACCCCGGTGGTGCTGATGATGGCCCGCCGCCGTCACGCACCGATACGCCCGCACGCCTACGCGACCGCGCACCTGGCCAACACCGCGTCGCTGCTGCTGCCGGTGTCCAACCTGACCAACCTGCTGGCGTTCCAGGAGGCCGGTTTGTCCTTCGTGAGGTTCACCGCGCTGATGGCGGCGCCATGGCTCGCCGCGACGGCGGTCGTCTACCTGATCTTCCGGTGGTTCTTCCGCAATGATCTGCGCGCGACACCGGAGCACCGCCACGCCGGCCCGCCGCCCCCGGTCCCGGTGTTCGCGCTGGCGGTGCTGGGACTGACGCTGGCCGGGTTCGTGATCGCAGAGACGTTCGGTGTCGCTCCCGCGTGGGCGGCCGTCGCCGGTGCCACCGTGCTGGCCGGGCGCGGTCTGGCGCTTCGGCGCAGCACACCGGCCGGCATCCTGCGGGCCGCCAATGTCGGTTTCCTGGTGTTCGTGCTGGCCCTGGGAGTGGTGGTGCGCGCCGTCGTCGACAACGGGCTCGGTGATCGGATGAGCACAGTGCTGCCGGCGGGTTCGGGGCTGGTGACGCTGCTGACGATCGCGGCGGTGGCCGCGGTGCTGGCCAACGTGGTCAACAATCTGCCGGCGACGCTAGTGCTGGTGCCGCTGGTGGCATCGGCCGGCCCGGTGGCGGTGCTGGCGGTGTTGATCGGGGTCAACATCGGCCCCAACCTGACCTACGCCGGTTCGCTGTCGAACCTGCTGTGGCGCCGGGTGCTGCGCAGGTATCACGTTCCCGCCGGCGTCGGTGAGTACACCCGGCTGGGGTTGTGCACGGTTCCGCCGACATTGCTGGCGGCGGTGCTGGCCCTGTGGGCTGGTGCGCGGCTGTTGGGCGTCTAGCGGTGATCGCCGGCGCGGCGGAGCCGGGCGCGGCGGGTCACCGCCACCGGATCAGCCTCGCCGATAGGCCGGCGGCAGCGGCATGCCGAACTCGGCCATCACCACACGCGCCCGCTGCGGGTAGTCGGTGATGAGTCCGTCGACGCCCGAGGCGATCTGCTCGCTCATCGCAGCGGCGTCGTTGACCGTCCACGGAATGACCTTGAGTCCGGCGCGGTGGGCGCGGTCGACGAACCCCCGATCCACCACCGAGTAGTCCGGGGACACGATGTCGGCGCCGGCCGCGACCGCGCCGGCGATCGGATCCGGTCCCTGATCCCACAGCGCGGCAAGGGGAATGGCCGGCTCGGCGGCGCGCACCAGCGGCAGGATGCGCCAGTCGAAGCTCTGGATCTCGACGGCATCCAGTTTGCCGCCGGCCCGCACCGCCGCCAGGACCACGTCGACGATCTGCTGGGGGCTCTGCGCGTCGACCTTGGTCTCGATGTTGTAGCGCACCGCAGCGTGGTACGAGTCGGCAAGGGCGAACACCTCCGGCAGCGTCGCGATCACGTTGCCGGGCACCACTTCCGCATCGGGGAACTCCGGCAGCGGTTGTCCGCAGTCCAGGGTGCGGATCTGCACGAGGGCGAGGTCGGCCACCCGCTTGCCCACATACGGGTACTGCGTGTCGCCGGCAACGGCCGGCCCGGTATCGGCGCACTTGGACGGCTCTATCACCGGATCGTGCCATACCAGCGGTTGGCCGTCGCGGGTCAGGACGATATCCAATTCCAGTGTGTTGACACCTGATTCAATCGACTTGGCGAATCCGCGCAGCGACCCCTCGGTGGTCTCGCCCCGCCCGCCGCGATGCGCCTGCAGATCGAACGCGCCCGGCTGCGCTGCGACCGACGGCACCGCCACCAGCGCCGAGCAGACACAGACTCGCACGATGCGAGCCAGATTCATGCGATTGTGTGACTGCTCGCGGCGGGGATGCTCCGCGGCGCGGCGGATCACCGCCGCTGACGGGCGATCTCGGCCAGCACCACCCCGGCGGCCACCGACGCGTTGAGCGACTCGGTGGGACCGGCCATCGGAACGGACACGATCGCATCGCAGTTCTGCCGGACCAGCCGGGACAGGCCCTTGCCCTCGGAGCCGACGACCAGCACCATCGGGCCGGTACCGTCCAACTCGTCGACCACGGTGTCGCCGCCGGCGTCCAAACCGACCACCTGCAGCCCGCGACTCGCCCATCCCTTCAGTGTCTGGGTCAGATTGGACGCGCGGGCGACCGGAATACGAGCTGCCGCACCGGCACTGGTACGCCACGCCACCGCCGTGACCGACGCGGAGCGGCGCTGCGGGATGAGCACGCCGTGGCCGCCGAATGCCGCCACCGACCGCACGATGGCACCGAGGTTGCGCGGATCAGAGATGTTGTCCAAGGCGACCAGCAGCGGGGGCGCGACCTCTTCCCGCGCGGCTGCCAACAGATCGTCGGGATGGGCGTAGTTGTACGGCGGAACCTGCAGGGCGATGCCCTGGTGCAGGCCGTTGGTGGTCATCTTGTCCAGGTCTGACCGAGGTACCTCGAGAATCGGCAACCCGGAATCGGCAGCCCGGCTCACTGATTCGGTCAAGCGCTCGTCGGCTTCGGCGCCGAGCGCCACATAGAGAGCGGTCGCCGGGATCCCCGCGCGCAGGCATTCCAGCACCGGATTGCGGCCCAGCACGGTCTCGCTGTCGTCGGTGCGCTTGCTGGTCCGGTAGGCCCGCTGCTTGGCGGCGCGCTTGGCGGCCTTTGCCGCCGGGTGGTATTCCCGCTGGTGTGCCGGCGGGGTGGCACCACGGCCCTCGAGCCCGCGGCGACGCTGCCCGCCGGAGCCGACCGTCGGCCCCTTCTTGGTCCCGGGTTTGCGCACCGCGCCTTTGCGTCTGGAATTGCCGGCCATCTAGCCCGCCCCGTCTACCAGCAGCGACCACTGCGGGCCGTCGCCGGTGTCGGTGACGTCGATGCCGGCGTCCTTGAGCCTGCCGCGGATCTCGTCGGCCAGCTGCCAATCCCGTTCGGCGCGAGCGGTTTCGCGGCGCTGCAGTTCGGCACGCACCAGCACGTCCACCGCCGCCAGCGCCGCCGAGGTCTCATCCCGTGATTCCCAGCGTTCGTCGAGCGGGTCACAGCCCAGCACGCCCATCATCGCCCGGATGGCGCCGGCGGCCGCCAGCGCACCCTCGTGATCGCCGGCGTCGAGGGCCCGGTTGCCCTCTGCGCGGGTCCGGTGCACCTCGGCCAGCGCGATCGGCACCGACAGGTCGTCGTCGAGCGCGGCGGCGAACCGGGGCGTCCAGCTGCCCGGAACCACCGCGCCCACCCGACTGCGCACCCGGTGCAGGAAGTCCTCGATGCCGACGTAGGCGTTGACGGCGTCCTGCAGGGCGGTCTCGGAGAACTCCAGCATGGAACGGTAGTGCGCGCTGCCCAGGTAGTAGCGCAGTTCGGCGGGCCGGACCCGTTGCAGCACCGCCGACATCGACAGCACATTGCCCAGCGACTTGCTCATCTTCTCGCCACCCAGGGTGACCCAGCCGTTGTGCAGCCAGTAGTTGGCGAACCCGTCACCGGCGGCCCGACTCTGGGCGATCTCGTTCTCGTGGTGGGGGAAGATGAGATCCATTCCGCCGCAGTGAATGTCGAATTCAGGCCCGAGGTAGGAACGCGCCATGGCGGAACACTCCAGATGCCAGCCCGGGCGGCCCGGCCCCCACGGTGTCGGCCAGCTGGGTTCACCGGGTTTGGCGCCCTTCCAGAGCGTGAAGTCCCGCGGATCACGTTTTCCGGTGGCCACCCCCTCCCCCTGGTGCACGTCGTCGATCTTGTGGCCGGACAACTGGCCGTACTCGGGGTAGCTCAGCACGTCGAAGTACACGTCGCCGCCGCCGGTATAGGCGTGCCCGGACGCGATCAGGCGTTCGATCAACTCGACCATCTGGGTGATGTGGCCGGTGGCGCGCGGCTCGACCGAGGGCGGCAGCACGCCCAGCGCCTCGTAGGCGGCGGTGAACTCGCGCTCGTGAGTGGCGGACCACTCCCACCAGGGCCGGCCGGCCGCGGCGGCCTTGGTGAGGATCTTGTCGTCGATGTCGGTCACGTTGCGCACGAAGGCGACGTCGTAGCCGCGCGCGGTCAGCCACCGGCGCAGCACATCGAACGCCACACCACTGCGAACGTGACCGATGTGCGGCGGGGCCTGGACGGTCGCACCGCACAAGTAAATCGACGCATGGCCGGGCCGCAGCGGAACGAATTCACGCACGGCGCCGGTTGCCGTGTCGTGCAGCCGCAGGCTGGGGCGATCGGTCACGACGGGCCAGCTTACCGGGCGGGCCGAGCGCTACCGTCACACCCGCCGCTAGCAGGGATTTGCCAGGAACGGACACTCCTTGCCGCATCGGTGGACAGGCGGTTACGGGTGGCATATATTGCGGCAGTGAGTAAACGTCTGGCGGCAGTCTCTGGAGCGCTCCTGGCTGCGGTCACAATTGCCGCCACGGCGACGGCGTACGCCGACGAGCCCAACGATCAAAACCCGCAGCCCCCGACCCAGTCGGTTCCCGGGGCGAACCTGACCGGCGCGGTACAGCAGGCCGAGCCCGGCGGAGCGGGCCCGGCCGATGCCGGCACGATCGGCCCGGTCGGCCCGGTCGGCGCAGGCGGGGCGCACCCGGCCGGCGATGGCACCACGAACCCGGCTCACGACGGCACGGCAAGGCCGGACGATGAGGCGGCACACCCGGCCGACGACGGTATGGCGGCCGCTCCTGCTGCGGGCGGAATGAACAACATGGGCGCCTCCATCGGCAGCTCGATGGCGATGATGGCTCCGATGATGGCGATGTACGTGCCGATGTTGGGCGCACCGCTGCTGATGTCCGGCCTGGGCAGTCTCGGCGCCGCCCCGGCTACCGGCGCGGACGCCGCCACGGCCGCTTCGGCCGCGGCTACAGATCTTGCCGGTTCCGCCGCGGCGACCGACGCTTTCGGGCTGGCAGCACCGGTAGCCGCCGACCTGTCCAACCTGGACCTGACCCCGGCCCTCGACCCTGACCTCCTGACCGGCGCGCTCACCGACACCACCACCGCGCTGACGGCCGACGCCGCCACCGAGGCCGCCAATGCGGCGGCCGACGCCGCCGGCCAGGCGGCCGCCGATGCCGCCGGCGGTGTTGCCGCCGAGGTGCCGGGAATGGCCCTGGACACCACTGGGGACCTCGCCGGCGCGGGTGTCAGTGTCGGTGGCGATGTCGCCTGCGGTGTGCTCGGCCTCTTCGGCTGGTGCTAGAAACCACCGAGCGAACTACCCCGGCGTCACCAACGCGGTAGCGACTGCGGCCAGCCCCTCGCCCCGACCGGTCAGCCCCAGCCCGTCGGTGGTCGTCGCCGACACCGACACCGGTGCACCCAACAGGTCGGACAGCAGTTGCTGCGCCTCGACGCGGCGCGGTCCCACCTTCGGCCGGTTCCCGATGACCTGCACCGCGGCATTGCCGACCGTGAAACGGTTGTCGCGAAGTAGGCCGCGGACGTGGCCCAGCATCACAGCACCGGTTACCCGTGCCCAGCGTGGATCGTCGACGCCGAACACCGCGCCCAGGTCCCCCAAGCCTGCCGCCGACAACAGCGCGTCACACAGCGCGTGTACGGCGACGTCGCCGTCGGAGTGCCCAGCGCAGCCATCGGCGTCGGGAAACAGCAACCCGAGCAGCCAGCAGGGCCGCCCCGGCTCGATCGGATGCACATCGGTGCCCAATCCGACGCGGGGCAGCGCGCTCACCGGCGCACCACCGCCTCAGCGAGCACCGCGTCCAGTTTGGTGGTGATCTTGAAGGCCAGCGGGTCGCCGTCGACGGTCTGGACCTGGCCGCCAATGTGCTCGACCATCGAGGCATCGTCGGTGAACTGTGCCCGATCAACGGCCTGCTGATAGGCACGCAGCAGCAGTTCGGCGGCGAACCCCTGCGGTGTCTGGACCGCCCGCAGACCTTCCCGCTCCGGTGTGCCCAGCACCACCCCGTTGGCGTCGACCGCCTTGATGGTGTCCGAGACCGGCAGGGTGGGCACCACCGCGCGGTGCCCGTCACGCAACGCCTCGACCACCCGGACCACCAGGTCCGGTGGCGTCAACGGACGTGCGGCATCGTGGACCAGAACGAAATCGGGTTCTCCGGCGCTCTCCAGCGCCAGCCGGACCGAATCGATACGGTGCGCGCCACCGGCCACTACCGTGGCCGTTCGCCCGAGGATCAGTTTGGCCTCATCGGTGCGATCGGGTGGGACCGCGACCACCACCTGGTCGATGACGCCGGACTCCCGCAGACCCGCCACGGCGCGCTCGACCAGGGTCTGCCCGCCGAGCAGGAAGAACGCCTTCGGGACGCCAGCCCCCAGTCGCACGCCCGAACCCGCGGCTGGGACCACGGCTACTGTGCTTACCACCGAGTACCCCCGGCGGCTCAGGACGCCGCGGCCAGCACCTCGTCGAGGATGGTCTCCGCCTTGGCATCGTCGGTGTTCTCGGCCAGCGCCAGTTCACCGACCAGAATCTGACGGGCCTTGGCCAGCATCCGCTTCTCGCCGGCGGACAGGCCGCGCTCCTGGTCGCGGCGCCAGAGGTCACGGACGACCTCGGCTACCTTGTGCACGTCGCCGGAGGCGAGCTTCTCGAGGTTGGCCTTGTAACGGCGCGACCAGTTGGTCGGCTCCTCGGTGTGCGGGGCGCGCAGTACCTGGAAGACCTTGTCCAGACCTTCCTGGCCCACTACGTCACGCACGCCGACATATTCGGCATTCTCCGCGGGAACTCGAACGGTGAGGTCGCCCTGCGCCACCTTGAGAACCAGATAGTCCTTCGGCTCGCCTTTGATGGTCCGGGTTTCAATCGCCTCGATTAACGCTGCACCGTGGTGTGGATATACGACGGTGTCTCCGACCTTAAAGATCATCTGATTTGAGCCCCTTTCGCTACCCCATCCTAACACGTCGGCCAGACACCGGACGATCAACGGTGCAGGTCAGGGGCATCGCGGCCCCGGGCGGGGGCTTGACAGCAACGATAAAGCGTGCATGACGTGGGCCACCGCGGGCCGGTTCCGGGAGCTCGATCACGCTCTGAGGCAAGGCCTAACCCTGAGCTACCGCCGCTGTGAGCGTGCTACTACAGTGCATAGTCACAAACCGCAGCGCCGAGCAGGAGGCCTCCAGTGAACCGGTTCAACAGGGTCATTACCGCGTTGGCCTTCGCCGCGGCACTCGCCGGTTGCGGTACCGGCCAGATCTCCCAGACCGCCGACCAGGCTTCCGCGGTCAACGGCGCCTCCGCCACCGTGGGCGACCTGGCGCTGCGTGACGTGCGCATCCAGGCGGTGCAGGCCGGCGATGCGCTGGAGGCCGGCCAGACGGTGGACTTGGTCTTCGTCGCCAGCAACCAGTCGACCGACACCGGCGATGAGCTCACCGGGATCACCAGCTCGGTCGGCAAGGTGTCGGTGACGGGCGGCAAGTCGGTTCCCGCCGGCGGCGTCCTGGTGGTCAGCGCCCCGGCCGGCCCGGACCTGCCGACCGCACCCGCCTCCAGGGCACTGCCTGAGGTCTCCAACGCCAGCACCGCAGCGGCCCTCGTGACCCTGGACAAGGCGATCTCCAACGGGCTGACCTACGACTTCACCTTCGACTTCAAGAAGGCGGGCCCGATCCGCGTTGCCGTGCCGATCTCAGCCGGAGCACTTTCGCACCACTGACTCCCCGCGTCGGCCGCGGTTTCTGTCCGACCCACCGGATAGCGTCAGCGGGTGGCTAAAACGTCCAGGGCTCGATCGCTGTATCGCTGTTCGGAGTGCGGGAACACCTGCGCGAAATGGCTGGGCCGATGCCCGGAGTGCGGTAGCTGGGGCGGCATCGACCCGGTGGCGGAGTCGGTCGCGCCGTCGAACGGACTGCGGCCGGCGGCACCGGCCCGGCCGGCGGTTCCGATCAGCTCCATCGCGCTCGGCTCTGCCCGCCCCCAGCAGACCGGCGTGTCCGAGCTGGACCGGGTGCTGGGCGGCGGGGTGGTTCCCGGCTCGGTCACACTGCTGGCCGGCGATCCCGGCGTCGGCAAGTCCACGTTGCTGCTCGAGGTGGCCCACCGGTGGGCGCTGGAGGGGCGCCGGGCACTCTATGTCTCGGGAGAGGAGTCCGGCGGGCAGATCCGGCTGCGCGCCGAACGCACCGGGTGCAGCCATGACGAGATCTACCTGGCCGCCGAATCCGACCTGCAGACCGTGCTGGGCCATATCGAGGCGGTCCGGCCGACGATGGTGGTGGTGGACTCGGTGCAGACGATCACCGCCGCCGACACCGACGGTGTGGCCGGCGGGGTCACCCAGGTGCGTGCCGTCACCGCCGCCCTGACCGCAGCCGCCAAGGGGGCCGACGTGGCGCTGATCCTGGTCGGCCATGTGACCAAGGACGGTGCGATCGCCGGCCCGCGTTCACTGGAACACCTCGTCGACGTCGTGCTGCATTTCGACGGCGACCGCAACTCGGTGCTGCGGATGGTGCGCGCGGTCAAGAACCGCTTCGGCGCCACCGATGAAGTGGGCTGTTTCCTGTTGCGCGACAGCGGAATCGAAGGGATCACCGACCCGTCCGGGCTTTTCCTGGAACAGCGCAGCGAACCGGTCCCGGGCACCGCGATCACCGTCGCGCTGGACGGCAAACGCCCGTTGATCGGCGAAGTGCAGGCACTGCTGGCCGACCCGGTGGGCGGGTCGCCGCGTCGAGCGGTCAGCGGCATCGACCATGCCCGGGCCGCCATGATCACCGCGGTGCTCGGCAAGCACGCGAACCTGCCGATCGCGGCAGCCGACATCTACCTGTCCACCGTGGGCGGTATGCGGTTGACCGATCCGTCTACGGATCTGGCCGTCGCCATCGCCCTGGCATCGGCGTATTCGGGTCTGCCGCTGTCGGCGACCACGGTGGTGGTGGGCGAAGTGGGGCTGGCCGGCGACCTGCGCCCGGTCAGCGGCATGGACCGCCGACTGGCCGAGGCGGCCCGGCTCGGGTTCACCACCGCGCTGACACCGCCGGGAGCCCCGGCCACGGTGGGCGGGCTGCGCACGGTGGCGGCGGCCAATATCGGCGCGGCGCTGCGCAGCCTGGTCGACATCGCCGATCATCGCGCCGGCAGAGCGGTTCCGCCGCAGCTGCTGGATCGCGGCTAGCCGGTCAGTTGCCGGGCAGGGGGGCGTCCGGCGCCGGGAAGTTCTCCGGCGGCGGCAGGGCGTCCGGGGCGGGCTCGGTCAGCATGAACGGCACCGTCGCCGAGCGCAGATTGCCCAGTTGGACCACCAGGTTGTAGGTGCCCGGCCCGATCGGCTGTCGCGGTAGCGGGCATTGCGGCGCCGAACCCATTCCGGTCCAGGTCACCGTGGTGGTCACCTGTTCGCCGGGATCGAAGGTCTTCACCAGGGTCTCGTTCGACGGCGCGCAGTCCAGGTTCGACCACAGCCGCTGGTTGTCCAGTGAGTAGACGTAGGCCGCCAGCACTGCCGCTCCCACGTCCCGCTTGCAGGCGACCAGCCCGATGTTGGTCACCACCATGGTGAACTGGGGCTGCTCGCCCACCACGTACTGCGGACCGGTGATGCCCTTGACCGCAAGCGTCGAGTCGGGGCAGTCGTCGCCCTCCTTGAGCACCGGCGGCGGGATCACCGCCGCGGTCGGGGTCGCAGAGGGCGGTGGCGCCTGCTCGGCGGGCGGCACCACGGGCGTCTTGGCCTCTTCGGGTGCGGCGCCTTGCGGGTTGGCGTGCTGCGCGGCGGTCGTCTTCTTCCCGTCAGCGTTGTCGGCGCCCGCGCTGCCGTCCACGACAGCGAAGACGATGGCCGCCACCAGCCCGACCACGGCGACCCCGATGCCCAGTGCGAGGCCGCGGCGTCGCCAGTAGATCTGCGAAGGCAGCGGACCCTGCGGTTCTAAATCGAGCACGTTCTCACGGTAGGACGTGCTCACCGAGAGTTGTCCGACCCGTCTCGGCGTGTCGTTGCCGCGTTGTGACCTTCGGCGACTATTCGCCGATATCGCCCAGATACTCGCGGGTCTGCACCCGCCCGTCAGACAGGTGGTAGGTGGCGCCGACGATCGCCAGCGTCCCGGCCTCGATCTGCTCGGCGATGACGGTCGATCGAGTCGCCAGTTGCCGCACGGTCTCGTTGACGTGGCAGGTCTCGAACTCATCGATGCTGCGAAGACCTTCGCGCCGGCCGACCAGGATCGACGAGGCCACCCGTTCGGCGATGTCACGCAGGTAGCCGCCTGGTACGGCACCGTCGTCGAGAGCCGCCAGGGCGGCCTTGACCGCCCCGCAGCTGTCGTGACCCAGGACGACGATCAGCGGCACGTCGAGCACCGCCACCCCGAACTCGATCGAACCCAGCACCGCTGCATCGATGACATGGCCGGCGGTGCGGACCACGAACATGTCGCCCAGACCCTGATCGAAGATGATCTCGGCCGCGACCCTGCTGTCGCCGCAACCGAACACCACCGCGGTCGGTTTCTGGCCGTTGGCCAGCTCGGCGCGGCGCGCGACATCCTGGCTCGGATGGCTGGGCTTGCCGGCGACGAAGCGCTCGTTACCCTCCTTGAGTGCCTTCCACGCGGATATCGGGTTCGAGTTCGGCATACCCGACATTGTGCACGGCCGGGCGATGAGCATCCACGCCGGCGAGCTGCTCGGCTGGTTCGACGTCGCCGAACGCGACCTGCCCTGGCGGGCGGACGGCGTGACCCCGTGGCAGATCCTGGTCAGCGAGTTCATGCTGCAGCAAACCCCGGTGGCGCGGGTGCTGCCGATCTGGTCGGACTGGGTGGCCCGCTGGCCGACCCCGTCGGCGACAGCGGCCGCGACCCCCGCCGAGGTGCTGCGGGCCTGGGGAAAGCTGGGCTACCCGCGACGGGCCAAACGGCTCCATGAATGCGCGACGGTGATCGCCCGCGACTTCGCCGACGTGGTGCCCGACGACGTCGAGACGTTGGAACAACTGCCGGGGATCGGCAGCTACACCGCGCGGGCGGTGGCCTGTTTTGCCTACCGCAAACCGGTTCCGGTGGTCGACACCAATGTCCGCCGGGTCGTGGCCCGCGCCGTGCACGGGCTCGCCGACGCCGCAGCCCCATCTGCGAAACGCGATCACGCCGATGTCGGTGCTCTCCTAGCTCTATTACCCAAAGCCGCTCAGGCCGCTCGTTTTTCGGCGGCGTTGATGGAGTTGGGCGCCACGGTGTGCACGGCCCGGACGCCACGCTGCGCCGCATGCCCGTTGCGTGCCTGCGCATGGCGAGACCGCGGATTCCCGCCCGGCAGCACAGTGCGGCGGCCCGCCCAACGCTATGCCGGCACCGACCGGCAGGTGCGCGGACGCCTGCTGGATGTGTTGCGGGACAATGTGTTACCCGTCACGAAGGCCGAGCTCGACGTGGCATGGCCGGTCGATCCGGTCCAGCGTGAACGCGCCTTGGCCTCCCTGTTGGACGATGGTCTTGTCGAACGGCTCGCCGACGACCGCTTCGTGCTGCCCGGTCAGGACAGAAACGACTCGACGGCCTCGCGGTAGACCTGCGGCGCCTCGTCGTGCACCAGGTGACCGGCGTCGGGTACGTGCAGGTAGGTGCTGGCCGAGGCGATGCGGTGCATCTCGAGCATCTGGCCCGGGGGTGTCACCGAGTTGCCGGCTTCGATGAGCAGCGTCGGCGCCTGCACGGCGCGCCACTCATCCCAATAGTCACGGGTGCCCCACTCGGCGGCGATCTGAACCCAGCGCGCGGGTTGCCCGTGCAGCCGCCAGCCGGTCTCGGTGCGGTCGAAGGCTTCCAGGAAGTACCGTCCGGCGATTTCGCCGAATTCTGCGACCACCTGCTCTGCCCGGGCGAACTCGACCGGCAGGGCATGCACCCACGGTTCCCACGGCCCGGTGGTGCGGCCCCGGAAGTCCGGCGCCATGTCCTCAACCACCAGCGCGGAGACCAGCTCCGGATGGCGGGCCGCCAGGCACCACGAATGCAGCGCCCCCATCGAGTGGCCCACCAGGCGCACCGGAGCCGGCAACTGCTGCACGGCGGCGGTCAGGTCGGCCACGAAGCATTCGGTGGCGATCGGATGCGGGTCGACGACGTCGCGGCCACGGTGCCACGGCGCGTCGTAGGTGTAAACCGCGCCGAGCCGGGTCAGCCACGGCAGTTGCCGCGGCCAGGTGCTGCCCCGGCCCATCAGCCCGTGCACCAGGACCATCGGCACCCCGTGCCCACCGTGATAGGTCAGCAGCTCACTCGACGCGGTGTCCACCCCGGGCACGGTAGCCTAGGCCCATGTCAGTGGTGAAGATCAATGCAATCGAGGTTCCCGCCGACGCCGGGCCCGAGCTGGAGAATCGGTTTGCCCATCGCGCCCACGCGGTGGAGAACCAGCCCGGCTTTCTTGGCTTCCAGCTGCTGCGCCCGATCAAGGGCGAGGACCGCTACTTCGTGGTGACGCACTGGGAGTCCGACGAAGCGTTCCAGGCGTGGGCTCAGGGGCCCGCCATCGAAGCCCATGCCGGACACCGGGCCAACCCGGTGGCGACCGGCGCATCGCTGCTGGAGTTCGAGGTCGTGCTGGACGTCGCCGGAACCGCCGCACAGGCGTAGGCCCGTGCGGCGTCACCTGGCGGTATGGACAGCCACAATAAGCCTGGCGGCTAGCGCCGCCGCGTCAGCCGCCGGGTGTGCGCCCTCCCCTGCATCACCTTCGGACGCGGACGCCGGCGGAGTGACGATCTCCACCAAGACCCCACCCGGCCTGCGCGCCAAGCAGACCATGGACATGCTGAACTCCGATTGGCCGATCGGCCCGGTCGGGGTGGCCACCCTGGCCGCACCGGACAAGGTCGATCAGGTCGTCACCATCATGGAATCGCTGTGGTGGGACCGACCGTTCCGACTCGACGGCGTCGACATCCGCGCTGGCGCGGCCACCCTGCACCTGACGACCTCCTACGGCGCCCGCCAGGACATCAGGCTCCGCACCGACGACCACGGGATGGTGGATCTGTTCAAGCCGACCACCGAGGCACCGCCCATCCGTTCCTGGCATGACGTCGACGCGGTGCTGAGCCGGACCGGTGCCCGCTACTCCTACCAGGCCGCCCGCATCGAGGGCGGTGTGTGCAAACCGGTCGCCGCCACCAACGCCCGCCAGTCCCTGCCGCTGGCCTCGATCTTCAAGCTGTATGTGCTACTGGCCGTCGCCAACGAGGTGAAGGCCGGGACGGTGTCCTGGGACGACCCGCTGACCATCACCGGCCGGGCCAAGGTGGTCGGGTCATCCGGGCTCGAAGAGCTGCCCGAGGGTGCCCACGTATCGGTGCGCAAGGCGGCCGAGAAGATGATCGCCACCAGCGACAACATGGCGACCGATCTGCTGATCGACCGCGTCGGCACCCGCGCCGTCGAGCGGGCCCTGGTCGCGGCCGGGCACCACGACCCGGCCAGCATGACGCCGTTTCCCACCATGTACGAACTGTTCTCCGTCGGCTGGGGGAAACCGGACCTGCGCGAACAGTGGCAGCACGGCTCACCCCAGGAGCGGGCGAAGCTGCTTCAGCAGGCCGACTCCCGGCCCTACGAGCCGGATCCGATCCGCGCGCACATTCCGGCGTCCGCCTACGGTGCCGAGTGGTATGGCAGCGCCGAGGACATCTGCCGGGTGCATGTCGCGCTGCAGTCGGGAGCGGTCGGCAAGGCCGCACCGGTCAAAGAGATCCTCTCCGCGGTCCGCGGCATCGACCTGAGCCGCGCCGACTGGCCCTACATCGGCGCCAAAGCCGGCGGCCTGCCCGGCGATTTGACCTTCAGCTGGTACGCCGTCGACCGGGGCGGCCAGCCATGGGTGGTCAGCTTCCAGCTCAACTGGCCGCGTGACCACGGCAAGAGCGTCGGCAGCTGGATGCTGCAGATCGCCAAGCAGGCCTTCGGCCTGCTGCCGGTTGCGCGCTGAGCGGGGCGAGCAGTCGCGAAAGCCCCCAATTCCTCACGGAAAAGGGGGCTTTCGCGTGCTTGCGGGGATGCCCGGTGGTTAATCCGCGGGCGCACCCGCCTGAGCGAGGTCGGCCTCAGCCGGCTTCTGGCTGCCGGCGAAGGTGAACACCGCATTCTCGTGCGCGCCCTCGCCGTCCCAGTTCTCGACGTCGACGGTGACCAGCTGGCCGGGACCGATCTCCTCGAACAGGATCTTCTCGGAGAGCTGGTCCTCGATCTCGCGCTGGATGGTGCGCCGCAGCGGACGCGCGCCCAGCACCGGGTCGAAACCGCGCTTGGCCAACAACGACTTCGCCTTGTCGGTCATCGCGATGTCCATGTCCTTGGCCCGCAGCTGCTTGGCCACCCGCCCGATCATCAGATCGACCATCTGGATGATCTCTTCCTTGCTGAGCTGGTGGAAGACGATGATGTCGTCGATGCGGTTGAGGAACTCCGGGCGGAAGTGCTTCTTGAGCTCGTCGTTGACCTTGAGCTTCATCCGCTCGTAGTTGTTCTCCCCACCGCCCCGGGTGAAGCCCAGCCCGACGGCCTTGGAGATGTCGGAGGTGCCCAGGTTGGAGGTGAAGATCAGCACGCAGTTCTTGAAGTCCACCGTGCGGCCTTGACCGTCGGTGAGCCGGCCGTCCTCCAGCACCTGCAACAGGCTGTTGTAGATCTCCTGGTGCGCCTTCTCGATCTCGTCGAACAGCACCACCGAGAACGGCTTGCGCCGCACCTTCTCGGTCAGCTGGCCGCCCTCCTCGTAGCCGACGTAGCCCGGAGGGGCGCCGAACAGCCGCGATGCGGTGAACCGGTCGTGGAACTCGCCCATGTCGATCTGGATGAGCGCGTCGTCGTCGCCGAAGAGGAACTCCGCCAGCGCCTTGGACAGCTCGGTCTTACCGACACCGGACGGCCCGGCGAAGATGAACGAGCCGGACGGGCGCTTGGGGTCCTTGAGCCCGGCGCGGGTGCGACGGATGGCCTTGGAGACCGCAGCGACGGCATCCTTCTGCCCGATGATCCGCTTGTGCAGCTCGTCTTCCATCCGCAGCAGGCGGGTGGTCTCGGCCTCGGTCAGCTTGAACACCGGAATACCGGTCCAGTTGCCCAGAACCTCGGCGATCTGCTCGTCGTCGACTTCCGCGACCACGTCCAAATCACCGGAGCGCCACTGCTTCTCACGCTCCGCACGCTGCGCGACGAGTTGCTTCTCCCGATCCCGCAGGCTGGCGGCCTTCTCGAAGTCCTGCGCGTCGATCGCGGACTCCTTCTCACGGCGCGCGTCGGCGATCTTCTCGTCGAACTCGCGCAGGTCCGGCGGCGCGGTCATCCGGCGAATCCGCATCCGGGCACCGGCCTCGTCGATCAGGTCGATCGCCTTGTCGGGCAGGAACCGGTCGTTGATGTAGCGGTCGGCCAGGGTGGCTGCCGCCACGATCGCCGAATCGCTGATCGAGACCCGGTGGTGGGCTTCGTAGCGGTCCCGCAGGCCCTTGAGGATCTCGATGGTGTGCTCCACGGTGGGCTCACCGACCTGCACCGGCTGGAACCGGCGCTCCAGGGCGGCGTCCTTCTCGATGTACTTGCGGTACTCGTCGAGAGTGGTGGCGCCGATGGTCTGGAGTTCACCGCGAGCCAGCTTCGGCTTGAGGATCGAGGCCGCGTCGATGGCGCCCTCGGCCGCACCGGCACCGACCAGGGTGTGCAGCTCGTCGATGAACAAAATGATGTCGCCGCGGGTGTTGATCTCCTTGAGGACCTTCTTCAGCCGCTCCTCGAAGTCACCGCGGTACCGGCTGCCGGCCACCAGCGAACCCAGGTCCAGGGTGTAGAGCTGCTTGTCCTTCAGCGTCTCGGGGACCTCGCCGGCCACAATCGCCTGCGCCAGGCCCTCCACGACGGCCGTCTTGCCGACGCCGGGCTCACCGATCAGCACCGGGTTGTTCTTGGTGCGCCGGCTCAGCACCTGCATGACCCGCTCGATTTCCTTCTCCCGGCCGATCACCGGGTCGAGCTTGCCCTCCATCGCCGCGGCGGTGAGATTTCGGCCGAACTGGTCGAGCACCAATGAGGTGGACGGCGAGCCGGACTCCCCGCCCCGCCCGCCGGTGCCGGCCTCGGCGGCCTCCTTGCCCTGGTAGCCACTCAGCAGCTGGATGACCTGCTGGCGCACCCGGGTCAGGTCGGCGCCCAACTTGACCAGCACCTGGGCGGCGACGCCCTCGCCCTCCCGGATCAGGCCGAGCAGGATGTGCTCGGTGCCGATGTAGTTGTGGCCGAGCTGCAGCGCCTCACGCAGGCTCAGCTCGAGCACCTTTTTGGCACGGGGAGTGAAGGGGATGTGCCCGGACGGCGCCTGCTGGCCCTGGCCGATGATCTCCTCGACCTGGCTGCGCACCCCTTCCAGGGAGATGCCCAGCGACTCCAGCGACTTGGCGGCCACGCCTTCGCCCTCGTGGATCAGACCGAGCAGAATGTGCTCGGTCCCGATGTAGTTGTGGTTGAGCATCCGCGCCTCTTCCTGCGCGAGGACGACAACCCTGCGGGCCCGGTCGGTAAATCTTTCGAACATCGGCGGCTACCTGCTCTCCCTCACCATCGGCACTTGGTCGGCCTCGGCTCGGCCTCGCGTACCTGCCGTCCACTGTAGTGGGCGGCCGAGCGCGCTGTGACCTGCCGGGCAATGCGTACCGAATCGAACGCTTGCGGTGGCAGACCTCGAAAGGCCTGGCACCTGATGCAAGAGAGCAACGCCGCGACCCCGGATTACGTTCCGAGGAGTCATCCGATTCGCCAGGAGCGAAACGCCGGACCCCTGCGACGGTCCCGGCTTCGCCTCTCCTCCGTCGAGTCTCGCTGAACCGCCCGGCTGATGCGGCGCTGAACCGCCAGGTCAGGTGGCAGCGTGAAATGCGTCGATGATATCGGCCGGGATACGACCCCGGGTCGACACGTTGTGGCCGTTGCGCCGAGCCCATTCGCGGATCGCCGCGCTCTGTTCACGGTCGATCGCCCCGCGGCGACCGCCACCGGAGCGGCCGCGCCGACGCCCACCGACCCGACGGCCCGCATCGGCCCACTTCTTCAACTCACCGCGCAGTTTCGCGGCATTCTTGCTCGAAAGGTCGATCTCATAGGTGACCCCGTCCAGCCCGAATTCGACTGTTTCGTCGGCGGCACCCTCACCATCGAAATCATCGATCAAGGTGACGGTCACTTTTTTCGCCATTGGTAGCCCCTCGGTAGCTTTCCCGCGCGCAAACTGTGCGCAAAGCCGTATTCGACCTCGCGGACCAATGTGCCATAAAAATACGCTTGCTTCAACACAACAGGCCTAGCCCTCGCAGGCGCGGTTCAGTTGCCGTGGCGCCGAACAATAGGGAACAAAACCGTGTCCCTAATTGACAGTCCCGTCAAGACCATCAGCAAGCGGTCGATACCCATTCCGGTGCCGGTGCACGGCGGCATCGCGTGTTCCATCGCTGCCAGGAAGTCCTCGTCGAGTGCCATCGCCTCGTCGTCGCCGGCCGCCGCCGCCCGCGCCTGCGCCGCAAAGCGTTCGCGCTGCACCACCGGGTCGATGAGCTCGGAGTAGCCGGTGGCCAACTCGACGCCCCGCATGTACAGGTCCCACTTCTCGGTGACCCCGTCGATACTGCGATGTTGGCGGGTCAGCGGCGTCGTCTCCACCGGGAAATCCCGGACGAAGGTCGGTGCGTTCAAGGCATTGCCGACCGCGTGTTCCCACAACTCTTCGACCAACTTGCCGTGTCCATAGCCGCGGTCTCTGGGAATTTCGACCCCCCGGTCGTCGGCAACGGTCCATAACCGCTCGGCCGGGGTCGCCGGAGTGATCTCCTCACCGATCGCTTCCGAGAGCGACGGATACATTTCCAACGTCGCCCATTCTCCGTCAATGTCATAGATGCTGCCGTCGGGCAACGGGAGTTGACGAGTCCCGATCACCTCGTCGGCAACCTCTTGAATAATCTCTCGAGTGGCCACCGCCGAGTCATCATAGGTGCCATAGGCCTGATAGGTCTCCAGCATCGAGAACTCCGGCGAATGGGTGGAATCGGCGCCTTCGTTGCGGAACACCCGATTGAGTTCGAAGACGCGGTCGAACCCGCCGACAACACACCGTTTCAGGAACAGTTCGGGCGCGATTCGCAGGTAAAGGTCCGCGTCGAGCGCGTTGGAATGGGTGACGAACGGCCGGGCGGCAGCCCCGCCGGCCAATGTCTGCAACATCGGCGTTTCGACCTCGAGGAATCCGCGGCGCTCCAGCGCGCAGCGCACCGCGCGGATGACCGCGATCCGCTGGCGGGCCACGGTGCGGGCCTCCGGGCGGACGATCAGGTCGACGTAGCGCTGCCGAACCCGGGACTCCTCGCTCATCTCCTTGTGCGCGACGGGCAACGGACGCAACGACTTGGACGCCATCTGCCAGAAGTCGGCCAGCACCGACAGTTCACCGCGGCGGGAGCTGATCACCTCGCCGTGAACGAAGACGATGTCGCCGAGGTCGACGTCGGTCTTCCACGCCTCCAGCTCCTGCTCGCCGACGCTGGCCAGGCTGATCATCACCTGCAGCTGGGTGCCGTCACCCTCCTGCAGGGTGGCGAAGCACAGTTTGCCGGAGTTGCGGGCGAACACCACCCGGCCGGCGACGCCGACGACGTCGCCGGTTGCGGTGTCGACGTCCAGGTCTGGGTAGGCGGCCCGGATCTCGGCGAGCGTGTGGGTGCGATCCACCGCGACCGGGTACGGGTCGCGGCCCTGCGCCAGCAGCCGCGCCCGCTTGTCGCGGCGGATCCGGAACTGCTCGGGGAGGTCGGGATCCTCATGCTGCGACTTCTCTGGGGTATCGGCGGAGCTCACGACGTGCCAGCTTAATCAACCGGCAGGCGCTCAGCGCGCCGGCCGCAGCCTGCCCCGTTGACTGTCCCGGTTGCGTTCGAAAACCAACCGCAGTCCGTCCAGGGTGAGATTGGCGTCGTAGTGGTCGACCGTCTCCAGGTCGGCGAGCAACAACGGGGCGGTGTGCCCGGTGGCCACCACGGTCACGTTGTCGGCGAGCGCGGGCGCATCATCGCGGACCCGGCGGACCAGCCCGTCGACCAGCCCGGCGAAGCCGAACACCGCGCCGGCCTGCATGCATTCGACGGTGTTCTTGCCGATCACCGAGCGCGGGCGGGTGAGCTCCACCCGCCGCAGCCCCGCCGAGCGGGCCGCGGCGGCGTCCGAGGAGATCTGGACGCCGGGTGCGATCGCACCGCCCAGGAACTCGCCCTTGGCCGAAACCACGTCGACGACGATCGACGAACCGAAGTCGACCACGATCGCCGCCGTGTTGAATTTGTGGAAAGCGGCCAGGCAGTTGACGATCCGGTCAGCGCCGACTTCCTTGGGGTTGTCGACCAACAGCGGGATCCCGGTGCGCACGCCCGGTTCGATGAGCACCGATGCCACCGAGGGCCAGTACTGATCGAGCATCAGTCGCACTTCGTGCAGCACCGACGGCACGGTGGACAGCGCCGCAGCGCCGGTGATCTGTTCGCCGTCCTCGCCGATCAGGCCGTCCAGCGTCAGGGCCAGCTCGTCGGCGGTGATCTCCGCTTCCGTGCGAATCCGCCACTGCTGTACGACGTTTCCGTTCTCACCCGACCCGGCGATCAGGCCGATGACGGTGTGGGTGTTACGGACGTCGATCGCCAGCAGCACGGCTACCCCACGCTTCTGGGCGAGAGCAGGTCCGCCACGTCATCGGGCACGAACGCCGGGTCGTCGCCGAGGTCCACCTGCTTGTTGTCGGAGTCGACGAACACGATCCGGGGCCGGTAGCGACGGGCCTCGGCGTCTTCCATCGTGCCGTAGGCGATCAGAATCACCAGATCGCCTGGATGCACCAGATGTGCTGCGGCACCGTTGATCCCGATGACACCGGTGCCCCGCTCCCCGGTGATGGCGTAGGTGACCAGCCGAGCGCCGTTGTCGATGTCGACGATCGTCACCTGCTCGCCCTCGAGCAGGTCGGCAGCCTCCATCAGATCGGCGTCGATGGTCACCGAGCCGACATAGTGCAGGTCAGCGTGAGTGACCGTGGCACGGTGAATCTTCGACTTCAGCATCGTCCGAAACATCAATTCCTCCGGCTTTCTCCGGTTGATACGTGATATCCATCTGGACCGGCCTCCGAACCGGCTAACGCCACCTCGGCGTCGATGGGAAGTCCGAGCGTGATCGCCGCGTTGTCGATCAGTCGTGTGGTACCCACCCGGGCGGCGATCAGCAGCCGTCCCGAGCCGTCCGCGGGCGCCGGGCCGAGGTCGACGCCTCGAACCTCCAGGTAGTCGACATCGACGGCAGGCACCGCGGACAACACCGCGGCGGCGGCATCCACGGACGCTTGGGCGCCGGCCGCAGCCGCGCGCTCGCCGGCCGCCAGAGCGGCCGACAGCGCCGTCGCGGCTTCGCGCTGCGCGGGGTCCAGGTAGCGATTACGCGACGACATGGCCAGGCCGTCGGCTTCGCGTACCGTGGGCACGCCCACCACGGTCACGTCGAGGTTCAGGTCGGCGACCATCTGCCGCACCAGCACCAGCTGCTGATAGTCCTTCTCGCCGAAGAACACCCGGTCGGGTCGCACGATCGACAACAGTTTGCCCACCACGGTGAGCATTCCGGCGAAGTGCGTCGGGCGGGCGGCACCTTCGAGCTCGGCTCCCAACGGACCCGGGTGCACCGCGGTGCGGGAGCCGTCGGGATACATCGCGGCGGCGGTCGGGGTGAAGGCCATCTCGACGCCCTCGGCGCGCAGCAGGGCCAGATCGTCGTCGAGGGTGCGCGGATAGGCGTCCAGGTCCTCGCCCACGCCGAACTGCAGCGGGTTGACGAAGATCGACACCACCACCACCGAGCCGGGCACTTTACGGGCGGCTCGCACCAGCGCCAGGTGACCGGCGTGCAGCGCCCCCATGGTCGGCACCAGCGTCACCCGGCGACCGGTCGACCGCAGCGCGCGGGTGACGCGGGCGATCTCATCCGGCCGGGCGTAGACGTTGAGCGCACCGGCGGTGAAGGTGGGCTGGGGGGCCCCGGCGTGCGGCCTCACCGGGCCAGCACCGTCAGCACGTCGTCGGCGGCGTCTGCGCGGTGTGCCGTGCGCAGCGCATTGGTGCGATAGGCCTCGGCCAGATCGGGGTCCACGCCGGCCAACGCCTGCAGGTGCCGGCCCAGGGTGGCCGCGTCGCCCCGGGCCACCGGCCCGGTCAGCGCGGCCCGGCCGTCGCGCAGGGTGTTGGCCAGCGCGGCCCGTACCAACGGCCCCAGCACGCGTTCGGCGACGCCGTCGGGGTCCGCTACTTCGCTGGTGCCGAGACGGCCGGGCAGTGCCGCCCGCAATGCCGCCAGGGCGTCGTCGATCACGGTGACCACGTGGTTGCCGCCGTGGCACAGCGCGGCGTGGTAGAGGGTGCGGTCGGTCTCGTCGACCCGGAACGGCACGGCGCCGATCTCCAGCGTCAGCGCCTCGGCGATGGCGTAGCCGATCTCGTCGGCGGCGGTGATGCCGAAGCAGCTGTCCGCCAGCCGGTCGATGTCCTCGTCAGCGCCGGTGAAAGTCATCGCGGGGTGGATCGCCAGCGGCAGACAGCCCTGTTCGGTCAGTGGCGCCAGCACGCCGATCCCGGCGGCACCAGAGGTGTGCACCACGATCGTCCCGGCCCGCACCGCACCGGTGGCGGCCAGGCCCGCCACCATGCCGGCCAGTTCGGTGTCGGGAACGGCCAGCAGCAGCAATTCCGCGTCGCCGGCGACATCGTGGGCCGGACGCACCAGGGTGTCGGGCAGTCGCCGCCGGGCACGCTGTCGCGACTCTTCGGAGATGGCGCTGCACGCCACCACGACGTGCTCGGCGCGTTCCAAGGCGACGCCCAGAGCGGTGCCGACCCGGCCCGCCGAGATGACGCCTACCTTGAGTCGGGCGGGCCGCAGTCCGTCGAACTGCACCATCGCAGACGGCCTCACAGGTTCTCTTGGTTCGTTCCAGTCCCGCGCTGCGGGTACCGGACGGTCGCCGGAGAGTCTATCTCGCTCGACCCGAACCCGGCGAGTGACATTCGTCGCAGATGCGCCGTCACTCCTCGCGGCGGCGCCGGCGGCGGCCCACGGTGGGGGTGGCCTGCAGCCGGGCCAGCAACTCGGCCACCGACTGGCCGCCGGTGTTCGGGGCGGCTTCGGTTCCCGGCTCGGCGCCGGCGGAATGCCGTGCCGTGCCGGCGGCGGCGCTCGCGGGCTCCGGGTGGGCCGGTTGGGCAGGGTGGGGGGCCGAGTCCACCGAGTGCCGGGAGCGCGCCCGCCGGCGCCCCTCCCCGTCGTGGGGTGCCGTCTCGGCGCCGTTCACCGGGCCGTCGGCCACCGCGCCGGGGCCGGCATGGCGGCCGTGCCGGGACGGCGCTTCGGCACCCCGCTCGGGCGCGACTGCCGCGTGATCGCCGAAATGCTGGGACTCGGCGGCACCGTGCCGGCCGGAGTCGCCGGGGGTCTCCGCGGACCAGTTGCTGCCGGGTGCGGCCGGTGGTCGCCATTCACCCTCGGCGCCAACGGGTTTCCAGGTTGGGGCCGACGCGGGTGGCGGCGCGACCCAGGGTTGCTGCGGTGCCGGTGGCGGGGGCGGCGGCGGTTCGGGCTCGCGGCGGGCTTCCGGCGGGACGAACGGCTGCGGAGGTGGGGTCCACCGGCCCGCGGGTTGCTGGATTTCGTCCGCGGCCCGGCGGGGAGCCTCGTCCGCGGCCCGGCGCGGGGCTTCGTCGGCGGCCCGGCGCGAGGCTTCGTCGGCGGACCGGCGATGCGAACCCCGATAGGTCGTCTCGGCCGACGGCTGAGGTGGCTGCGGAGCTTGCGGGGCGTGCTGGGCCTGAGGTGTTTGAGACGACTGTGATGTCTGTGAGGTCTGGGGCATGGGGATCCCGCCGGTCGGAATCCGCACCTCCGGAACGTCGATGATCGGATTCTCGGCGGTCTGGCTGACCGAGTCCTCGGGGTAGAAGGTCGCGGCGGCCGGCGTGGCCCGGGCAGCACCGGAATCCCCGCCCGAGCGGGCCCAGTCGCTGTAGGCGCGAACAGTCGTGCGCGCCGAGGAATCAGTCTCCAACGCCGCTCGCTGACTCAGGTCGGCGTCGAAGAGGATCTCCAGGTTGGTTCGCAACGCGGCCAACTCGGCGCGCAACGCGGCGACCTCGTCTGCGGCCTGAGCCCGCAGCTCCGATGCCAACTCGCGGCGCAGCTGCGACTCCACCGTCAGCTCGTATTCGCGCCGCGCCGAGATCTCCCGATCCAGTTGCAGGTCGTAAACCAGCTTCAGGTCACGGGCGCGGGCCTGGTCCACATCGCTCTGCCGCCGATAGATCACCGATACGAACGCGGCTGCGACCGCCGCCCACAGCGCCACGATGACCGCGAGTTTCAACAGCTCGACCCGGCTGGTGAACACCAGTGCCGAACTCGCCGCGATCGCAAGGATCAGCAACGCCGTCATCAACGTCCAGCCGGGCCTGCGAGCACCGCGCCGGCCTGGGGCGCGGGACAGGACCGAATTCATCTGCGCCGCTCCACCTCGTCGCCTTGGCCCCCTTGCCGCTGCGCGGCTGGGGGTGCCCACACCGCAGCCGCATCTTTGCTGGCCCGCATTGCCCGACTGTACCTGTACGAGGTCGCTCCGCGTGTCGCCCCGCTCCGGCGATTCTCACCCCGGTTGGTTTCCGGTCAGCGGCCCGGACTGCCCGGGATCCTGCGGTGACTTGCAGCAGTTCTGCAACCACAACGCGGCGACGAGCAGCGCCAGCGCACTGGCCGCGGCAACCACGGCGCCGCCGGTGTCCTCGACGGCGACGTGCAGGGTGGACCGGTGCGGCAGCAGGTAGCCCAGCACGCCCACCCAGAAGCCCAACACCAGCGCACCCATCCAGGCCGAGGCCTTGGCGACCACGACGGTGCGGGCCACCGCCAGCGGATGCAGCCAGCCGGATCCGACACCGATCTGGCCGTCATCGATCTTGCCGCGGACGTAGCGGCCCCAGGCCGCCTCGGCGATGGCCACCACCAGCAGCGATATCCCGGTCCACACGGTGATCGGCGGGAACCATCGGTACAACAGCTGCACCGCCACGAAGCTGAGGACGGCGGCGGCCGCAGCGGCCGCGGTGACGTCGCGGGTACGGGTCGGACCCATCAGCGCTCCCCGGCCCGGTCGGCCCAGTCGCTGCGCTGCAACACCAACTCGGTCCGCCGAAGCTCGCTGCGGTCGGCGGGGTCCAGTTCGTCCAGCAGGTCGGCCACCGCACAGTGCCGGCCGGCGACCGTCAGCCACGCCTCCGGTTCGACCTCCAGCCACGGGACCATGACGAAGGCGCGCAGGTGGGCCAGCGGATGCGGCAGGGTCAGCCCCTTGTCGCGGGAGAGCAGCTCCGTCGATCGGCCGGCCGCGGTGTCGCGGCAGCTGATCACGTCGACGTCCAGGGTTCGCGGGCCCCAGCGTTCACCGCGCACCCGGTCCGCCGCGTGCTCGAGTTCGTGAGCCCGGCGCAGCCAACCGTGTTCGTCTGTCGCCGGGTCCTCCACGATCAGCACCGCGTTGAGGAAGCGCCCCTGCTCGACCACGCCCCACGGCTCGGTCTCGTACACCCCGGACACCTCACGCACCGCCGCGCCGAATCCGTCGACGGCCGACTGCAACCGGGCCAGCCGATCACCCAGGTTGGACCCGATGGAGAGCACCGCTTCAGTCATGGCGCCGCTGTCCCCCTCGCCGCTGCGCGGCTGGGGGTGCCCCCACCGCATCGTCGACAGCGCGCGTCACGCCGGGACCACCGTTGGGCGCCGGTCGCGCCGGGAGCGCCGCGCGACCACCGCGACGTCGGCGAACGTCAGTGGGATCGGGGCGTGCGGCTTGTGCAGCGTCACCTCGACGGCCTGCACCCGCGCATCGGCCATGACCTCCTCGGCGATCTCGGCGGCCACGGTCTCGATGAGGTCCCGGGCCGGGCCGTTGACGATGTCGGCGGCCCGCTGGGCCAGCACCCCGTAGTCGTAGGTGTCCGCCAGGGCGTCACTGGCGGCCGCGGCCGACAGATCCATCCACACCGTGATGTCGACGATGAAATCCTGACCGTCGGCCCGCTCATGGGCGAACACGCCGTGGTTGCCGCGCACCCTCAGGCCCCGCAGTTCGATCCGATCAGTCATCGCTTGTGCCTCCTTGGGTCCAGGCTTCGACGACCCTCAGCGCGTCGATCGAGCCCCGCACGTCGTGCACCCGCACGCCCCACGCCCCGTGCAGGCCGGCCAGCGCCGAGACCACCGCGGTGGCCGTCTCCCGCTCATCGGGCGGCCGCGGTGCGCCGTCCGCCCCGGACAGTAGGGTACCGAGAAACCGCTTGCGCGACGCACCGACGAGAACCGGTATGCCGGCGTCGACCAGCTGCGGCAGCCCGTTCAACAGCGCCCAATTGTGTTGCGCCGTTTTGGCGAAGCCCAGTCCCGGATCGATGATCAGCCTCCCCGGGTCCACGCCGGCGGCGACGGCGGCGTCGACGGATGCGAGTAGATCGTTGCGGACCTCGGCGACGACGTCGCGGTAGTCCGGTACCCGATGCGGGTGTTCGGGATCGACCGGGCGCCAGTGCATCAGCACCCACCGGGCATCCGAGGAGGCCAGCAGGGGCGCCATCGCCGGATCTGCCCGCCCTCCGGAAACGTCGTTGACGATCGCGGCACCGCAGTCCAACGCCGCCCGCGCCACCGGAGCGTTCATCGTATCGATACTGACCGTAATGCCCTGGGCGACAAGTTCTTTCACGACCGGAATGACCCGTTTCTCCTCCGCGCCCGGATCGGAACGCACCGCACCGGGGCGGGTCGATTCACCGCCGACGTCGATGATCGCCGCTCCCTGGGCCGCCAGCACCAAGCCGTGTTCGACGGCGCGACCGGCGTCCAGATAGCGCCCGCCATCGGAGAACGAGTCGGCGGTGACGTTGACCACCCCGACGACCTGGGCGCGTGTGGGGCTCACCTTCGCCGGATGAGTTCCAGGGCTTCGGCGCGCGACGCGCTGTCGGATTTGAACTGGCCGCGCACCGCCGATGTCGTGGTGATCGCGCCGGGCTTGCGCACGCCGCGCATCGCCATGCACAGGTGCTCGGCCTCGACCACCACGATGACGCCGCGCGGATCGAGTTTGCGCATCAGGGCGTCGGCGACCTGACCGGTCAGCCGCTCCTGCACCTGGGGCCGCTTGGCATAGAGGTCGACGACCCGCGCCAACTTGGACAGGCCGGTGATCCGGCCGTCGTCGCCCGGGATGTAGCCGACATGGGCGACGCCGTGGAACGAGACCAGATGGTGCTCGCAGGTCGAGTACAGCGGAATCTCCTTGACCAGCACCAGTTCGTCGTGCTGCTCGTCGAAGGTGGTCTCCAGCACCGTGTCCGGGTCGGTGTAGAGCCCGGCGAACATCTCCTGGTAGGCCCGAGCCACCCGCGCCGGGGTGTCGAGCAGACCCGGACGGTCCGGATCCTCGCCCACCGCGTACAGCAGTTCACGCACCGCGGCCTCGGCGCGCGCCTGATCGAAGACTGTCGAAGTCATCGCCGATCCCACTCTCTCAATCGCCGGACGGCGGTTCGGACCGAGTCTTCTCCGAGCCACGCTGGTGGCCGTCGCCCTCGCCGGGCGGTGCCGGCGGTGGTGGCGGCGGCGCGGGATACGCCTGATAGGGCTGGTAGGGCGGTGCGGGCGGGGCAGGCGGGTAACCACTGGGCGGCCACTGCTGCGGCGGGTACCAATAGCCGCCCTGCTGTGACGGCGGCGGCCAGCCGGGCGCCCGCCAGCCCGCCGGGGCACCGTAGTCGGGCTGGGTGCCCGGCGGCACCGGGTCGTCGCCGGTGGGCGAGCCGTTGCTGCCGTTGGGCGCGTGGCCGCCAGCTGCCTCGGAAGCCATGGCCTCCCGCGAGGCCTGCGCGATGGCGGCCTTGAACGCCGGCTCCGGCATCGGTTGCGGCCACGGCTCACCGCGCTCGATGGCCAGCTCGCCGGGAGTCTTGATCGGCGGCTTGTCGGACGGGACCCGCCCGCCGAAGTCGTCGAAGAGGGTCAGCCGGGGCCGCTTGGCCACGTCGCCGAAGATCTTCTGCAGGTCGGCGCGGTGCAGCGTCTCCTTCTCCAGCAGCTCGCCGGCCAGGATGTCGAGCACGTCGCGGTACTCGGTGAGAATCTCCCAGGCCTCGGTGTGAGCCGCCTCGATGAGCTTGCGCACCTCGTCGTCGATGTCGCGGGCCACCTCGTGGGAGTAGTCGGGTTGGGTGCCCATGGTGCGGCCCAGGAACGGGTCGCCGTGTTCGCTGCCGTAGCGCACCGCGCCGAGCTTGGCGCTCATGCCGTACTCGGTGACCATCGCCCGGGCCACCTGGGTGGCCTTCTCGATGTCGGAGACCGCGCCGGTGGTCGGCTCGTGGAAGACCAGCTCTTCGGCGGCGCGTCCGCCCATGGCGAACACCAGCTGGGCGATCATCTCCGAGCGGGTTCGCAGCCCCTTGTCCTCCTCGGGCACCGCCACCGCGTGCCCGCCGGTGCGGCCGCGGGCCAGGATGGTGACCTTGTAGACCGGGTCGATGTCGGGCATCGCCCACGCCGCCAGGGTGTGTCCGCCCTCGTGGTAGGCGGTGATCTTCTTCTCGTGTTCGCTGATGATCCGGCTCTTGCGGCGCGGACCGCCGATCACCCGGTCCACCGCCTCTTCCAGCGCCGCGCCGGTGATGACGGTGCCGTTCTCCCGCGCGGTCAGCAGCGCGGCCTCGTTGATCACGTTGGCCAGATCGGCGCCCGACATGCCGACCGTGCGCTTGGCCAGTCCGTCCAGATCGGCGTCGGGCGCGATCGGCTTGCCCGCCGAATGCACCCGCAGCACCGCGCGCCGGCCCGCGATGTCGGGGTTGCTCACCGGGATCTGGCGGTCGAACCGGCCCGGACGCAGCAGGGCGGGGTCGAGGATATCGGGCCGGTTGGTGGCCGCGATCAAGATGACGCCGGCGCGCTCACCGAACCCGTCCATCTCCACCAGCAGCTGGTTGAGGGTCTGTTCGCGCTCGTCGTGCCCGCCGCCCAGACCGGCGCCGCGCTGCCGGCCGACCGCGTCGATCTCGTCGACGAACACGATGCACGGGCTGTTCTGCTTGGCCTGCTCGAACAGGTCGCGCACCCGGGAGGCGCCCACACCGACGAACATCTCCACGAAGTCCGAGCCGGAGATGGTGAAGAAGGGAACGCCCGCCTCCCCGGCCACCGCCCGGGCCAGCAGTGTCTTGCCGGTGCCGGGGGGGCCGTAGAGCAGCACCCCCTTGGGGATCTTGGCCCCCAGCGCCTGGTAGCGGCCGGGGTTCTGCAGGAAGTCCTTGATCTCGTAGAGCTCCTCGACCGCCTCGTCGACGCCCGCGACGTCGGCGAAGGTGGTCTTGGGCATGTCCTTGCCCAGCTGTTTGGCCCGTGACTTGCCGAACCCGAAGCCCATCCGGGCGCCGCCCTGCATCCGGGAGAACATCACGAACAGCCCGATCAGCAACAGCATCGGCAGCAGGTAGATCAGCATCGAGCCCAGCACGCTGCCCTGGTTGACGACGGTGTTGATCTCCGCCTTCTTGTTGGTCAGCGCGGTATAGAGCGGAACCGCGTACCCGGTCGGGTACTTGGCGATCAGCTTGTCGACCTTCTCGGCTTTGCCCGGTTTGGCGGCCTTGTCGCCTTTGTCGGACACCTCGACGCTGGTGAGCGGGTTCTTCAAGACCAGGCGCAGCTGTTGCTCACGGTCGTCGATCTGAGCGCTTTTGACGTTGCCGCTGTGGATTTGGGCGACCGCGACCGAAGTGTCGACCGGCTTGTACCCGCGGGTGTCGTCACTGAAATAGAAGAACGACCACCCGAGTAGCAGTATCACTGCGATCGCGGTAATGGTGCGGATCACGTTTTTGCGATTCATCAGACATCGGCCGGCCTCGGCCCAAATCCTTCCAGTACTTGCAGCTGGGCATGTTCAGGCTACCGTCCGGGTGCTCAGACCGGGCAACCTCTTCTCCGTCCGCACCCAGGTGTGCTTTGGTGGGACCGTGGCCAACCCCATCGAACGTTTCGTCAACACCAACGGCGTGACCCTGCGGGTCATCGAAGCGGGCCAGCACAATGGGCCCAATGCCCCGGTCGTTCTATTGGCGCATGGCTTTCCGGAACTGGCCTATTCCTGGCGACATCAGATCCCGGCGCTGGCCGACGCGGGCTTTCATGTGCTGGCCCCCGATCAGCGCGGCTACGGCGGTTCGACGCGCCCGGACGAGCTCACCGCCTACGACATCACCGCATTGACCGGCGACCTGGTCGGGCTGCTCGACGACGTCGGGGCAGACCGCGCGGTCTGGATCGGTCACGACTGGGGCGGCCCGGTGGTGTGGAGCGCCGCGCAGCTGCACCCCGAACGGGTGTCCGGTGTGGTGGGGCTCAGCGTTCCGCCGGTGCCCCGCCCGCAGGTCCGGCCGACCGAGGCGTTCGGAAAGATCTTCGGCGAGAACTTCTTCTACATGCTCTATTTCCAGCAACCCGGCGTCGCCGACGCGGAACTGGGTTCCGACCCGGCGCGCACCATGCGCCGGATGATGGGCAGCCTCAGTCCGGCCGACCGTGACTCGGCGCTGTTGATGACCGCCCCCGGCCCGATGGGCTTCATCGATCGACTGGCCGAACCGGCCGCGCGGCCGGACTGGATCAGCGCCGACGAACTCGACCACTACATCGCCGAGTTCACCCGCACCGGTTTCACCGGCGGGTTGAACTGGTACCGCAACCTCGACCGAAATTGGGAGATCATGGCGAATCCGCCGTCGGCCACTATCGACGTCCCCGCACTGTTCATCGCCGGAACCGCCGACCCGGTGCTGGCTTTCACCCGGCGTGACCGGTCCCATGAGCTGGTGAGCGGCCCCTACCGCGAGGTGCTGATCGACGGCGCCGGCCACTGGTTGCAGCAGGAACGGCCCGACGAGGTCAATGCGGCGCTGCTGGAGTTCTTGGCGGCCGTACCGTCCGGGCGGGTGTCATGATGGCCGCGCCGCTTCGCTTCGGGGTCTTCATCACACCGTTTCACGCGCTGGGGCAATCGCCCACGGTCGCACTGGAATACGACCTGGAACGAGTGGTCGCCCTGGACCGGCTGGGGTTCGACGAAGCCTGGTTCGGCGAGCACCACTCGGGCGGCTACGAGCTGATCGCCTGCCCCGAGGTGTTCATCGCGGCGGCCGCCGAACGCACAAAGCACATCCGGCTCGGCACCGGAGTGGTCTCGCTGCCCTACCACCACCCGCTGATGGTGGCCGACCGCTGGGTGCTGCTGGATCACCTGACCCGCGGCCGGGTGATGTTCGGCGCCGGGCCGGGCGCCCTGCCCACCGACGCCCACATGATGGGCATCGACCCCGTCGAGCAGCGCCGGATGATGCAGGAGTCCCTGGAGGCGATTCTGGCGTTGTTCCGCGCCGAGCCCGGCGAACTGGTCACCCGGCACTCGGACTGGTTCACCTTGCGCGACGCCGCACTGCACATCCGGCCTTACACCTGGCCGTATCCGGAGATCTCCACGGCGGCAATGGTTTCCCCGTCGGGTCCGCGACTGGCCGGCGCGCTGGGCACGTCACTGCTGTCGCTGTCGATGTCGATTCCAGGTGGCTTCGCCGCACTCGAGAGCGCCTGGGAGGTGGTGCGCGAGCAGGCCACCAAGGCAGGCCGTGAGGAACCGGACCGGGCCGACTGGCGGGTGCTGAGCATCATGCACGTCGCCGACACCCGCGATCAGGCCCTGGACGACTGCACCTACGGCCTGCAGGATTTCGCGAACTACTTCGGTGCGGCCGGGTTCGTCCCGCTGGCCAGCTCGGTCGAGGGCGAAGCGCAGTCACCACGGGAGTTCGTCGAGGCCTACGCCGCGGCCGGCAGCTGCTGCATCGGCACCCCCGACGACGCCATCGAACACATCACCGACCTGCTGGACCGCTCCGGCGGCTTCGGTACCCTGCTGTTGCTCGGTCACGATTGGGCCTCTCCGGAGGCCACTTACCACAGCTACGAATTGCTGGCCCGCAAAGTGATTCCGCACTTCAAAGGACAACTTATCGCACCCCGGGCATCGCACGAATGGGCCAAGGGCATGCGCGACACCTTGTTCGGCCGGGCCGGCGAGGCGATCCGCAACGCCGTGGTGGAGCACACAGTCGAGCACGCCGCCGACACCGGGCCTCGTTGATGCGTGCGGCGGTGCTGCGCGACCGGCGCATGGTCTACCGCAACGACGTACCGGAGCCCACGCCCGGCCCGGGCCAGGTGCTGGTCGAGGTGACGGCCTGCGGCATCTGCGGTTCGGACCTGCACTTCGCCGCGCACGGCGAGCAGGTACTGGCGGCGACGCAGTCCATGTCGGGCAGCCCCTCGTCCAGCGCGTCCGTCGACCTCGCCGCCGACATCTTCATGGGCCACGAGTTCAGTGCACGGGTGCTGGAGGCGGGACCCGGAACCGACACGTTTCCGGCCGGCACACCGGTCACCTCGATTCCGGTGTTGTTGGCCGCCAAAGGTATCGAGCCGATCGTGTACTCCAACACCACGGTGGGCGGCTACGCCGAGAAGATGCTGCTGTCGGCCCCGCTGCTGGTTCCCATCCCCAACGGAATGGACCCTCGCCACGCCGCGCTGACCGAGCCGATGGCCGTGGGACTGCACGCGGTCAACAAGTCCGGCATCACCCCCGGCGAAACGGCATTGGTGCTGGGCTGCGGCCCGATCGGGATGGCGATCATCGCCGCACTACGCACTTCTGGCGTGGAAGACATTGTGGCCGTGGACTATTCCCAGATACGGCGTGAACTCGCGACGGCGATGGGTGCACACCGGTCACTCGACCCGGCGCAGGGGTCGCCGTTCGACACGATCGAACCGAAGGTGGTCTTCGAAGCGGTCGGCGTGCCCGGCATCATCGACGACGTGCTGCGGCGAACGCCGGTCGGCAGCCGACTGGTCGTCGCAGGGGTGTGCATGCAGCCCGACACGGTGCACCCGTTCTTCGGCATCGCCAAGGAGATCAGCGTGCAGTTCGTGTTGGCCTACGAGCCGGCGGAGTTCGCCGCATCGCTGCGGGCCATCGCCGAGGGAGACATCGACGTCGCGCCGCTGATTACCGGTGAGGTCGGGCTCGACGGCGTGGGTACGGCATTCGACGACCTGACCGACCCCGACCGGCACTGCAAGATCCTGGTCACGCCCTAGCCAGACGGCGACGGCCGGCTACGGGAACGCGCCGGCCTCACGCAGCCGGTGCGACCATCCGCCCACCAGTTCGACCAGCTCATCCAGGTCGTCGCCGAGGCGGGCGACGACCGGGGCACACGCCGCATCGGTCGCCGTCTCGACCGACTCGCGGGCCGCGCGTCCCGCATCGGTGAGCGCGCCGTCGTGCGCCAGATCCCGCTCGGCCAGCCGCGCCTCACCGGCGGTGAGATCCTCATCGCTCCACGCCCTGGTCCGCACGTAGCTGCGCGGCGGAAGTCCCCGGTAGAGCTCGGTGATCAGCCCGATCTCGACCCCGTCGAATCCGGCGGCGGTCCAAGCGTTCACGTGCGCGTCGCCGCGGAACTCCCGCAGTTGATCGGCCAGCTGCCAGGCCTCGGTGAGCGGGTCGCCCGACAACCCGTCGGCGACCAGCCCGGAGAACAGCGGCTTGCCGGCCATCGACAGGCCGTCGGCGGCGCGGCGCAACAGCTGCACCGCGCGGTCGACACCGTCGGGAGCGACCCCGAGGACGCGGCGCAGCTGGGCAACCGAGCCTTCGGTGCGGGCCGCGCGGATGGTCGGCGCGTCGGTGAGGGTCCAGCCGTAGTCGACCGCGGGCACCACCACCGCGGGGTTGAACACGCCGAAGGTCGCGGCGATCACCTCCCCGGAGGCCTGCCCCAGCGCCGAACCGCGACTGCAGAAGTAGGCCGGCCCGTCCGGCATCTCGACCCCACCGGAAGTGGCGGGACTGGGCTGAAAGCCCAGTGCCGCGTAGCCGCGGTGACATTCTGGTGCGAAGTACACCTGCCCCGCGAAGGCTTCGATGGCGCTGGACAGTGCTCTGGAGGGCGCGACAGTCATGCCTTGACTTCCTGTTGGCGGGATCTCACGACGTGATCGCATCGCAGGGGCACTCGGCTTCCCTGCGCGGTGCACACCGTGGCGACATCATCAGCGAGACTATCGGTACGGGGCAGGCGCATCCGCGGCCGGTGTTGTGCCGGCTCGCCGAGGACGTCACGTCTTGGCGGAGGTGGTGCCGACGATCGCCTCGCTGACAGTCGGGTAGAGCGCCAGAACACTGTCCAGCTTGGTGACCCGGATGGGATCGAGGACCTCCGGTCTGTTTGCGACCAGTCGGACCGAAGCTCCGTTGGCCGTGCCCTTCTCGTGACAGGCGAGCACGGCGTTGAGCCCTGCGCTTCCGAAAAACGTCACGTCCTGCAGGTCGACGACGAGCGGCCTTGACGGGTCGCAATCCTGGGGAATCGCTGTGGCCAGACGCTCGGCGAACTCCCCGACATTGCTGGAGTCGATCTCTCCCGCGACCCGCAGCAGCACAGCGCCGTCGACGCTCTCCTGACGAACGATCAATTCCATCCCCACGCCTCCACTTGTTCATGTGTCAACATCGAGACCGGCAACTAACGCGAACCAGAATAGTCGCCCGCGCGGCGTTCGACTCAAGTCCCGGTACCGTCTTTGTCGTCCCGCCGGTGAACGGTCAGCAGCAGGTGGTCGAACTGGCTTCGGGCAGTCGCCGGCACGGGGGGCAGGTCATGCATTTCCTCGATCAACCGGGTGGCCAGGGTCCGCAATTTGGTGTTGGTCTCCTGGGAGCGCCACTGCAATATCCGGAACGCCTGTCCGGCGCTGATGCGGTAGGCATACATCAGCGCCCCTTTCGCCTGTTCGATCACCGCCCGGCCTTCGAGCAGCCCCGGCAGGACCTCGTCGAGCAGCCCCTGGCGGGTCTCGTCGACCGTGTCGGTCAGATCGATGTAATAGCCCTCCGTTCCGGCGACCGCGCCGCGCTCGTCATACATCCGGTCGGCGACGACGATCGCGTCGTGCTCTTCTCCGGCGGCGTCGAGGAAGCGATGCCGGCTGGAAAACGATTCCGCTGAGTGCAACGCCCGGTCGAGCAGATCTTGGACGTCGCGACGATCATCGGGATGCTTGTGGGTCAGCACCAGCTCCGTCGTCGGTGTGATCTGGCCCGGCCGGTAGCCGTGCATTTCGGCGACCTCATCCGACCATTCCCAGCGCTGACCGACGAACCAGAAGCGAAAGGACCCTACGGTCAGATACCGCCGGGGAGCCGCGGGGGCGGCGTCGTCGGGCTCGTCGTTCATGTGTCGAATTATCCGCCAGCCGGTACGCGCCCGGCTGGCCCATCGACAGAATCCATGGCCACGATCGCCTGCGCCGTCGCGCGACTGGGCTAGGGTGCCACTCATGCCGACACACCCCGCCCGGAAGGTTCACCGCTGGTCGACGACGCTGGCCCTGGCCGGTCTCGTGGGCGTCGCGGTGGCCGGATGCGACGCCGTGCCGAGTGGCGGCGGCGCGGATCAGCCCCGCCAGGTGACCGTCATCGGATCCGGTGAGGTGCAGGGCGTTCCGGACACCTTGACCACCGAGGCGGGCATCGAGTTCATCGCCGGCGACGTCACCAATGCGATGAACCAGACCAGCGAGCGTCAGCAGGCGGTGATCGACGCGCTGGTGGAGGCGGGGGTGGACCGCAAGGACATCAGCACCACCCAGGTGAGCCTGCAGCCGCAGTACGGCAACGCCGAACCGGGCGGGTCGGCCAACATCACCGGATACCGGGCCGGCAACACGATCCGGGTCAAGGTGGAACGGGATTCCGCCTCGCAGGTGCTGGCCGTGATCGTGCGGGCCGGCGGGGACGCCACCCGGATCAACGGGGTGAGTTACTCCATCGAGGACGACTCGCAGCTGGTGCGCGACGCCCGCGAGCGGGCCTTCAACGACGCCAAGGACCGCGCCGAGCAGTACGCGCACCTGTCCGGGCTGCGACTCGGCCAGGTGATCTCGATCTCGGAGGTGGCCGGTGGAGCTCCGCCCCAGACGTCGGTCGGGATGCCGATGCCGCGCGCGATGGCCGCCCCGCCCCCGGTCGAACCCGGCCAGCAGACGGTGAGCTTCTCGGTGACCGCGGTATGGGAACTGACCTGATCGGCGCGGAGCTGCTGCGGCGCCGGCTTCAGCTCTGGTAGATCCGCGGGTCCAGAGTGCCGATGTAGGGCAGGTCGCGGTAGCGCTCGATGTAATCCAGTCCGTAGCCGACCACGAAGTCGTTCGGGATGTCGAAACCGACGTAGGCGATGTCCACGGCGGCGCGCGCCGCGTCCGGTTTGCGCAGCAGCGTGCAGACCCGCAACGACCGGGGCCGGCGGGCGGCCAGGTTGCGCAGCAGCCACGACAGGGTCAGACCGGAGTCGACCACGTCCTCGACGATCAGCACGTCGCGGTCGCTGATGTCGCGGTCGAGGTCCTTGAGGATGCGCACCACCCCCGACGACGACGTGGACGATCCGTAGGAGCTGACCGCCATGAATTCGAATTGGGTGGGCAGCGGGATCGCCCGGGCCAGGTCGGTGACGAACAGCACCGCGCCTTTGAGCACGGTGATCAGCAGAAGGTCGCCGCCCTCGGCGCGATCGCGGCCCTCGGCGTAGTCGGCGGCGATCTGCGCACCGAGTTCGGCGGTGCGGGTCCGGATCTGCTCCTCGGTCAGCAGTACCGATTTGATGTCACCCGCGTATGACTCGGGTGTCTCCCCCGGCGAGAACGCAGCCACCAGCACAGCGTGCCATGGGTGATGTTCGACAACCAACTGCACCGCACAAAATCACCGCGGATGCTCAGCACGGCTCCCGGCGCAGCCGCAGCAGACCGTCGCCGCGGACCGCGAACAGCCGCTCACCGCGCAGGTCCGATCCGACCGCCACTCCGCCCTGTCCGCGCCAGTGCGTGACCAACCGATCGACCGCCCGGATCTGCAGGTCGGTCAACCCGCGGCCGCCGCCGGCCAGCAGCCAGCGCCGGATCACCGCCCGCCGCACCGGGCCGGGCAGCGCCACGAGGCCGGCGGTGTCCAAGCCGGCGCCGGCCGTCGCGCCGGGCAGCGCCTGCTCGGCCAGCGCATCGACGAGCTCGGTGTTCTCCCGCAGCGCGGTCGCGGTGCGGGCCAGCGCTTCGGCCACCCCGCCGCCCAGCACCTCCTCCAGCAGCGGCAGCACCTCGGAGCGCAGCCGCGCCCGGGTGAAACGCTTATCGCTGTTGTGCGGGTCGAGCCACGGCGTCAATCCCAGCTCGGCGCAGGCGTCTCGGGTCAGCTCGCGGCGCAGCCCCAGCAGCGGGCGGCACCACGGCGGGTCGTAGGGCCGCATCCCGGCCATCGAGCGGGGCCCCGAGCCGCGGCCCAGTCCCAGCAGCACCGTCTCGGCCTGGTCGTCGAGGGTGTGGCCCAACAGCACGGGGGCCCGGTCGCGCGCCTCGTCCAGGGCGGCGTAGCGGGCGGTGCGGGCCGCCGCCTCGGGGCCACCCTCGGCTCCGACGGTCACCGCGATGGTCTGCGCGGCGACGCAGCCCAGCTCGAGGGCCTGGCTGCGGGCCAGGTCGGCCACCTGCGCCGAGCCGGGTTGCAGGCCATGGTCGACGATCAACGCCGTGGTGGGCCGCTCGCGCGCGGCGACGGCGGTCAGGGCCAGCGAGTCCGGCCCGCCCGACAGCGCCACGCACCAGCGGCCCGCCTCCGGCAGCTGCTGCTCGGCGAACGCCACCAGCGCGGCACGCAGCCGGGCTACAGCACGCGGTCGATCCACCGCTGCGGCTCTTCGATCTCGGCGGGCAGCGGCAGGGCCTGCGGACCCGACCAGACCGCGTTGAACCGGTCCATGCCGACCCGGCCGACCACGGCGTCGACGAAAGCCTTGCCGCGGGTGTACTGGCTGAGCTTGGCGTCGAGGCCCATCAGGGCCCGCAACAACCGTTGCAGCGGCGGCTGGCTGCGCTGGCGACGTTCCTCGAAGCGGCTCCGGATCGTCGCCACCGACGGCACCGCCGCCGGCCCGACCGCGTCCATCACGTGGTCGGCGTGGCCCTCGAGCAGTGTGCCCAGGGTCAGCAGCTGGTCCAGGGCGGTGCGCTGCTCCTCGGACTGCACGGCGCGCACCAGGCCCAGGATCCCGGACGGGCCCGCCGCGTCGGCGTCGTCGTCGGGACGGCCGCGCAGATAGTCGGCCAGCCGGCCCACCACCTGGGTGATGTCCGGGCTGCTTCCACCGGTCAGCACCGCCAACGCGTCCGACATGTAGCCGGGCAGCCACGGATTCACCGAGAACTGCACCCGGTGGGTCACCTCGTGCAGGCACACCCACAGCCGGAAGTCGGCCGGCGGCACCCGCAACTGCCGCTCGACGGCGATCACGTTGGGGTAGACCAGCAGCAGCTGCCCCGTCCGGCCCGCACTTTCAGTGCAGAACGGGTCGTACTGGCCGAGGATGCCCGAGGAGACGAACGCCAGCAGCGCGCCGGTCTGCGCCCCGGCCAGCCGGCCGGTGACGAACCCGGCCGGCTTCTCGGTGCCGCCCGTCATCAGCCGCATCGACTCGGCGGCGGCGGCGATCCACTGCGGCCGATCGATGACGCGCGCGTCGGGCACCGGACCGTCGGCGCCCAGCCCGGTCACCTCCCGCACCAGCGGTTCGGCGTTCGCGGCGCTGCGGTGCAGGTCGTCGATCACCTGCTCGCGGGTGTAGTCGGTCATCGGCGGCGCGGGGCGCGCCAGCCGGCGACCCACCGTCCCGGCGAACCCCCAGTCCACCGCGCGTCCGACGTCGAGCTCGGTCATGTGCATCCGCAGGTCCGCAACACCGCGGCCAGCGCATCGATCGACATGCGACCGGTCGGCCCGGCGTCGTTGGAGATGAATGCGAACGTCAGCACCCGGCGGTCCCGGTCGGTGACGATCCCGGCCAGCGCGTTGGTGCGGGTCAGCGAGCCGGTCTTGGCGCGCAGCCAGCCGGCCGCGCCGCGGCCGGTCTTGGGGTTGAGGAAGCGATCGGACAGGGTGCCGCTGCCGCCGGCGACCGGCAACATGTCCAGCAGCGGGCGCAGCTCCGGCTGGTCCGGCCCGGCCGCCGCCTGCACCACCGAGTCCAGCGTCCGTGCCGACAACCGGTCGTCGACGGACAGCCCGCTGGAATCCATCAACGTGGCCCCGCTGACGGCGATGTGGGCCGTGGCCAGCCGGTTGGTCACCGCGTCCACCGCACCGGCGAAGGACCGCGGCCGGCCCATCGCCGCCGCTACCTCCCGGCCGATGCATTCGGCCATCACGTTGTCCGAGGCGTTCATCATCTCGCCCAGCCGCGCCACCAGCGGCGCCGAGGAGACCGAGCCCAGTTCCCGCCCGGTCACCGAACCGGTCGCGATGCTGACCCTGTCGGTGTCGACGCCCAGCGCAGCGGCCAACGCCTGGCCGGCGTCCAGAGCCGGGGTCAGCGACCGCCGGGACTCTACGGTGGTGGGCTGAATGCGGCCGCCGTCGACCATCACCGACTCGATCGGGGCGATGTCGCCGCCTTCGATGTCCTCGGGATCCCAGCCCGGGGCCATGCTCGGGCCGCTGAACGCCGAGGTGTCGACTCGGACCTCGGTGGGCGTCACGCCACTGCGGCGGATTTGATCGGCCAGATCGCTGATCCGGGCGGCGTCGCGGTACCAGGTGTCCTGCCCAACGGCGGCCGTCGACAGCGTCGGGTCGCCGTCGCCGACCAGCACCACCACGCCGGGCTCATCACCGGTGATCACCCGGGTGGTGACGCGGGCGCCCGGGTCCAGCGCCAGCAGTGCGGCCGCCGCGGTGAGCACCTTGTTGGTCGACGCCGGCTGCATCAGCAGGTCTTCCTGTTGCGTCCACAGCGCCTGACCGGTCAGCGCATCGGTGATCCGGCCGGTGAGACGGCCCAGGTTGGGGTCGGCCAGCGCGGCGGACATGGCTGCCGCCAGCGCGCTGCCGGTCGGGACCGGGGCGTCGTCGCTGACCGGCACCACCCCGGGTTGGGCGGTCGCCATCGGCGCCGGTGGCACCGAACGCGCACCGGCCCCGGACTCGTCCGGGAGCACGACCGCTGCCACCACCACCACGGCGGCGGCCAGCGCCAGTACCGCGGCCGCGACGCCCAGATGGGTGCTGCTGTGTCGCCACCGAGTGGAGTGCATGTCTCTCCTGCCTGTCGGGGCCAATTGTGCCGGACGGGCAGAGTCCGAGCTTGAATCCGGCCGCTCTAGACTGACCCGGTGCAATTCGACGTGACCATCGAAATCCCCAAGGGCCAGCGCAACAAGTACGAGATCGACCACGCCACCGGCCGGGTCAAGCTCGACCGCTACCTGTACACGCCGATGGGCTACCCCGCCGACTACGGCTTCATCGAGGACACCCTCGGCGAGGACGGCGATCCACTGGACGCGATGGTGCTGCTGCCGCAGTCGGTGTTTCCCGGCGTGCTGGTCGAGGCCCGTCCGGTCGGCATGTTCCGGATGACCGACGAGGCCGGCGGCGACGACAAGGTGCTGTGCGTGCCGGCCGGTGACCACCGCTGGGATCACATCTCCGACATCGGCGACGTGCCGGCGCACGAGCTGGACGCGATCAAGCACTTCTTCGTGCACTACAAGGATCTCGAGCCGGGGAAGTTCGTCAAGGCCGCCGACTGGGTGGGCCGCGCCGAGGCCGAGGCTGAGGTCTCCCGATCGATCGAACGGTTCAAGACCTCCGGTCACTGATCCGGCGGTTTAGCGAGGCTCGACGCAGGAGAGCCGAAGCTGGAACCGCCGCGTTAATCCGGCGGTTTAGCGAGGCTCGACGCAGGAGAGCCGAAGCTGGAACCGCCGCGTTAATCCGGCCGCTGCGCGAACAGCTCCAGCAGCAGCCCGAGCTGGGCGTCGAATACCGCGCGCGGTTGCGTCAAGGTGTCGGCGCCGTACCCGCCGAACACTTCCAGGCTGATCGCGCCGACCACGGCGGCCCACAGCAGGAAGCACTTCGCGACGACGGCATCGTCGCCGTCGAAGCCGAACTCCTCGCGAACGCGGCCGTAGTCCGACGACAATGGTTGCGCTGCAAGATTATTCGTAGAGGCGATGTCTCCGGCGGTGATGCCGTCGGCGACCGCTTCGAAGAACACCCGGACGACGCGGGTGCCCGGAGCGACGGTCTGTTCAGCGGGCGCGTGATAACCGGGGACCGGGCTGCCGTACAGCAACGCCCACCGGGCCGGATGCTCCAGTGCCCAGTCCCGCACGGCGTGGGCGATGGCCCCGATGTCGTCGCGCCACGACGACGGCGGGGACGCCGCTGCGCGGGCCCGGTCCACCGCGTCGGCCAGGTCCGAATAGGCGTCGACCAGCAGCAGCGTGAGCAACTCGTCGCGACTGGCCACGTAGCGATAGACCGCCGACGACACCATGCCCACCTCGCGCGCGACGGCACGCAGCGACAGCCCCGCCGGCCCGTGCGTCAGCAGGTGGCGCCGGCCGACCTCGATGATCTGCGCCTCGATGCGTTCCCGCGACTCCTGTCGTTTGCCCACCCGGCGAGTCTGCCAGATTCGCGAGCACTGCTCTTGTTTTTTCCGGACCAGCGTGTCAGGATTCCTCTGACGAGAGCACTGCTCTCATAACGAAAGGGGCAACATGGCCACGCACTACGACCGGCCGAACGGACCGGCCCGATTCGCCAATGCGCTGATCCGCCGCCTCGCCGAAGCGGGCATCAGCATCGCCGGCACCCGCGCGCTCGTCGTCCGCGGCCGCAAGACCGGCAAGCGCCGCGGCGTCGTGGTCAACGTGTTGACCGTCGACGGGGTGGACTACCTCGTCGCGCCGCGCGGCAATACCGAGTGGGTCCGCAATGTGCGGGCCGCCGGCCGGGTGCAGCTCGGACCGCGGTGGCGTCCGACTCCGGCCCGGGTCACCGAACTGGGCGACGACGCCAAGCCGGCGCTGCTGCGCCCGTATCTGCAGCGGTGGTACTGGCAGGTCAAAGGGCACATGGCCGGACTGACACCACAGTCCAGCGACGATGAACTGCGCAGCGCGGCGCCGGCGATCCCGGTCTTCTCACTCAGCTGACGAGCCGGCCTGCGCCCCGCGGGTCCGATACAGGCTGGCCGCCGTCGTCAGCACCAGCACTCCCACGACGACGGTCAGGCTCGCCGGGGTCGGGATCTCCGGGACATTGAGGTTGCGCCCGGAGTTGATGAACCACACCTCGTTGGTTCGCAGCGCGTGCAACACCATCCGCACTCCGATGAACCCCAGAATCAAAGCCAGACCCCGGGACAGATACACGAACCGGTTCAGCATCTTGCCGAGGATGAAATAGAGCTGACGCAGCCCCATCAGGGCGAACACGTTGGCGGTGAACACCAGATACGGCTGGCGGGTCAGCCCGTAGATGGCCGGAATGGAGTCCATCGCGAACACCAGGTCGGTGGTGCCCAACGCCAGGGCCACCAAGAACATCGGGGTGAGGGCCCAGGCACCGGTCTTGTCCCGGATGAAGAACCGCACGCCGGCCCAGCGATCGGTGACGTTGAAGTGCGTCCGGGCGAACCGCACCACGACATTGTTGCCCCCACCACCGCCCTCGCCGCCGTGGTCGCCGTGGTCGCCGTGGCGGAGCAGTTTGATCGCGGTGAAGGCCATGAACGCGCCGAACAAGTAGAACGTCCACGACAGCCGTTGCACGGCGACCCCGCCCAGCGCGATGAACACCGACCGGAACGACAACGCCAGGACGATGCCGACGAACAGCGCTTCCTGCCGGTACTTCTTGGGCACGTTGAAGCTGTTCATGATGATGACGAAGACGAACAGGTTGTCCACCGACAGGCTGTACTCGGTGAGCCAGCCGGCGAAGAACTGCATGCCGTACTTCGAGCCGTGATGCCACCACACCCAGACGCCGAACGCCACCGCCAGGCTGATGTAGAACGTCAGCCGGGTCGCAACCTCGCGAATCGTCGGCTCATGCAGCCGGCGGGCGACCAGGAACAGGTCGAACCCCAGTACCGCGGCCAGTCCCGCGAACGTCACCAGCCATTCCAACAGCGACGGGTCCAACGGTGGGCCTCCGGTCGTTCAGTGTTGTCGAATGGAAGATCTGCGGGGACGACCGACCGTACCCCGCAGCCCGCTTAGTATTTTCGCCGTGGTGACCGATATCGGTGGTACCGGACCCCGCCGGTCCGCCGGTGGGTTGCCCGCCGGACCCGTCACCCGGGCCAGCGTGGCCCGGGTCGGCACCGCGACACTGCTGAGCGCCCTGTGCGGCTACGCCGTGCTGTACCTGGCGGCACGCGATCTGGATCCGGCCGGTTTCTCGGTGTTCAGCGTGTTCTGGGGGGCGTTCGGCCTGGTCGCCGGCGCCGCCAACGGCCTGCTGCAGGAAACCACCCGGGAGGTCCGGTTCGCCCGCGAGGCCGGGCCGAGCCGCACGGCGACCCAACACACCCGGCCACTGCGGGTGGCCGGGCTGACCGGGCTGGTGGCGGCCGGACTGGTCGCGGCCAGCGCACCGCTGTGGAGCGGCCACGTGTTCGTCGAGGCGCGCTGGCTGTCGGTGGGGCTGCTGAGCGTCGGGCTGGCCAACTTCGCCGTGCACGCCACGCTGCTGGGCATGCTGGCCGGCACCAATCGGTGGACCCAGTACGGGGCGTTGATGGTGACCGATGCGGCAATCCGGGTGGCGGTGGCCACCGCGACGTTCGTGATCGGCTGGGGGCTGGTCGGGTTCTTGTGGGCCACCGTCGCCGGTGCGGTGGCGTGGCTGCTGCTGCTGGCCACCTCTCCCGCCGCCCGCTCGGCGGCGCGGCTGCTCACCCCGGTGGGCACCGTGGACTTCCTGCGGGGCGCAGCGCATTCGATCACCGCGGCCGGGGCCAGCGCGATCCTCGTGATGGGTTTCCCGGTGCTGCTGCAGGCCACCTCCGGCGAACTGGGCGCCGAGGGCGGCGTGGTGATCCTGGCGGTCACCGTGACCCGCGCACCGCTGCTGGTGCCGCTGACCGCCCTGCAGGGCAACCTGATCGCGCACTTCGTCGACCAGCGTGGACGACGATTGCTGGCGCTGAGCACGCCGGCGGCATCCGTGGCCGCACTGGGCGCGGCCGGCGCCATCGCAGCCGGTCTGGCCGGACCGTGGCTGCTGCGCACGGTGTTCGGCCGGGACTACAACACCGGCGGGCTGCTGTTGGCCGGCCTGACCACCGGGGCGACCGCGATTGCGCTGTTGACCCTGACCGGCGCGGCGACGGTGGCCGCGGCGCTGCATCGCGCCTACGCGCTGGGCTGGGTGGGCGCGACGGTGGCGTCCACCCTGTTGCTGCTGCTGCCGTTCGACCTGCCGACCCGAACCGTGGTCGCGCTGCTGTGCGGACCGCTGGTGGGAATCACCGTGCATCTGGCCGCGTTACGCGCAGCGCCCTGAGGGCCGACGGCCCGGCTAGGCCGTTGCGAGGGCGTCTTTCTGAGTCGGGCGTGTATTTTTTAGGCATCGAAACCAGGTCAACGACCCGTTACCCCGACGTCTGGATCATCGTCCCGGCCTTCGGCGAGGCAGCCGTCATCGGCGACGTGATCGCCGGCATCCGGTCGGTCTTCGCCTCCGTGGTCTGCGTGGATGACGGCAGCACCGACGACACCGCCGCCATCGCACGGCGCGCGGGCGCCTACGTCGTGCGCCATCCGGTCAACCTCGGTCAGGGCGCGGCCATCCAGACCGGAGTCGAGTTCGCCCGCCGGCAGCCCGGCGCCCGGCTGTTCGCCACCTTCGACGCCGACGGCCAGCACCAGGTGGCCGACGTGGTGCGCATGATCGGGCGGCTCGACAGCGCGGACCTCGATATCGTCATCGGCACCCGATTCGCCGCACCCGCGGCGGCCGCCGCGGTACCGCCGATCAAACGACTGGTGCTGCGGGCCGCGGTGGCGCTGAACCCGCGGATCCGCCGGCTGGGACTTTCCGATGCCCACAATGGCCTGCGGGTGTTCAACCGGCGGGTCGCCGATCGGTTGGACCTCACGATGAACGGGATGAGCCACGCCGGGGAGATCATCGCTCTGATCGATGAAAACCGTTGGCGGGTAGGCGAAGAGCCGGTCGAAGTGCTCTACACCGACTACTCCAAGTCGAAGGGTCAGCCGCTGCTCAACGGCGTCAACATCATGTTCGACGGCTTGCTGCGCAAGAGGATGTCGCGATGAACTGGATCAAGGTGCTGCTGATCGCGGCGGTGATGGCGCTGTTGATCTACCTGCTGCTGTCCCGGCGGTCCGCCCAGTCCCGGGCCTGGGTCAAGGTCGGCTACCTGGTGTTCGTGGTGGCCGGCATCTATGCGGTGCTGCGCCCCGACGACACCACCGTGGTGGCGAACTGGGTCGGCGTGCGCCGCGGCACCGACCTGATGCTCTATGTCCTGATCATCGCGTTCGCGTTCACGACACTGAGCACCTACATGCGGTTCCGCGACTTGGAACTGCGTTACGCCCGGCTGGCCCGGGTGGTGGCGATCGCCCAGGCCCAACCGCCGGAAGCGCCGCCCGAACCGCGTGAATACCGCGGTTCAGCGAGGCTCGACGCAGGAGAGCCGAAGGTGGAACCGCCGAATAAAACACAGTAATTCGGCGACAGTTGGCCTCGCGGTCACAACAGGTTTGCCGCTCGTCTGGATCCGGCCGTCACGCTTGGGCATATGAGGAGGGCGACCGAAGTCCTGGCGGAACCACTGGCCGAAGTCACGGGGCAGGTTCTGACGGTGCCGGTCATCGAGTTGTACGCGTTGCTCTGGCGCGCCGGTCTGCTCGAGGTGCGCCATTCCGCATCGAAGCGCCCGCCATCCGACCTACGGCACCTTCGAAGGGCAGGCTGACACCCGGTGCCATGAAGGGGATCAGTTCGATGAACCAGAGACGGCTCAGCGCACCAGTTCCAGCTTCCGGGACGTCTTCTTCGGGGCGGCCTTCGTGACCGGGGTCTGCTTGGCCGAAGTCTTCGCCGTCGGAGCCTTCTTGACCGGCGTTTTCTTGGCCGGAGCCTTCTTCGCCACCGGAGCCTTCTTGACCGGGGTCTTTTTCGCCGCCGGAGCCTTCTTGACCGCCGGAATCTGCTTGGCCGGAGTCTTCTTCGCCACCGGGGCCTTCCTGACCGGGGCCTTTTTCGCCACCGCAGCCTTCTTGACCGCCGCAATCTGCTTGGCCGGAGCCGCTTTGACCAGGGCCACTACCGGGGGCACCTCGAGCGGGACGTTCGCCGGGTCCTTGACGGGGCCGTCCTCAGCGACACCCGAGAACCGGCTTGCCACGGCCACCGCTGCGGTGGCCGCTGCGGCCGTGCCGACACCCTGCGCCCAGCCGATCGGGCCGACCGGCGTGCAGCCGAGCAACTGGCTGATGCCGGGGGTGCTGACGAGCGCGGCGAACAGCGCGAACGATCCGGCCGCGGTCGCCAACACCATCGGCGCCCGCGAATCGACCACGGTCTGACCGAGTTCGGTGGTCACCAGGGAGATGAGCGCCACCGTCGCCGCCCGCTGCGGCATGCCGGTGACCGAGGCCATCGCCCAGGCTGCGGTGCCCGCAGCCGCGGTGACTCCACCCCGGAACGCCACCGCCCGCCACAACTTCCGTTCGTCGAGTCCGGCCACCGCGCTACCGATCGGGCCGGCCGGTGTGCTCACCGCGACGGCCGTGGCCGGCAACGCATCCGTCAGGGTGTTCATCAGCAGCAACTGGCGGGTGTTCAGCGGCGAGTTCCCAGTGACCGCCGTGCCGATGACGGAGAAGATCACTTCGCCGGCATTGCCGCCGAGCAGCCCCGAGATCGCCAGCTGCACGCCCTTCCACAGCCGGCGGCCCTCGTCGATCGCGTCGATCAGCGATCCGATCTTGCCGTCGGTCAGCACCACGTCGGCGGTGGCGTGCGCCGAGTCGCTGCCGTGTGCGACCACACCGAGCCCCACGGTGGCGGCCCGGATCGCGGCGGCGTCATTGGCGCCGTCACCCACCATCGCCGACACCCGGCCGGCGCGCTCCAGCGTCTGGACGATCTGCACCTTGTTCTCCGGCGACATCCGGGCGAAGATCACCCGCTCGCAGACCACCCGCTCTTGTTCCTTGCGGTTCAGCGCATTCCACTCCGAGCCGGTGATGACCTGCTCGGCGCCGACGGCGACACCCATCTCGGCGGCGATCGCGGTCGCGGTGATCGGGTGGTCACCGGTGATCATCCGGATATCCACCCCGCGAGCGGTCAGATCGGCCAGCAGCTGCGGCGCATCGGCCCGGGGAGTGTCGGCCAGACCGAGGAAGCCGATCAGGGTCAGCCCGGAGGCGCTCACCTCGACGAGCCGGTCGGAGTCATCCCGCACGGCCCGCACCTGCGCGGCGGTCAGCCTGCCCTGCGCCACCGCGATCACCCGCAGGCCCTGAGCCGCCATCTGGGCCACCTGCTGCTCCACCTCGGCACCGGCGTTGCCGCAGGCCTCGAGCACCACTTCCGGTGCGCCCTTGACCAGTAGCTCCGATCCCAGCACCGACGCCGAGAAGGCCCGGCCGGAACGGAACGGCAGGTGAGCATCGGGTTCGGTCCACGACCGGGCACCCGCTGAGGCCGCCGCGCCCTCGACGATGGCCTGGTCAGTGGCGTGCGCGTGCGCCGCACCGTCGGGAGCCGGCGCCGCCTGGGCGGCGGTACTGAGCACGTCGTCATCGGAGTATCCGCGCAGCGGGCGCACCGTGGTGACCCGCAGCCGGTTCTCGCTGAGCGTTCCGGTCTTGTCGAAGCAGACCACGTCGACCCGGCCCAGAGCCTCCACCGAGCGCGGGATTCGCACCAGCGCACCGGATTTGCTCAACCGCTGCGATGACGCGTGCTGAGCCAGGGTCGCCATCAGCGGCATCCCCTCCGGCACCGCGGCGATCGCCACCGCGATCGCATTGCCCAGCGCTATCCGCAGTCCGCCCCGGCGAAGAAGGCCCAGCGCGCCGACCGCCACCCCGCCGGCAGCGCTGTAGGGGAAGGTCCGGTACATCAGCTGGGACAAGTGATGCTGCAGACCGACCTCGGGCAGCTCACCGGAGGCCAGTTCGGAGGCCCGGCGGGTCTGGGTGTCGGCGCCCACCGCGGTCACCATCGCCAGCGCCTTCCCGGCGATCACCGTGGTGCCGGCGTAGAGCATGGAGCTGCGCTCGGCCAGTTCGGCGCCCGGGGTGGGTTCGAGCTGTTTGCCGACCGACAGCGATTCGCCGGTGAGCGACGACTCGTCGACCTCGACGTCGGCCTCCTCGATGACGCGGGCGTCGGCGGGCACCACCTCGTTACTGCGCACCTCGATCAGATCGCCGGGCAGCAGTTGTTCGGCGACGATCTCGTGGTACTGCCGAGTGCCGTCGGCACCGGTCAGCACGACCCGGGCCGGCGGGGCCTGCTGGGCGAGCAAGATGTTCAGTCGGCTCTCGGCCCTCAGCCGCTGGTAGGCCGCCAGCATGGCGTTGCCGGTGAGCACCGTGCCCACCATCACGGCGTCGATCGGCGAACCCAGCATGGCCGTCGCCGCCGAGCACAGCGCCAGGATCGGCGTCATCGGGTCGGACAGCTCCTCGCGCACGGCGTGCACGTACGGCCAGAACATGCCCTGCGATGCCGTCTCGATCGGAGCGCGCTCGGCCGGCTGTAGCACGTTGTCCGGAGTCAACAGCTCCTGCACCTGCTCGACCGTCATCGCGTGCCACTCGTAGGCCGGCGCAGGCTGCGGCGCGCGAGCCCGCAGCACCCGGCGGGCCAGTAGATACCCGGACAGCATCCCGGCACCGGCGCCGACGGTCACCGGACCGGGGCCGCGGCTCGGTCCCGCCCCGACACCGGGGATGGTCGCCCTGACCCCGCGAACCAGCAGCAGCCCGGCGATGGACGAGGCTCCGATCGAGATCGCGACACCCCGCTCGGTGGCGGCGCGGGCGGCCGGGAGCGCGCGCAACACCTGCCATGCGCCGGCCAGATCGGCCAACAGCAGGTCGGCATAAAAAGGCGGAGGCAGGATGTCATTTTCGCTCGTCGGCATGACACCCAGCGCCAGATCCGCCGACGCCAGCGCCTGCGCCGCCGAGGTCGACAGCACCGCGACGGTCCGGCCGGCTTGCTGCAGCTCGGTGACGGCCGCGGCCAGGGCGGCGTCGACGTCGTCGGTGTCGGCTCCGCCGGCCACCGGGCGGATGTCGTCGAAACCGGGACGCAGCTCTCCGAGGATCTCGGTGTCCACCGTGACCAGCTCCGCGCCGGAGGCACGCCCTTCGAGCACCACCGCCGAGGCCAGCGCGTGGTGTGCGGGCAGGATCAGTGCCTCCACCGCGTCGGAGCGGTCGCGGGCCGTCATACGGACCCGGTGCCAGCCCGGGCGCAGTCCGGGCTTGTCGAGCAGGCCTTGTGCGCTGGCCCAGGCTTGCGGCAGCTCGTGGTCGCTTGCGCCGCGGATCTGCACCACGCGGCGTTGTTCACCGGTCAGCACCCGCGGGTCGATGACCACGGTGTCGATCTTGTCGAGGCGCCGCAGACCGTCCGGCCGCAGCGGCAGCACCCCGTGCGCGTCCGCCAGCCCCTGGCCCAGGGTCGCGGCGAACGATTCACAGCTGGTGCGCACCGCTTTCGGCGAGGCGGCCAGGATCGCGCTCGAGGTCATGTCCAGGTTGCGGGTGAGCCCACCCACCACGCCGGCCGCGACCACCTGTGCCAGCGCCGTGCGCTTCAGGTGGCGCTCGGCAGCACCGTCCGGACGCGGGACAGGCCGTGCGGTGGGGTTCAGGTCCGGGTGGTCGGCGTATCGGGCCAGCGCCGGTTCGTAGCGATTCCAGGCCAGCGCACCGGCGCGGGTCTCGGCGGCTTTCAGGCCCTCCACCATCATGTCCACCGCCAGGATGGCCGGCGACAAGGTGATGACGTGCGAGCCGAGCGAGACCAGCGAGAGCACCGTCTCAGCCCGGGCGGGCCCGATCTGGCGTTCCAGCAGGTTGCGGACCAGCGGCTGGTACCGCGCCACCGACGCCGCGGCGTCGAAGATCTTGGGTGCGGCCGGCAGGCGCATCGCACTGCCCACGGTGGCGATCGCCAGCCCAACCGCGTTGGCCCCCACCATGGCGCCCTTGGCGGCCAGCAGCAGACCGTCACCGGGCAATGCGGCGGTCTCGGTCGCGCTCAATTCGGTGTCTTTTTCGACCGCTTCCACCGCGGCGCACAGGTCGGCCAGCGATGTGTTGTCGTCGATTTCGACGACCACCCGGGACAGCGGGCGGTTCAGCCGCACCGAGCCGACGCCCGGCCGATTCCGCAGGGCGTCGAGCACCGCGGGACCGATGTCGGCGCCGCCGGGCTCATCCAGCCCGCGGACTTCGATCCAGGCCCGTCCCGCACCGCGCCAGCTGCGCCGGCTGGTCAGGTCGGAGCGTTCACCGGCCAGAAGCTTGGCGCCTTCGCGCAGCGGGATGACGGCGAGGTCCAGGCTGGCCTCCAGAACGGTGCCGACAGCGTCCAGACCGAAGCGGCCGAGCGAAAACACATCCATGGATCTCCTCCAGCGTCATTGATGCCGCTGGAGGTCTCTTCCGCCGGTCACCGGCCCACAGCACCGGTCGTCCGATGACGGGCGACGAGTTGACGACACTGCGACGAAGGAATACTCCCCTCCGTCGAGGAAGTATGCCACAGAAGTTCAGGCCGGCTTCACCTGCCGGAAGTACGACACGGTGCGGGCCACGCCGTCGGCCAGCGCGACTCGGGGTTGCCAGCCCAGCACCTCACGGGCCCGGGAGATGTCCAGACACGACCGTTTCAGATCGCCGAGCCGGGGCGGGTGGAACTCCGGGTCGTCGGGTGCCCCGACCGCGGCGGCCACCGCCGAATGCAGTTGGCGATCCGAGGTTTCCACCCCGGTGCCGACGTTGAACCGCTGCCCGTCGCCCGCTCCGCCGGCGGCCCGCACGAAGGCGTCCACCACGTCGTCGACGAACACGTAGTCGCGGGTGTTGGATCCGTCCCCGAACACCTTGGTCGGTGTGCCGTTCAGCAGTGCCTGGGCGAAGATCGCCACCACACCGGCCTCGCCGTGCGGGTCCTGCCGGGGGCCGTAGACGTTCGCCGGCGCGATATGGGAGCACTGCAGCCCATAGAGGTGCCGGAACGTGTTGAGGTAGATCTCACCGGCCACCTTGCCGGCGGCATAGGGTGACGCCGGATCGGTGGGGTCGTCCTCACCGGTCGGGTACCGCGGCGGGGTGCCGTAGATCGACCCACCCGAGGAGGTGTGCACGATTTTGCGCACCCCCGCGGCGCGGGCCGCCTCGGCGAGCCGGATCGTCCCGAGCACGTTGACCGAGGCGTCGAAGTCCGGGTCCGCCACCGAATGGCGCACGTCGATCTGGGCGGCCAGGTGGAAGATCACCTCAGGGCGATACCGTGCCAGCACATCGCCCAGGTCGGCGGTGACGATGTCGGCCTCGACGAAACTGAAGTCGGCGTCGCCGGTCAGGTGCTCGATGTTGGTGGCCCGCCCGGTCGCGAAATTGTCCAGGCCGACCACCGGGTGACCGTCCGCCCGCAGGCGGTCGACCAGCGTCGATCCGATGAATCCGGCTGCTCCGGTGACCAGTGCTCGCACCGGGCCACCATACCGGCAGGTAAGAAAGACCAATGCGCACGCGCACTGCTACGACCACCCTGCCCTGGGTCTGCTGGGCGGCGGTGGCGCTGATCGCCGCGCAGCTGGCGGTCCGGGCGGTGGTGGCGTTCGGGGGCTACTTCTATTGGGACGACTTGATCCTGATCGGACGGGCCGGCACCCACGAGCTGTGGTCGCCGGCGTACCTGTTCGACGACCACGACGGTCATGTGATGCCGGGGGCGTTTCTGGTGGCCGGGGCGTTGACCCGGGCCTGGCCGCTGCAGTGGGCGGCGCCGGCGGCCAGCCTGGTGGTGCTGCAGCTGCTGGCGTCGTCGGCGCTGCTGCGGGTGCTGTGGGTGATTCTGGGCTGGCGGCCGGTGCTGCTGGTGCCGCTGACGTTCGCGCTGTTCTGTCCGCTGGGCCTGCCGGCGTTCGCGTGGTGGGCGGCGGCCTTGAACTCCCTGCCCATGCTGGCGGCGCTGGCCTGGGTGTGCGCCGACGCGATCCTGCTGGCGCGCACCGGAAACCGGCGCTACGCCTACACCGGCACGCTGGCCTACGCGGGCGGTCTGCTGTTCTTCGAGAAGGCCGCGGTGATCCCGTTCGTGGCGTTCACGGTGGCGGCGCTGCTGCGTTATGTGGCCGGTGAGCGTCCGTTGGGTGCGATCGCGCAGGCGTGGCGGGCCGGGTCGCGGTTGTGGACGGCGACGCTGGTAGTGACCGCGGTGTGGGTCGGGGTCTACCTGGCGGTGGTCAACCAGAAGCGGTGGAGCTTCGACCTGGTCATGACCCGCGAGTTGCTGTGGCGCTCGATCACCCACGGCATCGTCCCGAGCCTGGCCGGTGGCCCGTGGACGTGGGCCCGTTGGGCGCCGGCCTCGCCGTGGGCGCTACCGGGCCCGGTGGTGATGGCGCTGGGCTGGCTGGTGCTGGCGGGTCTGCTGGCGGTGTCGCTGGCGCGCAAGCACCGGGTGGTGCCGGTGTGGCTGGTCGCGGTCGGTTACGCCGCGGCCTGCCAGGTCCCGGTCTATCTGATGCGGTCGTCGGCGTTCACCGCGCTGGAGCTGGCCCAGACCCTGCGGTACCTGGCCGACCTGGTCGTGGTGCTGGCGATTCTGGGCGCCGTCGCGTTGTGCGCGCCGAACCGGGAGTCCTCACATTGGCTGGACGCCTCGCCGGCCCGGGCGGTGGCGGTGGCCGGACTGGCGGTGGCCTTCACCGCCAGCAGCCTGTATTCGACGGCGACGTTCCTGTCCCGCTGGCGCGATGACCCGGCCCGGTCCTATCTGCAGAACGCCCGGCACGCCCTGTCGGCGGCCCACGCCGACTCGGATGCACCGCTGCTCGATCAGGAGGTCGACCCGCTGGTGTTGCAGCGGGTGGTCCACCCGGAGAACCTGGCCAGTCACCTGTTCGCACTGGTTCGGGACCGACCGGAGTTCGCGTCGGCGACAACGCAGTTGAGGATGCTGACCAGCGCGGGGACGTTAGCCGATGCACAGGTGACCTGGGTTCGGTTCATCGTGGCCGGGCCGGTGCCCAAGTGCGGGTATCTGGTGCAGCCGGACCTGCCGGCCACGCTGGGACTTGACGGTCCGCTGCTGCCGGCCGACTGGACGGCCGAGATCAACTACCTGGCCAACGTCGACGGTTCGATGACGCTGTCGCTGTCAGACGGACCCGGGGTGCGGGTCAGGGTGCGCCCGGGACTCAATCGTGTTTTCGTGCGGCTTCCCGGCGCCGGCTACAACGTCACCGCCCGCGCCGACACCGCGGCACTGTCGGTGTGTATCGCCTCGGGTCCGGTCGGGTACGTCGCACCACTCTGACTCCCCCGGACACGGCAGATATGCGTTTCGTATGAGTCCGGGCTGTCGGGTTGCCCGGCGGGTGCGGCCGAAAATACCTTCGGATATCGGCGATTTGAGGAGTGCCGATGAATTTTGCAGCGTTGCCGCCGGAGGTCAACTCTGCGCTGATGTATTCCGGAGCCGGATCCGGCCCGATCCGCGCCGCCGCGAGCGCCTGGAAAGCCATGGCCGCCGAACTGGAATCCGCAGCCAACTCCTACCGCAGCGTCATCGCCGCACTCACCGACGAAACCTGGCAAGGCCCCGCCGCCACCGCCATGGCCGCCGCCGCAGCCCCCTACGCCGCCTGGATGAGCACCACCGCCGCCCAAGCCGGCCAAGCCGGCACCCAGGCCGACGCCGCCGCAGCCGCCTACGAAACCGCCTTCGCCATGACCGTGCCACCAGCCGTCATCGCCACCAACCGCACCCAACTGACCACCCTGATCGCCACCAACTTCCTCGGCCAAAACACCGCCGCCATCGCCGCCAACGAAGCCCTCTACGGGCAAATGTGGGCTCAAGACGCCACCGCCATGTACGGCTACGCCGGCACCGCCGCCACCGCCACCCAACTACCCACCTTCACCGCACCCCACAACACCGCCACCCCCACCACCTCAACCCCCCAGAGCGCCGGCACCGCCGCCGCCACCCACGCCCTGACCACCGCCGGCCAACTGGCCGGCTCCGCCGCCGACTCCTCCGGCGCCTACGAAGGTGCCGGCGCCCCCGGCCTGCTGCTGGACGTGCTGGTCGCGGTTCTCGAGGTGGACAGCATCGCCCCCTTCGAGGGCGGCGGCGCGGGTTTGGAATTCGGTGGCCTGGCGATCGAGGCGGCCAGTCTGGGGCCGTTCGCCGGGCTGGGCATCACCGGCGAGTTCGGCGCAGCGAGCGGGCTGGGTCTGATCGGGCAGACGACGCCCGCCGCCGGTCTGCTCGGTCTCACCCCGCCCGCCGGCGGTCTGGGTCCCGCGGCCGGGCTGAGCGGCGCCGGCCGGGTCGGCGCGACCTGGGCGAGCATGGGCAAGGCGGTGCCGCTGGGCGCACTGTCGGTGCCACAGGCCTGGGCCGCCGCCGCACCGTCTGCGCTGCGCGAGATCACCTTGGTGTCAACGCAATCCGCTGCGGCATCGGCCACGGCGGCCGCGGGATCCGGCGCCCCGTTCGCCGAGATGGCCCTGGCCGGCATGGCCGGACGCGCCATGACAGGCACCCTCGGCCCGGGACGCCACGCACCGATGCCCACCCCTGTGCAATCCACCGCAGCTCGTCTCGAATCACCGGATGAGCCCGGCGAATCCGAAACCGAGGTGACGGGCGTCGAGATCCTCGCCGAACTGCGGGGCCTGGCAGAACTGCGGGACTCCGGGGTGCTGACCGATGAGGAATTCAACAAACAACGAGAACGCGTGATCGAAAGCTTTGTCGACGAGTGAATTCGAAAGGGGAGGTTCGTAGATGTCTTTCGTGGTGACCCAACCGGAGCTGTTGTCCGGGGCGGCCGGCGATCTTCAGGGAATCGGTTCGGCGGTGCAGGCGCAGAGCGCGGCGGTCGCCGCCCCGACCACCGCGGTGGCGGCTCCCGCCTCCGACGCGGTATCGATGACGATTGCCGCGCGGTTCAGCGCCAACGGCGCGCTGTTCCAGAATGTGGCCGCGCAGGCCGCCGCCATCAATCAAATGTTCGTCGCCGCGCTCAACGGCGGCGGGATCTCCTATGCGACCGCCGAGGCCGCGAACGTTTTCGCCGCGAGCTGAGCCGGACGGGAATCAGCCGATGAATTTTGCAGCGTTGCCGCCGGAGGTCAACTCTGCGCTGATGTATTCCGGAGCCGGATCCGGCCCGATCCGCGCCGCCGCGAGCGCCTGGAAAGCCATGGCCGCCGAACTGGAATCCGCAGCCAACTCCTACCGCAGCGTCATCGCCGCACTCACCGACGAAACCTGGCAAGGCCCCGCCGCCACCGCCATGGCCGCCGCCGCAGCCCCCTACGCCGCCTGGATGAGCACCACCGCCGCCCAAGCCGGCCAAGCCGGCACCCAGGCCGACGCCGCCGCAGCCGCCTACGAAACCGCCTTCGCCATGACCGTGCCACCAGCCGTCATCGCCACCAACCGCACCCAACTGACCACCCTGATCGCCACCAACTTCCTCGGCCAAAACACCGCCGCCATCGCCGCCAACGAAGCCCTCTACGGGCAAATGTGGGCCCAAGACGCCACCGCCATGTACGGCTACGCCGGCACCGCCGCCACCGCCACCCAACTACCCACCTTCACCGCACCCCACAACACCGCCACCCCCACCACCTCAACCCCCCAGAGCGCCGGCACCGCCGCCGCCACCCACGCCCTGACCACCGCCGGCCAACTGGCCGGCTCCGCCGCCGACTCGCCCGCCGCGATCTCGCCCGGTTTGGCGTTCGATCTGGCGGGCGCGGTTCTCGAAGTGGGCAGCGTCGGCCCGTTCGGCGGAATCGGCCTGGGTGGTGCGTTCGGCGGCTTGGCGATCACCCTGGGCGAACTCGCCTTCCCCGAGGGCGCGGAGGGCCTCGGGGCGCTGGGCGGCCTGGGCCTGCTGAGTCAGACGGCGCCTGCCGTCGGCGGTCTGGGAGCCGCGGCCGGCCCGGTCGGCGCGACCTGGGCGAGCATGGGCAAGGCGGTGCCGCTGGGCGCACTGTCGGTGCCACAGGCCTGGGCCGCCGCCGCACCGTCGGCGCTGCGCGAGATCACCTTGGTGTCAACGCAATCCGCTGCGGCATCGACCGCGGCGGCCGCGGCCGCCGGATCCGGCGCCCCGTTCGCCGAGATGGGATTGGCCGGCATGGCCGGACGCGCCGTGGCCGGCACCCTGGGTGCGGGACGCCACGCACCGATGCCCGCCCAGCCCAACCCCACCGCGCCACCCAGGCCGGCCGAGGGACCCGAGGAGCCGGACAAACCGGCCAAGGCCAAGGTGATCGGCGTCGTCGCCGAACTGCGCGCACTCGTCGAACTGCGGGACTCCGGAATTCTGTCCCAGGAGAAATTCGTCGACCGCAAGCAGCGCCTCCTCGGCGAATGACCGCGAGGCCGGGTGGACAATGATGATCGATGTCGGGTAACACGGAGCATCGGAGTCCGCGCAAAGCGATCCTCGGGCAACTGCCGCGGATCAATCGGCCCGACGGATCACCGATCCGGGTCCTGCTGGTCGACGACGAGCCGGCCCTGACCAATCTGGTGACGATGGCCCTGCACTACGAGGGGTGGGTCGTCGACGTGGCCCACAACGGGCGCGACGCGGTTACCAAATTCCACAGCGGCGAACCCGATCTGCTGGTTCTCGACATCATGTTGCCCGATGTCGACGGGTTGCAGATTCTGCGGCGGGTCCGTGAATCCGACGCCTACATCCCGACGCTGTTCCTCACCGCCCGCGACTCGGTCACCGACCGGGTCACCGGTCTGACCTCGGGCGCCGACGACTACATGACCAAGCCGTTCAGCCTCGAGGAGTTAGTCGCGCGGCTGCGCGGACTGCTGCGCCGTTCCGCCCAGTTGACGCCACCGGTCGACGAGGTGCTCACCGTCGGGGACCTGACGCTCGACGGCGCCAGCCGGCAGGTCAGCCATGGCGGCATTCCGGTGTCGCTGTCCACGACCGAGTTCGAGTTGCTGCGGTTTTTGATGCGCAATCCCGGCCGGGCGCTGCCTCGCGCGGAAATCCTGGACCGGGTGTGGAATTACGATTTCGCCGGCCGCACCAGCATCGTCGACCTCTACATCTCCTATCTGCGCAAGAAGATCGACGTCGACCCCCCGATGATCCATACCGTGCGGGGGGTGGGTTACATGCTGAAGCCACCGCAATGACGCACTCGGCCAACTTATCTCGGCGGCCGCGGGCGCTGCGCCGGCAGTTGGTGCTCGGGGTGTCCACCGTGGTGACGGTGGCGTTCGTGGCCGTCGGCGTGGTGTCGGTGCTGAGCCTGCGCAGCTACGTCACCGCGACCAGCGACGCCGATGTGTCCGAGTCGCTCAACGCGTTCAGCCATTCGTTTGCCAAGTATCGCCGCGTCGAGAACTCCATCGGTCCCGACGGCATGTCGACCATCGGACGGGCCTTGCTCGGTTTCAGCGATCAGACCCCGGGCAATGTGCTGGCGGTGCTGCGCGACGGCAAGGTGGTCGGCTCGGCGGTGTTCACCGAGGAGGAACCCTATCCGGCTCCGGCCGACGTGGTGGCCGCCATCGACAAGCACCATTGGCACAACGGACCCCCACAGACGATGGAATTGGGCAGCCTGGGCACCTACCGGGTGGAGACCCGCGTCGTCGACGACGACGACATGTTGTTCATCGGCGGGTCACTGAACCTGGCGAACCGCACCATTGCCCGCCGAATGGCCGCTGCCGCAGCGCTTTACACGGTGGCGTTGCTGATCACCGCCGGGCTGACGATCACGGTGGTCAGCTACGCGTTGCGCCCGCTGCGGCGAGTCGCCGCCACCGCCGCCTCGGTGGCGGCGATGCCACTCACCGACAGCGACGAACGCATCACCATCCGGGTGGCCGACGACGACGTCGACCCCGACCACGAGGTCGGTATCGTCGCCGGCGCCTTGAATCGCCTGCTGGACAACGTCGATAGCGCTCTGGCTTACCGAAGCGATGCCGACCGGCGGATGCGGCAGTTCATCACCGATGCCAGTCACGAGCTGCGCACACCGCTGGCGGCGATCCAGGGCTACGCCGAGCTGACCCGGCAGGACAGTTCCACGCTGCCGCCGACCACCGAATACGCGTTGGCCCGCATCGAATCCGAGGCGCAGCGGATGGCGTCGCTGGTCGAAGAGCTGCTGCTGCTGTCGCGGCTCAGCGAAGGCCAGGACCTGCAGGTCGAAGACGTCGACCTGGCCGACCTGGTGCTGGACGCGGTCAACGACGCCGCGGCCGCCGCACCGAGTCACCACTGGGTCAAGGTCCTGCCGGACACCTCGGTGTGGGTCCGCGGTGACCGCGCCCGGCTGCACCAGGTCGTCACCAACCTGTTGAAGAACGCCTGGGTGCACACACCGCCCGGGGTGACCGTGACGACCGCCATCGCCGAGGACCGTTCCGGGGTGGGCGGACCGGTGGCGGAGTTGACGGTGGCCAACGACGGGCCCGGGATCGACCCCGACATGGTGCCGCACCTGTTCGAGCGGTTCGTCCGCGCGGACAAGGCCCGCTCGGGCGAGCTGGGCAGCACCGGGCTGGGGCTGGCGATCGTCGCCTCGATCGTCAGCGCGCACCGCGGCTCGGTGGGCGCGGAATCGGCCGACGGGGCCACGGTGTTTCGGGTTCGGCTGCCGATGGTGGAGCCGAACCTGGCGCCCTCGCCGGCGACAGCACCCGGCGAGCGTGCGCAGAATGCCGGCTAGAGCCGCGTGTCGCCGTGCAGACACGCACTCAGTGTCAGGGTGGTGATCGCCGCGTTGCGGTGGTTGGGTTCTTCGCACCTGGTGTTTGGCTCAGACACGCACTGTCGCCCGCGAGGTCGACCAGCGAGCATTCTGCCGGCACCAGGTGGGAAGGACCGACCGGCGTGACTTGATAGGAGCGTGGCACCGCCCCCGACTGAGATGTGTCCGCCGGCCGGCCCAACCTTCCTTGCATCCCCGTCGAGATGAAAGAAGGCACCGTCCATGGTGGTCATTGGGACCGATGTACACAAGCGCACCCACACTTTCGTCGCCGTCGACGAAGTGGGCCGCAAAATTGCAGACAAAGCCGTACCCGCAACCACAGAGGGCCACCTGGCAGCGTTGGCCTGGGCCAAGACCACCCTCGGCGACGACCTGTTGTGGGGTATCGAGGACTGCCGCAACCTGTCGGCCCGCCTCGAACGTGACCTGCTGTCCACCGGCCAAAAGGTCGTGCGGGTGGCACCCAAACTAATGGCTCACGAACGCGCGGGCGCCCGCACCCGAGGCAAGTCCGATCCCATAGATGCCTTGGCAGTGGCACGGGCGGTGTTGCGCCACCCTGACCTGCCGGTGGCCGGCCACGACGAGGTGTCGCGGGAATTGAAGTTACTGGTCGACCGCCGCGAAGACCTTGTGGCACAACGCACAGCAACGATCAACCGGTTCCTGGGCCGGATCCATGAACTCGACCCCGCTCAGTCGCCCAAGAAGGGATCGTTGGATCGCGCAAAGACCCAGATCGCGCTGGCCGCCTGGCTGGCCACCGTCGACGGCCTACTGGCTGAGTTGGCCACCGACGAACTCGGCGACATCATCCGACTGACCATGACGATCACTGCGCTGACCCAACGCATCACCGACACGGTGCAGGCGGTAGCACCGAACCTGCTCGCACTTGTCGGCTGCGGCCCGTTGACCGCCGCCAAACTCGTCGGCGAAACCGCCGGCATCACCCGCTTCAAAAGCGAAGCCGCGTTCGCCTGCCACAGCGGCACCGCCCCCATCCCCGCCTGGTCCGGCCACACCGCCGGCCGAGTCCGCCTCAACCGATCCGGTAACCGACAACTCAACGCCGCTTTGTACCGCATCGCGATCACGCAAGCCCGCCTCACTGACAGCCCCGGCCAGATCTACTACCGCAAACGACTCGCCCAAGGAGACTCCACCAAAGAAGCTCTCCGCTGCCTCAAACGACGACTCACCCGCGTCGTCTACAACCACCTCCACGCCGACGAGAAATCACGACACCCCACACCCCACGCCGCCGCTACTTGACATAGGAGCAATGCTCGCGAGAGTTGGGGTGGGGGTGTGGAGCCGCCTAGGAGAATCGAACTCCTGACCTATTCATTACGAGTGAATCGCTCTACCGACTGAGCTAAGGCGGCCTGCCCGGCGCTTCCGGGACCAGCCGAGTTTACAGGTCGTCCCGCAGCGCCTGACCGATGGTGGCGACCATGGCGCCGACGGCGAACCGGGGTTTCACGTTCGCGGCCAGCGCGTCGCGGCATTCGAGCACCGCCTCGATGCAGCGCAACAGCGCCTCCGCCGACGCATGCGCGGCCATCGCCGCCACCGCGTCGGTCATGTCCGGGTGACTGGGCCGGGCGGTGCCGACGCCCGATGCGGCCAGCAAAGCGTCCCGGAAATAGGTGGCGAGGTCGATCAGGGCCCGGTCCAGCGCGTCGCGCGAGGCCCTGGTCTGGCGCGACTTCTGCCGCCGCTCCAGATCCTTGATCACCCCGGCGGTGCCACGCAGCGTCCCCGCGGTGCCCTTGCCGGTGCCGCCGGCGCCCAGCGCGGTGCGCAGCTCCTCGGTCTCGACCTCGGCCCGCCCGGCGGTCAGCTCCCTGGCCTCGGACTCCGCGGCGGCCACCAACTCGTCGACCGCGGCGAACGCCCGCGACGGGGTGGCCGCATCGCGGGCCAGCGCCAGCGCCCGCTGACGCCGCTGGCGGGCCTCCGGATCGGTGGCCAGCCGCCGGGCCCGGCCCACGTGGCCCCCGCTGACCGCCGCCGCCCAGGCAGCCGTCTCGGCGTCGAGGCCGTCGGTGTCGACCAGCACCTGGGCGATCGCCGCAGGCGCCGGGGTCACCAGCGCCACGTGCCGGCACCGCGACCGCAGGGTGATGGCGATGTCCTCCGGGTCGACCGAGGGGGCACACAGCAGGAACACCGTCGACGGCGGCGGTTCCTCGACGACCTTGAGCAGGGCGTTGGCCGCCCCCTCGGTGAGCCGGTCGGCGTCCTCGATCACCACGATCTGCCACCGGCCGGTCCCGGGCCGCCGGGAGGCGACCTGCACGATGGCCCGCATCTCGTCGACGCCGATGGACAACCCTTCCGGCACCACCCGCCGCACATCGGCGTGCGTGCCGGCCATCGTGGTGGTGCAGGCCCGGCACCCTCCACAGCCCGGCCCGCCCTCGGCGTCGTCGGCGGTGCACTGCAGCGCCGCCGCGAAGCACAGTGCCGCGATCGATCGGCCCGAACCGGGCGGCCCGGTGATCAGCCAGGCGTGCGACATACCGCCTGCGGTCACCGCGCTGTGAGCGGAATCACGCCGGGCTGACCGGGCCGCCGCCAACAGCTCGGCCTCCACCGCCTGCTGGCCCACCAACCGTGCGAAAACCCCGGACATCATCGGTCACAGTAGCGGCTGGCCGGGACATTCGGACTCCGGCTTCGCCGCCCCGCCGGATACGGTGTCCTGGTGAGTACCAGGACCCTGCCGGGGCGGATCAACCGATTCGTCCGGTGGGTGGTGCGCACTCCGTGGCCGGTGTTCACCCTGAGCCTGTTGCAGGCCGACATCATCGGCTCGCTGTTCGTGTTCGGCTTCCTGCGGTTCGGGCTGCCGACCGAGGACCGGATCAACCTCCAGGACCTGCCGCGCACCAACCTGGTGATCTTCGCCGTCACCTTGTTGTTTCTGTTCGTTTTCGGCTTCTCGGTGAGCACCGCGTTGCTGATGCCGGTGTTCCGCTGGCAACGCCGCGAAGCCCTGCTCACCGATCCCGACGCCGACACCGACCCCGCCGACACCGAACTGGCCCGGTCCCGGGCGCTGCGAATGCCCTTCTACCGCTCGCTGATCAGCATCAGCTACTGGACGGTGGGCGGGGTGGTATTCGTCATCGTCAGCTGGCCGGTGGCCCACGACGTCGTGCCGGTGGTGGTCACCGCCACCGCTCTGGGCGCGGCCGCCACCGCGATCATCGGCTACCTGCAGTCCGAGCGGGTGCTGCGGCCGGTAGCCGTCGCGGCACTGCGCGGTGGGGCGCCGGAGAACCTGCGGGCACCCGGTGTCATCCTGCGTCAGCTGCTGACGTGGCTGCTGTCGACCGGGGTGCCGCTGCTGGCGATCGTGCTGTCGGTGCTGGCCGCCAAGACCTCACTGCTCAACGCCTCGGCGGACAAGCTGTTCACCCCGATCCTGTTCATGGCGCTGGCTGCGCTGGTCATCGGGCTGGCCGGCACCGCGCTGGTGTCGATGTCGATCGCCGACCCGCTGCGCCAGCTGCGCTGGGCGCTCGGGGAGGTGCAACGCGGCAACTACAACGCGCACATGCAGATCTACGACGCCAGCGAACTCGGCCTGCTGCAGGCCGGGTTCAACGACATGGTGCGTGATCTGGCCGAGCGGCAGCGACTTCGCGACCTGTTCGGGCGCTACGTCGGTGAGGATGTGGCCCGGCGGGCGCTGGAGCGCGGCACCGAGCTGGGTGGCCAGGAACGCGATGTCGCGGTGCTCTTCATCGACCTGGTGGGCTCCACCCGGCTGGCCTCGACGCGACCGCCCAGCGAGGTGGTGAACCTGCTCAACGAATTCTTCCGGGTGGTGGTCGAGGCCGTCGGGCGGCACGGCGGTTTCGTCAACAAGTTCCAGGGTGACGCCGCGCTGGCGATCTTCGGCGCGCCGATCGAGCACCCGGATGCCTCGAGCGCGGCGCTGGCAGCGGCCCGGGAACTGCACGACGGGCTGCTGCCGGTGCTCGAGTCGGAGGAGTTCGGCATCGGTGTCTCCGCCGGGCGGGCCATCGCCGGGCACATCGGCGCCCGGGCCCGCTTCGAGTACACCGTGATCGGCGACCCGGTCAACGAGGCCGCCCGTTTGACGGAGCTGGCCAAGCTGGAGGAGGGCCACGTGCTGGCTTCGGCGGTCGCGGTCAGCGGCGCCGTCGACTCCGAGGCATTGTGCTGGGAGGTCGGCGAGATCGTCGAGCTGCGTGGCCGCGCCGTGCCCACTCAGCTGGCGCGGCCGTTGAATCTTGCCGTGGTCGAAGCGATCCCGGCCCAGGACGCCGAGACCTCGGCCGCGGCGGACTGACTCAGCGTTTGGCGGCCTTTTTCGCCGGCGCCTTGCGGGTGGTCTTCTTGGCGGCCCGTTTCACCGGCCCCTTGGCCCGGCGGTCGGCGAGCAGCTCCGCAGCGCGCTCATCGGTGATCGAAGCCACCTCGTCACCCTTGCGCAGGCTGGCGTTGGTCTCACCGTCGGTCACGTACGGCCCGAACCTGCCGTCCTTGATCACCATCGGCTTGCCGGTCGCCGGGTCGGCGCCCAGTTCGCGCAGCGGCGGTGCCGAAGCCGCTTGGCGGCCACGGCGTTTCGGCTCGGCGTAGATCTTGAGCGCTTCCTCGAGGGTGATGTCGAAGATCTGTTCCTCGCCTGCCAGCGATCGAGAATCGGTGCCGCGCTTCAGATACGGGCCGTAGCGGCCATTCTGCGCGGTGATCTCCTCACCGGACCCCGGGTCGACACCGACCACCCGCGGCAACGACAACAGCTTCAGCGCGTCCTCGAGGGTCACCGTCTGCAGATCCATGCTGCGCAGCAATGACCCGGTGCGCGGCTTGGGACCGGTCGGCTTTTTGCCCTTCTTTGCCACCGCGCCCGACTCGTCGTCCGGCGGGGGCGGCAGAACCTCGGTGACATACGGGCCGTAGCGGCCGTCCTTGGCGACGATCTCATGCCCGGTGGCCGGGTCGACGCCGAGCGAGCGGCCCTCCTGCGGGGTGGCGAAGCGTTCCTCGGCCAGCGCCAGGGTCAGCTCGTCCGGCGGCAGCGAGTCATCCAGGTTGGCCCGCTGCGGCGTCGGCTCGCCGTCGTCGCCGGTGACCATGCGCTCCAGGTAAGGCCCGTTCTTGCCGACCCGGACATACACCGGCCGGCCCTGCTCGTCGTCGAACAGGTTGATCGAGTTGATCTCGCGGGCGTCGATGCCCTCCAGGTTGACACCGACCAGCTTCTTGAGGCCCCCGGCGCGGGCGATCGAGTCCTCCACCCCGTAGTCGCCGCCGAAGTAGAAGTTGTGCAGCCAGTCGGTGCGGCGCTGCCGGCCGGCGGCGATCGCGTCGAGCTCGTCTTCCATCGCCGCGGTGAAGTCGTAGTCGACCAGCCGGCGGAAGTGCTGTTCGAGCAGCCCGATGACGGCGAACGCGACCCAGGATGGGACCAGCGCGCTGCCCTTCTTGTAGACGTAGCCGCGGTCCTGGATGGTCTTGATGATCGACGAGTAGGTCGAGGGCCGCCCGATACCCAATTCCTCGAGCGCCTTGACCAGCGAGGCCTCGGTGTAGCGGGCCGGCGGGTTGGTGGAATGCCCGTCCGGGGTCAGTTCGGTGGCGTCCACCCGCTGGCCCTGGCTCAATTGCGGCAGCCGGCTCTCGGCGTCGTCGGCTTCACCGCCGGCCAGCTCGTCGACGGTCTCCACGTAAGCCTTGAGGAACCCGGCGAAGGTGATGGTGCGGCCGCTGGCGGCGAACGTCACTTCTTGAGCCCCGGACTGTCCACCGATCCGCAGGCTCAGCGTGGTGCCGCGCGCATCGGCCATCTGCGAGGCCACCGTGCGCTGCCAGATCAGCTCGTAGAGGCGGAACTCGTCGCTGCCCAGCTCGTTGCGCACCGCGTCGGGAGTGGCGAACGTCTCGCCGGCCGGCCGGATCGCCTCGTGGGCCTCCTGGGCGTTCTTGACCTTGCGGGTGTACTGCCGCGGCGACGGCGAGACGTACTCCTCGCCGTAGAGCTGACGGGCCTGGGTGCGCGCGGCATCGATGGCGCTGGCCGACAGCGTCGTCGAGTCGGTACGCATGTAGGTGATGTAGCCGTTCTCGTAGAGCCGCTGGGCGATGCTCATCGTCCGTTCGGCGGAGAACCGCAGTTTGCGGCCGGCTTCCTGCTGCAACGTCGAGGTCATGAACGGCGCGTAGGGCCGCCGGGTGTAGGGCTTCTCCTCCACCGAGGTCACCGATAGTGACGCCCCGCGCAACCCGGCCGCGAGCGCGGTGGCTGCGGCCTCGTCGAGCACGGTGACTTCGGCCGGTTTCTTCAATGCCCCCAGCGAGTCGAAGTCGCGGCCGCTGGCCACCCGCTGCTCGTCGACGGCGACCAGTCGGGCGGTGAAGGTGGGCGGGGACGCGGTCGGGTCGGAGACGCTGGCGTCCAGTTGGGCGACCACGTCCCAGTAGGAGGCGCTGCGGAACGCCATCCGCTCGCGTTCGCGCTGCACGATGATGCGGGTGGCCACCGATTGGACCCGGCCCGCCGACAGCTTCGGGGCGACCTTCTTCCACAGCACGGGGCTGACCTCGTAGCCGTAGAGCCGGTCCAGGACGCGTCGGGTCTCCTGGGCGTCCACCAGGTCGATGTCGAGGTCACGGGGGTTCTCGGCGGCATTGCGGATCGCCGGTTCGGTGATCTCGTGGAAGACCATCCGCTTGACCGGGATACGCGGCTTGAGGGTCTCCAGCAGGTGCCAGGCGATGGCCTCGCCCTCCCGGTCACCATCGGTGGCCAGATAGAGCTCGTCGACGTCTTTGAGCAGGCCCTTGAGCTCGGTGACCGTGCTCTTCTTGTCCGGACTGACGATATAGAGCGGCTCGAAATCGGCGTCGACGTTGACACCCAGGCGTGCCCACGGTTCGGTCTTGTACTTCGCCGGCACGTCCGCGGCGTTGCGCGGCAGATCCCGGATGTGCCCGCGGGAGGACTCCACGACGTAGTTACTGCCCAGGTAACCGGCAATTTTCCGTGCCTTCGTGGGCGACTCGACAATGACGAGTCGCCGCACAGGTGAATTTGTGCCGCCGTTGCGGCCGGGGTCAGCCAACTGCGCTTACGCTCCACTTCTGTCCGCACCTGCAGGCCGCGCCGCCGGTGGACAACTGACAATCTCGCACTCACGGCCATGCCGACGCAAACCGGCGTACAGCGCAGAATTGTCTCAAAGGTGACGCAGATGGCCCGGCATCGGCGCCTCGACACGCGGCCACTGGGCCAACGCCTCGGGATCAGGCGGGGATTCCCCGACGTTTTCCACCAGCCGCGAGAGCCTGCGTCGACCGGTGATCCGCAACGCGGGCCTGGTGCCGCGGGTGCCGATCAAGGTGGGTGCTATCCCTACCCGCATCATGGCCGAGGCCAGCGGCGCGAAGGTGTCCGGTGCGTGCGGGTCCAGCCCGAGCAGGTACCGGTCGGCCTCCGCGGCGCCGGACGCCAGCGTCCATGCCCGCAGAACGCGCGGGCCCGGCAGCCACTGCGGCGGCACGGTCTTCACCGCTCCGCGGGTCCAGGCATCAGCGAGCACACGCAGCCGGGAATCCACCGCGGTCCGCACCAGCGGGGTGTCCTCCTCGGTGCGGGTGATCTCGGGCAGCAGACCGGCCTCGCTGATCAGCTCGGCCAGGGCCACCGCCCGCCACTGCGCATCGACCACGACCGACAGTCGCGCGCCGCCGGCCGCCACGACGATCTGTCCCGGGCCAGCCAGCACCCCGGTGAGGTCGGCGACGCTGGGCGGTACCGACTCTGCCGAAAAGAAGGAAAGCTGGCTCACGTCACCGACAGTAAGCCGCTCCGGCATTCGGCGGCGTCGGGATCGGCCCAACCGGTCCGACCCACCCGAAACGAAACCCCCCGGTTCTGCTCCGTTGGGGGGAGCTGCCCGGGGGGTGCCGAATCCAGTTGCTTAGACGGCGCGAACGCCCGTGGCCTGCGGGCCCTTGGGGCTCTGGCCGACCTCGAACTCCACGCGCTGGTTTTCCTCGAGGGTGCGAAAGCCGGACCCTTGGATTTCCGTGTAGTGGACAAACACGTCCGCTGACCCGTCTTCAGGCGCGATGAAGCCGAAGCCCTTCTCCGCGTTGAACCACTTCACAGTTCCCTGTGGCATTTGTCGATCTTTCCTTACTCTTCTTGCACCGGTGCATTGCACCGTTGTTCGGGGCACCGCCCTTCGCTGCCCCGGGCCTGTTCCGGCCGCCGTACCCTGGCGTTCGGGCGGTGCTTCCACCGACCCCTTCCCCGCGGGTACTGCGGCCGCAACCACAGATCCTGCGAAGGCTTGACACGAACACAGAAGCTACGACCGCCCATCAGTCAACCATGTTCAGCCCGCCGAGGACAGACTGCGGTGCCTAAATCACCGGTTGAAGGTTTGAGGCAGGGTGAACAATACGGCGTCGGACTTTCTATGCAGGCGATTAGGGGCGGGCCAGTGACGGTGAATTTCGGCGGTGAATTGCTGGCCGCCGCCCTCGCCGGCACCGAACCAGGCGAACATCCGCTGCGCCACGTCGCCGACCTGCCGGCATCGGAGGGGCAGGTGGGCGCCTGGCCGCGGTGGGCCGAACCCGACGTCATCGCCGCTTTCACCGGGCGCGGCATCGACGCGCCGTGGTCGCATCAGCTCGCTGCCGCCGAACTCGCCCACGCCGGGCGTCACGTGGTGATCAGCACCGGCACGGCATCGGGAAAATCACTGGCCTACCAGCTTCCGGTGCTGCACGCGCTGGCGGCCGATCCGCGCGCCCGGGCGTTGTACCTGTCACCGACCAAGGCGTTGGGCCATGACCAGCTGCGCACCGCGCACACCCTGACCGCGGCGGTTCCGCGGCTGGACGGCGCCGCGGGTATGGCCGGGGCGGTGGCCCCGACCGCCTATGACGGCGACAGCCCCGCCGAGCTGCGCCGGTTCGCCCGGGAGCGGTCGCGCTGGGTGTTCTCCAACCCGGACATGATCCATCTGTCGATGCTGCGCAACCATGCCCGCTGGGCGGTCTTCCTGCGGGGGCTGCGCTTCGTGATCGTCGACGAATGCCACTACTACCGGGGCATCTTCGGGTCCCATGTCGCGATGGTGCTGCGCCGGATGCTGCGGTTGTGTGCGCGCTACTCGTCGGGGCCGGGGCCGACGGTGATCTTCGCCAGTGCCACCACCGCCGAACCGGGCGCCAGCGCCTCGGCGTTGATCGGCCAGCCGGTCGCCGAGGTCACCCGGGACGGGTCACCGCACGGTGCCCGGACGGTGGCGTTGTGGGAGCCGGCCCTGCGCACCGACCTGACCGGGGAGAACGGCGCACCGGTGCGCCGCGCCGCCGGCACCGAGGCGGCCCGGGTGATGGCCGACCTGATCGCCGAGGGCGCGCGCACCCTGACGTTCGTCCGGTCCCGCCGCGGCGCCGAACTCACCGCGCTGTCAGCCCGCACCCGGCTGGAATCGGTCGCCCCGGCGCTGGTCGACAAGATCGCCTCCTACCGGGCTGGTTATCTGGCCGAGGACCGCCGCACCTTGGAACGCGCGCTGGCCGACGGCGAACTGTACGGCCTGGCGACCACCAACGCCCTGGAACTCGGGGTGGACATCGCCGGGCTGGACGCGGTGGTGATCGCCGGCTTCCCCGGCACGGTGACGTCGTTCTGGCAGCAGGCCGGGCGGTCGGGCCGGCGCGGGCAGACGGCGCTGATCGTGCTGATCGCCCGGGACGACCCGCTGGACAGCTACCTGGTGCATCATCCCGCGGCGCTGCTGGACAAACCGATCGAGCAGGTGGTGATCGACCCGGCCAATCCCTATGTGCTGGGGCCTCAGCTGCTGTGTGCGGCCGCCGAACTGCCGCTGACGATCAGCGAGGTGCGCCGGCTCGGCGCCGAGCAGGTCGCCGAGGACCTGGTCGACGACGGGCTGCTGCGCCGGCGGTCCGAGAAGTACTTCCCGGCACCCGGGCTCGACCCCCATCCGGCGGTGGACATCCGGGGGTCGGCCGGTGGGCAGGTGGTGATCCTCGAAGCCGACACCGGCCGACTGCTGGGCAGCGTCGACGCCGGCCGGGCGCCGGCCACCTTGCACACCGGGGCGGTGTATCTGCACCAGAGCGAGAGTTACCTGGTCGACTCGCTGGACACCGAGCGTCAGATCGCCTTCGTGCACGCCGAGGATCCCGGCTACGCGACGTTCGCACGGGAGATCACCGACATCTCCGTGACCGGTGACGGTGAGCGCGCGTTCTGCGGGCCGGTCAGCCTCGGCCTGCTGCCGGTCACGGTGACCCGCCAGATTGTCGGCTACCTGCGCCGACTGCCCACCGGCGAGGTGCTGGACTTCATCGAGCTGGACCTGCCGCCGGCGACGCTGCCGACCACCGCGGTGGTCTACACCGTCACCGCCGAGGCGCTGGCGGATTGCGGTATCGCCGAGCCGCGGATCCCCGGGTCGCTGCACGCCGCCGAGCACGCGGCGATCGGGCTGCTGCCGTTGGTGGCCAGCTGCGATCGCGGTGACATCGGCGGCCTGTCGACCGCGCTGGGGCCCGGCGCACTCGGCGGGCTGCCCAGCGTGTTCGTCTACGACGGCCATCCGGGCGGCGCCGGGTTCGCCGAACGCGGATTCCGCGCGGCATCCACCTGGTTGGCGGCCACTGCGGCGGCGATCGAGTCCTGCGAATGCCCGCACGGCTGCCCGTCGTGTGTGCAATCACCCAAGTGCGGAAACGGCAATGAGCCCTTGGACAAGGACGGCGCGGTGCGGGCACTGCGTTTGGTGCTCGGCGAGCTGAACGGTGCCGGTCTGCGCTAGGGGATCGCCGGCGGCAGGGGCGCAGGCGACTGCGGGAGTCGGCCGACCCCCCGAACGGCCGACTCCCCGAGCCGCTGGCCCCGCGGACTTGCCGTGGCAGATGCGCCACGCCCAAGCGCCGACGGAGCGGCAAGACGAACGGTCGAAAAAGCGAGCCGTTCCCAAACCCGGTAACAAGCCGGATGCGGCCGTAAGTTACCGGCTGTAACGGAGCAGCGCAACTCGAAAACCAATCAGGCTACCTGTGGTCAGCCGGCGAAACGGGTTAAACGGCTGCTTTGGTGCTGGTAATGAACCGTTGGCCGTAAAATCCCAGGTTATGGCGCACGACTGGTTGCTGGTGGAGACACTCGGCGATGAACCGGCCGTCGTCGCACAGGGACGCCAGGTGAAGAATCTGGTGCCGATCGCCCAGTTCCTGCGTCGTAGCCCGCACCTGGCCGCGATCCAGACCGCGATCGCCGAATCGATGCGAACCGGGCAGAGCCTGGTCAGCATCACCCCGAAGCGCGATCGGGTGATCCGCACCGAGCCGGTGGTGATGTCCGACGGCCGCGTGCACGGCGTGCACGTCTGGAGCGGGCCGACCGATGTCGAGCCACCCGAGCGCCCCACCCCCGGCCCGCTGAAATGGGACCTGACGCTGGGGGTCGCCACCGACACCAAGGAATCCCTGGCCAACGGCGGCAAGGATCCCGAAGTGGAGGCCACCCACGGTCGGGCCTTCGCCGAGGAGATGCCCAGCCGGGACTTCAGCCCGAACGAGAACAAGGTGCTGGCGTTGGCCATTCGAGCCGAGCCCGGCCAGACCATCTGCAGCAGTTGGGATATCGCCGATTTCCGCGGCGAGACCATCCGGGTGGGCTTCGTGGCGCGTACCGCCTGGGAGTCCGATCCCATCAGCGGGCGTGACCACCTGGTGTCGCGGGGCATGAACTGGCGCGGGCAACTCGACGGCACCGTGCAACGTCCCGATTTTTTGGCGCAGCAGATCCTGCACGGGCTGGCCCAGCCCGGTGTGCACCGGGCCATGGTGGACCTGGCCGACTGGCGATTGCTGAAGTGGCTGGATGACCCGTGCCCGTTCTACGACTGGCGCGGCACGGTGGACGCGCCACGGGTTCATCCCGACGACGAAGCCCTGATCACCCGGATGACAACCGATTTCACCCAGGGTCCGACCACCGGGGTGCTGCGGCTGCGCCAGGCCGACGGCGGCTGGGAGCCGGTGCATGTGACGGTGAACCGGGTGGAGCTCGAAGCGGGCACCTACGCCGGTTTGATCGCGCTGCGGCTGCCCACCGCACGGGATCTGGCCGACGCCGGACTGGATCCAGCCGGCGCGTCCTAGCCGTCGCATCAACTCGGGCCGGCCGGCCCGGCTCGGGCCGTCGCTCGGGCCGGACCGATTCGCCAGCCGGGCACGGCGACCGCGACGGTGATCACCACGTCGAGTCCGTCTACCGCACAGTCGCTTTCGTCGGCTCCCATGCGCGCGGCCAGCCGCTGCGCTTGGGCGCAGGCCATTTCCGGCCCGGCGGGGATTTGGGCCGCACCGGCCAGGGCGGCAAGGTCGGCGGCCGCCTGCGCCCGGTGCCGGGCGATGACCGCCGCGCCGAGCAGGACGCCGCCGCCGGTGAGGCTCAGCAACACCGCGACCATCGCGGCGGCGGCAACGGTGGCCGCGCCGGCATCACCGGGAAGGCTCCGCGGCCGACACCGCCTCGGCAGCGATAGCCAGCCCGGGCAGCAGAGCCGGCCGGACGGTGACCGTCGCGACCACGAACGCGCCGTCGGAGCGCAGCTGGATCGCGGCGCCGGCGGGCGCGATCCGCCGCACCACGGCCGTGGCCGCCGGGGTGTCGCCGCGCGCAGCCAGCCGGGCGGCCTCCCGGGCGGCGTCGAGGCAGCGGACCTGCGCGGACACCGCGCTGATCCCGGCCAGACACAACACCAGCACCGAGACCAGGGCCGCCAGCGCGAACGCCGCCTCGACGGTGCTGGCGCCGGTGTCGCCGCCAAGCCGGCCATGACCGGTCAACGCCCGTCAGACCTTGGTGTTCAGCGCACGCCCGATGACCCGGTTCAGCGCCGAGACGATCGAATCGCCGGTGACGACGGTGTAGAGGATCGCGCCGAAGGCGGCAGCAGCAATCGTGCCGATCGCGTATTCGACCGTCGACATTCCGGACTCATCGGACGCCAGCAATACCAGCCTGAGCTGGATGACGCGAAATATGTTGCGCGCCTGGGATACCTGCATTCCCACGGAAACCTCCTTCATCTATCACCCGGTGTGGGTTCTCGCGGCTCTTCCGCGAAGCATCGGCTGGTCACAGCAGCCCCGACCGCAGCACGTCGCCAGCCAGCCCGGCGACCACCGGCACGATGCCCAGGCAGACGAAAGCCGGCAGAAAGCACACCCCGAGCGGCCCGGCGATCAGCACTCCGGCGCGCTCCGCGGCGGCCGTTGCCGCGTGTGCCGCCTCCTCGCGGCAGTGCGCCGCGAGCTCGGCGAGTCCGGTCGCCAGCGCCGCGCCGGAGGAACCCGACCGCCGGGCCAGTCGGAGCACTGCGATCGCCGACGGGTCGAGGGCACGGTCCTTCGGCGCCGACCAGGCGATACCCGGGTCGGCGCCCAGGGCCAACAGGTCCGCACCGCGGCGCAGCGCGCCCGCCAGCTGCGGCGGCGCAGACCGGGCGGTAGCGGCAGCCGCAGCCGAGACCGGCATTCCCGCGGTCAGGCACAGCGCGAACACGTCGAGGCCGGCGGCCAGGGCCAGCGCATCGGTGCCCGGCACCGCCCGGTGACGCACCCCGGGTTCCGGCCGGGGCACCCCGGCCCGTGCCCGCACGGTCGACGGGGCTACCAGCATGGCCGCAGCCAGTAACACCGCGGCGGTGCTCACGGGGCGGCGCCCACACGGCTGGTGATCCGGTCCGACCACAGCAAGCCGGTGCAGACCAGGCTCACTCCGACCACGGACAGCACCCCGCCCGGCCCGTCGAGCAGAAACTCGACTGGGCGGGCGCCGATCAATTCACCCAGCAGCACTCCGAGCACCGGCAGGCAGCCCAGGATGGCCGCGGAGGCCCGCGCACCCGCCATACCGGCATCGGCTTGCGCTGAAAACCGTTGCCGGGCGCTGATATCGCGTTGAGCGGCCTGCATCAAGGTGGCCACCGCCAGGCCGTGCTCGCCACCGAGCTCCCAGTAGACCGCGAGGCGTTCCCAGTGCGAGGGCAGCGCCGAGGACTTGGCCGCATCACGCAGACCGGTCGCGACATCGGCGCCGAGCCGGGCCCGGGCGACCACGCCCCGCAGGCCGGCGGCCACCGAGCCGTGGCCGGTTTCGGCGGCGGCAACGGCGAAGGCCCGCACCGGGTGTGCGCCGATACGCAATTCACCGACCAGAACATCGAGCGCGGTCTCCAGGGCCCGTGCCTCCGCCACGGCACGCCGGCCCCGGCGACGACGGCGCTGGCGCAGCGCGGCCGTGGCACCCAACACCGCCGCGGCCAGGCAAGTACTCGCCGGCAGCATGATCGCGGCCAGCGCCCCGGCGCACCCTCCCAGCGGGCCGAGGGCACCCCACCGGTTGACCCGGTGACCGGTGCGGTCCGCCGGCCGCAGCCGGCGGAGCGGGGAGACGCCGAGCAGCGCCGCCGCGGCCAGCGCCAGCGCCGCGACCGCCGGGCCGGTCATGCCGGACTCCGATCACGTACCAAAGCGCGGAACTCGGTGACGTGCTCGCTCAGCCCCCGCTCGACCTGCCACACCGGCGCGGCGTGCACCACGCCGGAGGCGGTGCGGCGCAGCAGCGAGATGTCGGTGAGTCGGCGCCTGCCGCAGAGATCGCGGCCGACGTGTAACAGCACTTGTACGGCCGCGGCCAATTGGCTGTGCAGCCCGGCGCGGTCCAGCCCGCCGAGTGCGGCAAGCGCTTCGAGTCGGGCCGGAACCTCGGCCGGACTGTTGGCGTGCACGGTCCCCGCGCCGCCGTCGTGCCCGGTGTTCAGCGCGGCCAGTAGGTCGACCACCTCGGCGCCCCTGACCTCACCGACCACCAGCCGGTCCGGCCGCATCCGGAGCGCCTGCCGGACGAGATCGCGCAGGCCCACCTCGCCGGCGCCCTCGACGTTGGCCGCGCGGGCCACCAGCCTGACCAGATGCGGGTGGCGGGGCTGCAATTCGGGGGCGTCCTCGACGCAGACCAGACGCTCCCCGGCCCGCACTGCGCCCAGCATGGCCGCCAGCAGAGTGGTCTTCCCGGCGCCGGTGCCACCGGAGACCAGAAACGCCAGCCGAGCATCGATGATGTCGGCCAGCAGCGCCGCCGCCGGTGGCGCGATCGCACCGGCGGCGATCAACGCGGCGATGTCCTGGGTGGCCGGCCGCAGAACCCGCAGCGACAAACAGGTCCCGTCGGCGGCGACCGGCGGCAGTATCGCGTGCAGGCGCACGGTGAACTCACCGGTGCCGATAGCGTCGAGGTGGCCGTCGACCCACGGTTGGGCGTCGTCGAGCCGGCGTCCCGCGGCCACCGCGAGCCGTTGGGCCAGCCGGCGCACCGCCGCCTCGTCGGCGAACCGGATCTCCGTGCGCCGCAAGCCGTCTCCGTCGTCGACCCACACCGCGTCAGGGGCGGTGACCAGCACATCGGTGGTGCCCGCCGCGCACAACAACGGTTCCAGGATCCCGGCGCCGGTCAGCTCGGTCTGCAGCACCCGCAGGTTCGACAACATCTCGGTGTCGCCGAGCACCCCGCCGGATTCGGCCCGGATCGCCGCGGCCACCACTTGGGGACGCAACCTCGTGGGCTCCCGGGACTCCCACGACTCCGAGGCGAGCCTTTCCCGGACCCGCTCGATCAACGAATCCCTCATGCCGCCAGAGTCTTTCGCGCGGGCAACACGGCGAGAACCCGGTCGGCGGCCATCGCCAACGCGGATCGGCGGTGCAGACGCAAGCCCGAGTGTTCGAGCCGCTCGGCCAGCCGCGGTTCGGCCCGCAGCGTCGCCAGCAGCGGCAGCCCGATGATCTCGGCGACCTCGGCGGCGCGAAGTCCGCCCGGAGCCGGCCCGCGCGCCACCAGACCGACGTTGGGATTGGCCGCCTGCAGGCGCGGTGCGATCACGGCGCCGGCGGCACACGAACGCACATCGCACGGGCTGACGACGACGATGAGATCGGCTGCGCTGAGTGCGGTCTCGACGGGGTCGGTCAGGGCGCGGGGCAGGTCACAGACCACGGTGGACCCGCCGCGGCGGCCCGCATCCACCACGGCGTCGACGGTTGCGGCGTCGACGTCCCGAACCTCAGGGGTCTGCTGGGCCTCGAGGCCGCACCGGGCTCCGGAGAGCACACTGACGCCGTGCTTGCGGGGCAGCGCTTCGCGCAGTGCCGGCCAGGTCAGCCGCCCGCTTCGCGCGGTCAGATCGCACCAGCGGAGGCCGACGGTGTTCTCGGTGCCGGCCAGCAGGTCGATGCCGCCGCCCCAGCCGTCCAGGTCGACCAGCAGCGCGTCACCGGCGCGCTGCGCCAGCGCCGTGGCCAGCAGCGACGCGCCGGCTCCGCCACGGGCGCCGATCACCGCGATCACCTCGCCACGACGCCCGCCGTCGCGCACCGCGTCGGCCGCCTCGGCCAGCTCGGACACCAGCTCGTCGGCGTCGGCGGGCAGCGTCAGGACGCGCTGCGCCCCCACCGCGACGGCGACCTGCCAGCTGGCCGCGGTGGGCTGGGCTGCGGTGAGCACGATGACGTGCGCGCGGCGTGGCAGCCGGGCCGCGGCACAGGAGGCGGCGGCGGCCTCGTCGAGCACCGCCGCGGCGGCCGCCGTCCAGGCTTTGCGGGTCGGTATCGAGGCGCCGAGATGGATGACCCGTACCCCCACCGCCGCACCCACCCGGTCCAACTCGTCACGCAATCCGGGCTGAGTGACGAGGGCCAACAGGCCGGCGGCGGTGCTCACGCCCCCACCGTGGCGGCGCGATCGCAGCCGCGCCAGCCACTACGCGATGGATGTGGATGGAATCCGCGACTGTGGAAAACCGCCCGACAGCAGATCACCCGATTTCAAGTCGAATCGGATCATAATTCCGGTTTTGGAGCACGCTCGGGAAGGATTTCAGCCCGCCCCAGCGAATAATGACCGGTAAAAAAAGACGACCCCCGCCAGGGGGGGAGGAGGCGGAGGTCGTCGTGTATCAACCCCGGGGGGTCGGGCCGATACACCCTCAGCATAAGCCGAGTGATGCCACTATACACACGACTGGCCGGTCCGGCGCAAGTGTTGCCACCAAAAGCGGTCACTTCGTCGCCGCACGGCGCTGAAGTGCTCTTTCCGGCATAGCAGCGGGCCCGTCGACCCCTCGCCCCTATGCTGGAGCGGTGACCGCTTCCGACCCGGGCGCCCGTCCGCCGCAGTCGTTGCGATCGTCGGGGCAGCCGGGCAGCCGCACCCGCACCGCGGCCTTCCTGGACCTCGACCACACCGTGATCGCCAAGTCCAGCGCGCTGGCTTTCAGCAAACCTTTTATGGACCAGGGACTGATCAACCGCCGCACCGTGCTCAAGTCGAGTTACGCGCAGTTCCTCATGCTGTTGTCCGGAGCCGACCACGATCAGATGGAGCGGATGCGCACCCATCTGACCAACATGTGCACCGGCTGGAACGTCGAACAGGTCAAGGCGATCGTCAACGAGACGATTCACGACATCGTCACACCCCTGGTGTTCGCCGAGGCGGCTCAGCTGATCGCCGACCACAAGCTCTGTGGCCGCGACGTGGTGGTGGTCTCGGCCTCCGGTGAGGAGATCGTCGCGCCGATCGCCCGGGCATTGGGGGCCACTCACGCCATGGCGACTCGCATGGTCGTCGCCGACGGCAAGTACACCGGCGAGATCGCGTTCTACTGCTACGGGGAGGGCAAGGTGCAGGCCATCCGGGAGTTGGCCGCCCGGGAGGGCTACCCGCTGGAGCACTGCTACGCCTACTCGGACTCGATCACCGACCTGCCGATGCTGCAGGCGGTCGGCCACCCCTCGGCAGTGAACCCCGACCGGGCGCTGCGCAAGGAGGCGATCGCCAACGGCTGGCCGGTGCTCAACTTCTCGCGGCCGGTGTCGCTGCGCGACCGCATCTCCGCGCCGTCCGGGGCGGCGGTGGCCACCACCGCGGCGGTCGGCATCAGCGCCGTCGCGGCCGGCGCCCTGACCTACGCACTGCTGCGCCGACTGGCTTTCTGAGCGCCCAGCAAACACCGGCGGTCACAATCCGGTGACGTCATACGGGCCTTTCGCAATTGGGCCTTGCTGTGGCTTGCATCACGTAGTACAAAGGAAGCACGGAAGCCCGGCGAGGCCAGGGTCGACCCGGAAGAGAAGGATCGATCTCCCGAGCCGCACTTCCCAGTACGGATAGCGGTACCCACGCGGAGCCACAGCCGCGAAGATGGCAGAAGTGTTGCGGGCCTGCGTAATTGTGGAACGTGATCGGTGTCGACAGCCCTTTGGGTGGGGCAGCAGCCGAAGAACACCGCAAGAGCGCCGAGGCCACCCACGCAACCCACGTTGGACGCTTGGTAACCGTGTACCGTACTAGCGGGCGGCGAGCCGAATCTTTCGGAGCGCCGCCCGCTTCGTTTCGTCTCAGGGGCCGCCGAATCAGCGCTTGGCGCCCGCCTCAGCTATCCCCAGCGCATCCAGTGCGCCGGCGTGCATCGCGGCGCAGCAGCCCAGCAGCCACGCTGTCACACCCTCGGTGGAACCGCCGGCGAAATCCCGCGCCGCGCGGCGGTACTCGCCGGCCTTGCGCATCCAGGTCACCTCGGGCACCCCCAGCCCGTGCCGGTCCAGCCCGCTGGCGATCGTCACCAGCCGGGCCGCCGCGCGGGCGACCACGCCGTCGGCGCTGCCGAACGGCGCGAGCGTGAGCAGCTCGCCGTGCACCACCGCGGCGAACACCGGCGCCGGCACCGTGCTGCCCCCGGCGGCCAGGTCGGCCAGCATCTCCAGGCGCCGCCCGGTCTCCGCGCCGCCCACCGGGCGGCCCAGGTGGTCTTCGTCGACCAGATCGGCGGCGGCCAGCACGTGCAGCCGGGCCAGGGCCTGCAGCGGGGCCCGCCGCCACACCTCCACCAGGGAACTCTCCCCGCCCTCCAATGCCTGGGCCACCCGCAGGGCTCCGGCGAACACCGGATCGCTGGTCGCGCGCACGTCCACCGTGGTGGGGCCCCCGTCGAGCACCGATGACGCCCGGGCGGCCCGCAACGACGCCTCGGCGGCACTGACCGGCCAGCCCCGCACGTTGGTCTTGTGGCGATGGGCCCGCGCCAGTTCATCGCGGACCTTCTCGCTGGCCTCGGCGACACCGGGCAATTCGAGCAGCGGGGCCAGTGGGTCGGTGGTCACGGGCTGTGACACTACCGGCGGTTGATTAGGCTGCTGACCGTGAGCCGGAACCCTGACACCGCCCCCACCGATTCGCCGTCGTTGTACCCGCCCTCCCCCGAGTTCGCCGCCCGCGCCAATACCGGCGCCGAGGCCTACCGCGCGGCCGAGCACGACCGGCTCGCGTTCTGGGCCGAGCAGGCCAACCGCCTGCACTGGGACACGCCGTTCACCGAGGTGCTGGACTACTCGGCCGCGCCCTTCGCACGCTGGTTCGCCGACGGCAGGCTCAACGTCGCCTACAACTGCGTGGATCGCCACGTGGCGGCCGGCCACGGCGACCGGGTGGCGATCCACTGGGAGGGCGAGCCGGTCGGCGACGCCCGCACCATCACCTATGCGGAGTTACTCACCGAGGTGAGCCGGGCGGCCAATGCGCTGACCGGTCTCGGCCTGGTCGCCGGCGATCGGGTGGCGATCTATCTGCCGATGATCCCCGAGGCCATCGTCGCAATGCTCGCGTGTGCCCGGTTGGGTGTTCTGCACACCGTGGTGTTCGCCGGGTTCTCCGCGCACGCGCTGCGATCCCGCATCGACGATGCGCAGGCGAAGGTGGTGATCACCTCCGACGGGCAGTACCGGCGCGGGCAGGCCGCAGCGCTCAAGCCGGCGGTCGACGAGGCGGTCACCGGCGCCGAGTCGGTACAGCATGTGCTGGTGGTGCGCCGCACCGGTGGCGAGGTGGCGTGGTCGCCGGGGCGCGACCTGTGGTGGCATGACGTGGTCGACAGCGCGTCCGCGCAGCACACCCCGGAGGCGTTCGAGGCCGAGCAGCCGCTGTTTCTGCTCTACACCTCCGGCACCACGGGCAAGCCGAAAGGCATTGTGCACACCAGCGGCGGCTACCTGACCCAGGCCGCCTACACGCACTACTGCGTGTTCGATCTGCGGGCCGACTCCGACGTCTTCTGGTGCACAGCGGACATCGGCTGGGTCACCGGGCACACCTACGCGGTGTACGGGCCGCTGGCCAACGGCGCCACCGAGGTGATCTACGAGGGCACCCCGGACTACCCGGACCAGCACCGGCACTTCCAGATCATCGAAAAGTACGGTGTGACAATCTATTACACCGCCCCGACGCTGATTCGCACGTTCAAGAAATGGGGGCGCGAGATTCCCGACGCCCACAACCTGTCCAGCCTGCGACTACTGGGTTCGGTCGGTGAGCCGATCAACCCGGAGGCCTGGCGCTGGTATCGGCGGGTGATCGGGGCGGATGCGGTGCCGGTGGTCGACACCTGGTGGCAGACCGAGACCGGCGCGACGATGATCTGCCCGCTGCCCGGTGTGGCCGCGGCCAAGCCGGGTGCGGCGATGAGGCCGCTGCCCGGGATCTCCGCGCGCATCGTCGACGACCACGGCGATCTGGTCTCGCCCAATGACGCTGCCGGCGAACCGGTGTCGGGATATCTGGTGATCGATCAGCCGTGGCCGTCGATGGCCCGCGGAATCTGGGGTGATGAGCAGCGCTTCATCGACACCTACTGGTCGCGGTTCGCTGAGCAGGGCTGGTATTTCGCCGGCGACGGCGCGCGCTACGACGCCGACGGCGACATCTGGGTGCTGGGCCGGATCGACGACGTGATGAACGTGTCCGGGCATCGCATCTCCACCGCGGAGGTGGAGTCCGCGCTGGTCGGTCACGCCGCGGTGGCCGAGGCGGCGGTGGTCGGGGCCCTGGATGAGCAGACCGGCCAACGGATCTGCGCGTTCGTGGTACTGGCGTCGTCCCACACCGAGGTCGGTGGCGCGATCGTCGACGAACTGCGCGAACGTGTCACGGTGGAGATCTCGCCGATCGCACGCCCCCGCAACGTGCACCTGGTGCCCGAACTGCCCAAGACCCGCAGCGGCAAGATCATGCGGCGGCTGCTGCGCGACATCGCCGACGGACGCGAACTCGGCGACACCTCAACTCTGGTGGACCCCAGCGTGTTCGACGCGATCCGGGCCGCGGATTAAGCGACCGGGACGAAACCCGCACCCGGCCGGTCGTTGGCGCTGAGATCACCGAGGACGGCGTTGATCGAGACCACCACCGCCGGGGTGTGCAACGGGATGTACTTGACCACGCAGGTGGGCAGCGCCTCACTGAACGCCCCGTGAATCATGCCGACCAGCATGTTGTTCACCACGACGGGTCCGCCGGAATCGCCCGGGCGACCGCACACCTGCATCACGATGGTGCCCGGGTCCTGGCCCGGCCCCCAGGTGACACCGCAGGAGTTGCCGGTGGTGCGGCCCTGTTTGCAGGCGATCTGGCCGAAGGACGGGTCCGGTCCGATGCCGGCGATGACGAAGCCGCCGAAGTTGGACACCGGCGTCACCTTGTCGGGGTCGAATTCGATCACCGCGTAGTCCAAACCGTCGTTGCCGGCCACCATGCGGCCGATCATGCCGTTGGACTCCGACCCCTCGGCGGCGACTTCCGCGCCGGGACCGCCGCAGTGCGCCGAGGTGAAGCCGATCAGCGCACCGGTGTTGTCGTGGCCGATTGCTGTCAAGGTGCACATGGTGTCGCCGTCGACGACGATGCCGGCTCCGCCGCCCATCACCACTTTGGTGTCGGCGGTGACCCGTGGGGCCGGTGCGGCGAGTGTGGCCAGGGCGGCGCAGACCGCACCCGTCAGCAGCATCGCCGCAGCGCGCAGCAACCAGCGGCGTGCGATGTGCACAGCGGTTCTCCCGTCCGATCAGCTCCACCCCCGGTGGGGATGAAACAGCTTATCGCGAGGCCCGCCCAATCCGGCCGCAGCTTTACCGGGGGCGCTCCTCGGCGCCGCTGCCGCATGGCAACATTAAGCCGCGACGACAGCGAACGGGAGGACAGCCAGTGAGCAAGGCCGATCGCAGGAACGCAAAACGCGCCTCGAACAGACCAGCGAGGACGGATCGCAACGGGGTGCCCAACACCCTGGCGACCATCCCTCTGGCCGATCCGCACGCACTGCCCGCCGACCCGTCGCTGGGGGATCTGGTCAAGGACGCGACGGCGCAGATGTCGACGCTGGTCCGAGCGGAGGTCGAACTCGCCCGCGCCGAGATCACCCGTGACGTCAAGAAGGGCCTGACCGGCAGCGTGTTCTTCATCGCGGCCCTGGTCGTGCTGTTCTATTCCACCTTCTTTTTCTTCTTCTTCCTCGCCCAGGTGCTCGACATCTGGCTGCAGGACTGGGCCGCTTACCTGATCGTCTTCGGCACCATGCTGACGGTGGCCACGGCCTTGGCGCTGTTGGGCTACCTGCGGGTGCGTCGTATCCGGGGACCGCGCCAGACCATCGAATCGGTGCGCGAGACGCGTGACGCGCTGCGCCCCGACCCGGATCGCCTGCACTCGTCGGGGCCGCACGCGCTGAGCGCGCAGGACGGCAAATCGACCACCGATCCCTCGGGCTGGTAGTGCCGCCACCGGATCCGTCGATCACCCGTATCGACGGGCCGTGGCGACATCGGGACATCCACGCCAACGGCATTCGCTTCCATGTCGTCGAGGCGACAGCGGCCGATGCGGGCGTGGCCGACGGCCCGCCGACGGCACGGCCGCTGGTGATGCTGCTGCACGGGTTCGGCTCCTTCTGGTGGACCTGGCGCCACCAGTTGCGCGGGCTGACCGGCGTCCGGGTCGTGGCGGTCGACCTGCGCGGTTACGGGGGCAGCGACAAGCCTCCCCGCGGCTACGACGGCTGGACCCTGGCCGGCGACACCGCCGGGCTGATCCGCGCCCTGGGGCACTCCTCGGCGATCCTGGTCGGCCACGCCGACGGGGGCCTGGTGTGCTGGGCGACCGCGCTGCTGCACCCCCGGCTGGTGCGCGGCATCGCCGTGGTCAGCTCGCCGCACCCGGCGGCGCTGCGGCACTCGGCGCTGACCCGCACCGATCAAGGCCGCGCGCTGCTGCCATGGTTGCTGCGCTATCAGATCCCGTTCTGGCCGGAGCGCACTCTGACCCGCCGCGACGGCGCGGAGATCGAACACCTGGTGCGCAACAGAGCCGGGGCGAATTGGCAGGCGGGCGAGGACTTCTCCGAAACCATCGGCCACCTGCGTACCGCGATCCAGATCCCGTCGGCGGCTCATTCCGCCCTGGAGTACCAACGTTGGGCGGTGCGCAGCCAACTGCGCTCCGAGGGCCGACGGTTCATGAAAGCGCTGGATCTACGCACACTGACGATCCCGCTGCTGCACGTTCGCGGCGCGGACGACCCCTACGTGCTCGCGGATCCGGTCGAGCGGACCCGGCGTTACGCACCGCACGGGAAGTACGTGTCCCTGCCCGGCGTGGGACATTTCGCCCACGAGGAAGCACCCGATGAGGTGAACGCAGAGCTGACGCGGTTCCTGGGGGGCCTCGCCGGGAGACCGGCTTAGCGGCGATCGAGCCGAGTCACTCGCCGCCGACGCAGGTCTGGGTCGACACGGGCTGGGTGTCGCCGATCCTGGCGAGCTGGTTCGCCACCTCCTCGGCGGTCATCACGAACCCGGTGTCGGCATCGTCAACCGCCGCACCGAAGACCACACCGAGCACCCGGCCGTCCATGTCGATCATGGGCCCACCAGAATTCCCTTGTTGCACAGTGCCTCTGATCGTGTAGACCCGGCGGGTGACGGTGGCGGTGCGGTAGATGTCGGGCCCTTCGAGGTTGATCGTGTCGCGGATCCGGGCCGGGGTCGCCTCGAAGACACCGCCGCCGGGGTAGCCCAACACCAGTGCGTCGGTGTCGGGTTCGGCCGGCGAGGAGGCGAACGCCAAGGGCGGCAACGGCAGATCCGGCACTGCCAGGATCGAGATGTCTTCCTTGGGGTCGAAGGAGATCACCGTGGCGTCATAGGACTTGGTGCCGCTCTCCACCGAGACGCTGTCCGAGCCCGCGACCACGTGCGCGTTCGTCATCACCCGGTTGGGCGAAATGACAAAACCGGTGCCCTCCAACACTTTCTGGCAGTTGGGCGCCACACCGCGGATCCGCAGCACACTCGGCGCGGTGGCCTCGACGACCGGACTGGCAGCCAGTCCGGGGTCCGGCGCATCCACGGCGGCGATCGGGGCGCGGCTGAACGGTTCCAGCACGGCCGGCAGCCCGGAGTCGTCGAGCACCGTCGACAACCGTCGCGGCACGTTCTTGAGCCAGCCCGGCGCGAGGTCGTCGACCTGACGCAAGACCCGCGAATCGTTGACCGCGGCGGCCAGATTCGGCTGATCGGACGCGGTCAGCGGGGTGGCCAGCAGCCAGGCCGCGATCAGCACCACCACCAGTTGCAGCACTACCCCGATCATGGAGTCCACGCCCCGGACCCCGGGGCTGCGGATCGCCCCGCGCACCGCCCGCCCCAGCACCACGCCGGCGACCTCACCGATGACCACCATGGCCAGGATCAGAAACAGCGCCGCGAACAGCTTGAGCCGGGCCCCGGCGACGTGCTCGATCAGGTGCGGGGCCAGCAGCACCCCGGCCATCGCGCCGAGCGCCACGCCGACGAAGGACAGCAGGGAACCGAGCGCACCGGAGCGCCAGCCCGACACTGCGGCAACGAAGGCGATCGCCAGCACGGCGATGTCCAGCCACTGCGACGACGTCATATCCCGCCTTCTCCTCCAACCAGCGCCATGGCCTCGTCCAGCCCGCGCACCTCGGTGGCGTCCCAGGGCTGCGCCCAGCCGGCCACGTCCAGCATCGCCGAGATCACCTGGGCGGTGAATCCCCAGACCAGCATCTCGTTGAGCCGAAACGCCGGCATGGCCCAGCGCCGACTGCGCGCATCACGGTAAACCATCAACCGGTTCTCGGGGTTGATGAACGCTCGGACCGGAACCCGTGCCACGACAGCGGTCTCGGCGGGGTCGACCACGCTCACCGGCCCGGGATCTTCCGAGTAGGCCAGCACCGGCACCACCTGAAATCCCGAGGGGGCGATGAAGACCTTGTCCAGCACCACCAGCGGGTGAACCCGGCGCGGGTCGATTCCGGTCTCCTCGTTGGCCTCGCGCAACGCGGTGGCCACCGGTCCGGAGTCCCCGGGATCGACTGCCCCACCCGGGAAAGCGGCCTGGCCGGCGTGATGGCGCAGCGTCGAGGCGCGCACGGTGACCAGCAGGTCGGCCGATTCGGGTATGCCACCCGGCTGGTCCGACGGTGGACCGGAGAACAGCACCAGCACCGCCGCGTCGCGCCTGGTGCCGGTGATGGTCGCCTGGGCGTTGGCCGCCGAGATCATCGCGCGGACGTCGGCGGGCAGCCGGTGCAGATAAGCCTTCGGCAACTTCTCGACGTTGTCGACCAGCGGGCGCAGCCAGGACGGGGCCATTGGCCGGGGACCGCCAGCGCTCACCGCGTCCCCCTCTGTCCAGGATCCTGGTCGCCCCACGTCAGCGCCCGCTGCTCTCCACGGCGGCGGCGATCTCCTCGGCGGTGGCGAAGGGCTGCGGCAGGATGCGGGCAACGCTACCGTCCACGGCCAGCACCACGGTCGCGGGCATCACGTTGGGAACCCGCAATGCCGCCGCCACCCGACGACGGCCGTCCTGCAGGGTGGGCAGCCGCACGCCCAGCTCGGTCAGCAGCGCCAGCCCCGCGGCCTGATTGTCGTCTTGATGCACCGTCACCACCGTTACGTCCGGCCCGGCACGACGCTGGTATTCGGCCAGGGCAGGCAACTCCTCGCGGCACGGCCGGCACCAGTACGCCCACAGGTTCAGCACCACCCGCCGGCCGGCGAACATCGCCGCCACGTCGACGGGCGCACCGTCGGCGGCGCATTCGACGATGACGTCGCGCAGCGCACTCGGGCCGGCGTCGTCCGGGGCGACTCGGCAGGGCGACAGGCCGGCGCGCTCGCGCAGCTTGTCGAGGTCTTGTGCCGCGCCGGTGACGCCCGTGCTGAGGCCGGGGTGCATGGCGATCGGTTCCCGGCGCAGTTCGACCACCAGCCCGGCGACCAGCGCGGCCGCCACCGCGAGCACCGCGACGGTCCACCGGGTTGAGCTGCTCATCGACCGCATTCGCGCGAGGCCGCTACAGCCCGGCCAGGGCCAGCAGGTGCTCGGTCTCGGGGCCCTTGACCAGTGCGGCGGCCTCCATAGGGTCGGTGGGCCCGAGCCCGAACGAGGGGCAGTCCTTGGCCAGCAGGCACACCCCGCAGGCCGGTTTGCGGGAGTGGCAGACCCGCCGGCCGTGGAAGATCACCCGGTGGGACAGCAGCGTCCACTCCTTGCGTTCGATCAGCTCACCGACCGCATGCTCGACTTTGACTGGGTCCTCCTCTCGCGTCCAGCCCCACCGCCGGACCAGGCGCCCGAAGTGGGTGTCGACGGTGATACCCGGTACCGCGAACGCGTTGCCCAGGATCACGTTGGCGGTCTTGCGGCCCACTCCGGGAAGGCGCACCAATTCGTCCATGGTGGCGGGCAGTTCACCGTCGTACCGCTCGACGAGCGCCTGACCCAGGTTGATCAGCGATGTCGCCTTGTTGCGGTAGAAGCCGGTGGGCCGGATGAGCTCCTCCAGCTCGGTGCGGTCGGCCTGGGCGTAGTCCAGCGCGGTGGGGTACCGGGCGAACACGGCGGGGGTCGTCAGGTTCACCCGTACGTCGGTGCATTGGGCCGACAGCACCGTCGCGACAGCCAGTTCCAACGGTGTGGTGAAGTCCAATTCGCAGTGAGCGTCCGGAAAGGCTTGCGCCAGAGTTCGATTCATCCTCCGGGCGCGTCGCACCAGCCCGGTTCGGGTCTCCGTCCGCGCAGCGCGGGACGTCTTGTCCACTGTCACCTCCGACAGGGTACTAATTCGTGACCGCAATGAGACCTTGCCCGGGTTTACTGTCACCTTGTGTCCTGGCTGCTGATCACCGCCATACCCATGTTGCTGATGCTGGCGGCGGTGGGGCTGGAACGCATTGAGACCGGGTTGAACGAGGTCGAGACGACGAATCCGCAGTTTCCCCGGACTCGGCGCGCCAATCGTGTGTAGCGTTGGCACGTCGCCTGGCGCCTAGCCGTAGACTCAGAGGGCTAGCCGGGTAGCGGCTGGTGCTTGCGCGATTCCAATTTTCATCAAGAGCATCTAAGGGGCAACGTGGACGAGATCCTGGCGAGGGCAGGAATCTTCCAGGGAGTTGAGCCCAGCGCCGTCGCCGCGCTGACCAAGCAGCTTCAGCCCGTGGACTTTCCGCGCGGACACACCGTGTTCGCCGAAGGGGAGCCCGGCGATCGGCTGTACATCATCGTCTCCGGGAAAGTGAAGATCGGCCGACGGTCGCCGGACGGCCGGGAGAACCTCCTGACCATCATGGGCCCGTCGGACATGTTCGGTGAGTTGTCGATCTTCGACCCCGGCCCGCGGACCTCCAGCGCGACCACCATCACCGAGGTGCGGGCGGTCTCGATGGATCGCGACGCGCTCCGGTCGTGGATCTCCGACCGGCCCGAGATCGCCGAGCAGCTGTTGCGGGTGCTGGCCCGCCGGCTGCGCCGCACCAACAACAACCTGGCCGACCTGATCTTCACCGACGTGCCCGGTCGCGTCGCCAAGCAGCTGCTGCAGCTGGCGCAGCGGTTCGGCACCCAGGAGGGCGGCGCCCTGCGGGTCACCCACGACCTGACCCAGGAAGAGATCGCCCAGCTGGTCGGGGCCTCCCGGGAGACGGTGAATAAGGCCCTGGCCGACTTCGCCCACCGCGGCTGGATCCGGCTGGAGGGCAAGAGCGTGCTGATCTCCGACTCCGAGCGCCTGGCCCGCCGGGCGCGCTAGTTACGCCGAGGCTGTCGTTAGCGCGGAAAAGTATGAGTAGCGGCCGCGCTAACAACAGGCTCGCGGCGAAACTAACGCCGTAGGTAGTCCAACTGGGCCTGCACCGACCACTCGGCGGCGCCCCACAACTCCTCGTCGACGTCGGTGTAGACGTGTTCGACGACCTGGCGTGCGGTGGCGTCGTCCCCGAGCGCGGCCAGGGCGGAGCGGACCTGGTCGAGCCGCTGCTCGCGGTGCGCCAGGTAGCCGGTGGCGGCGGTCTCGAGGTCCGGCAGCTCGGGACCGTGCCCGGGCAGCACCGTTCGCCTGCCCAACCCGCGCAACCGGCGCAGTGAGTCCAAGTAGTGCGCCAGGTCGCCGTCTTCGCTGTCGATGACGGTGGTGCCGCGGCCCAGCACGGTGTCGGCGGTAAGCACGGCGTCGTCCAGCACGAATGACAGTGAGTCCGCGGTGTGCCCGGGGGTGGCCAACACCGTGATGCGCAGCCCGGCCGCACTGATCACCTGACCGTCGGTCAGTCCGCCGCCGAGCCGGCGCTGAAATCCGCTGCCCGCCGAATACACCGGCGCACCGACCGCGTCGGCCAGCTTGTCGATGGCATCGGTGTGGTCGAAGTGCCGGTGACTGATCAGCACCAGCGCGATCTTGCCGACCTCGGCGAGCCGGCTGATGTGCTCGTCGTCATCGGGTCCGGGGTCGACGACCACCACCTCGTCACTGCGCGGACCGCGCAGCACCCAGGTGTTGGTGCCCTCCAGCGTCATCAGGCCGGGGTTGTCGGCCAGCAGCACCGACGCGGTCTCGGTGACCGGTCGCAGCCGACCGTGGGCGGGATGACTCAGTGACACGCTTACCCGGCTGCTGCCCTGATCTCGACGACCAGTTCGACCTCCACCGGCGAGTCCAGCGGCAGCTCCGAGACGCCGACGGCCGAGCGGGCATGCGCGCCGGCCTCGCCGAACACCTCCCCGAGCAGCTCGGAGGCGCCGTTGATCACGGCGGGCTGGCCGTTGAAGTTCGGCCCCGAGGCGACGAACCCGACCACCTTGACCACCCGGGTCACCGAGTCCAGCCCGACCAGGGCGTCCACCGCGGCCAGCGCGTTGAGGGCGCAGATCCGGGCCAGCGCAAACGCGTCCTCCGGGCTAACCTCAGCGCCCACCTTGCCGTGGCGGGCCAATTTGCCGCCCTGCATCGGCAGTTGGCCGGAGGTGTAGACCAGGTCGCCGGTCCGCACCGCCGGAACGTACGCCGCCAACGGCGCGACCACCTCGGGCAGCTCGATCCCGAGTTCGGTCAACCGGGATCGCCAGCTCATTTCGGGCGCTTCAGGAAGGCGATGAGCTGTTCACCGGACGGCCCGGGAAGCACGGTGACCAGCTCCCAGCCGTCCTCGCCCCACTGGTCGAGGATCTGCTTGGTGGCGTGCGTGATCAACGGGACGTTGGCGTACTCCCACACCGTGCGTTCGCTCATAGGAGCGAGCTTATCGTTAGCGTTCACAGGCGCTTGGTTAGCATGCAGTGGTGACAGCCACATCCAGCGGCGAGCCCGCCATCGGCTGGCCTTCGCGATTGTCGAAGGCCCGGCTGCATTTCGTGACCGGTAAGGGCGGCACCGGCAAAACGACGGTGGCGGCCGCGCTGGCGCTATCGCTGGCGGCCGGCGGACGCCGGGTCCTGCTGGTGGAAGTCGAAGAGCGTCAAGGCATTGCGCAGCTCTTCGACGTACCGCCACTGCCCATTGCCCCACTCAAGGTCGCGACCGCTGAGGACGGCGGACAGGTCGACGCGCTGGCGATGGACATCGAAGCCGCGTTCCTGGAATACCTCGACCTGTTCTACAACCTGGGTATCGCCGGACGGGCGATGCGGCGCGTCGGGGCGGTCGAGTTCGCCACCACCATCGCACCGGGTCTGCGCGACGTCATTCTGACCGGCAAGATCAAGTACCACGTGATCCAGACCGACAAGAACAAGAAGCCGGTCTACGACGCGATCGTGGTCGACGCGCCGCCCACCGGCCGGATCGCCCGGTTCCTCGACGTCACCAAGGCCGTGTCACAGCTGGCCAAGGGCGGACCGGTGCATTCGCAGGCCGACGGCGTGGTGAAGCTGCTGCACTCCGATCAGACCGCCATCCATCTGGTGACCCTGCTGGAGTCCCTGCCGATGCAGGAGACCCTGGAGGCCATCGACGAGCTGCGTGAGCTGGACCTGCCTATCGGCAGCGTGATCGTCAACCGGGACATCCCCGCCCACCTGGAGCCCGACGACCTGGCCAAGGCGGCCGAGGGTGTCGTCGACGCCGACGCGGTCCGGGCCGGCCTGGCTGCGGCCGGGATCACCCTGGGCGACGACGACTTCGCCGGCCTGTTGACCGAGACTATTCAGCACGCCACCCGCATCAGTGCCCGCACCGAGACGGCCGAGCAGTTGGCGCAGCTGGAGGTGCCGCGGCTGCATCTGCCGACGATCACCGACGGCGTCGACCTCGGCAGTCTCTACGAGCTCTCCGAGATTCTCGCCCGACAGGGGGTTCGATGACACCCGACCCGGCCGGCAAGCCGCTGGCACTGGACATGGCCGCGATCCTGGCCGATACCGCCAACCGCGTGGTGGTGTGCTGTGGCGCCGGTGGCGTCGGCAAGACGACCACTGCCGCCGCGATGGCGCTGCGGGCCGCCGAATACGGCCGCACCGTGGTGGTGCTGACCATCGACCCGGCCCGGCGACTGGCCCAGGCGTTGGGCATCGACGACCTCGGCAACGCCCCGCAGCGGGTTCCGCTGGCTCCGGAGGTGCCCGGCGAGCTGCACGCGATGATGCTCGACATGCGCCGCACGTTCGACGAGATGGTGACGCAGTACTCCGGCCCGGAGCGGGCGGAGGCGATTCTGAACAACCAGTTCTACCAAACGGTCGCCACCTCTTTGTCCGGCACGCAGGAATACATGGCCATGGAGAAACTCGGCCAGCTTCTCGGCGAGGACCGCTGGGATCTGGTGGTGGTCGACACCCCGCCGTCGCGCAACGCCCTGGACTTCCTGGACGCCCCGAAGCGGCTGGGCAGTTTCATGGACAGCCGCCTGTGGAAGCTGCTGCTGGGCCCCGGGCGGGGCATCGGCAAGCTGGTGGCGGGCGCGCTCGGCCTGGCGATGAAGGCCCTGTCGACCGTCCTGGGTTCTCAGATGCTTTCCGACGCAGCTAATTTCGTTCAATCTCTGGACGCCACGTTCGGCGGCTTCCGGGAGAAGGCCGACCGCACCTACGAGCTGCTCAAGCGCCGCGGCACCCAGTTCGTGGTGGTGTCGGCGGCCGAACCCGACGCGCTGCGCGAGGCGTCGTTCTTCGTCGACCGGCTTTCCCAGGAGCACATGCCGCTGGCCGGGCTGATCCTCAACCGGACCCACCCGATGCTGTGCGAGCTGCCCATTGAGCGCGCCATCGACGGCATCGAAACGTTGCAGCAGACGCCGGCCGGCGCGGCGCTGTCCGACGGGGCGAAGGCGCTCACCACCGCGGCGTTGCAGATTCACGCCGAAAGGGGCGCCACCGCCAAGCGTGAGATCCGGCTGCTGTCGCGCTTCACCCGGGCCAACCCGCGGGTACCCATCGTCGGGGTTCCGTCACTGCCGTTCGATGTCTCCGATTTGGAGGCACTCGGCGCGATCGCCGACCAGCTGACCGTGCAGTAGACGCGAAGAAGGCTCAGCGGCCGTTCAGCCGGCGTCGCGCTGTTTGCGCTGGGCGGCGAAGTACTCCCGCCAGGAGGTCACGTCGGGGTGCTGTTTGAGCAGCGCCCGTCGTTGCCGCTCGGTCATGCCGCCCCACACGCCGAACTCCACCCGGTTGTCCAGGGCGTCGGCAAGGCATTCGAGCACCACCGGGCAGTGCCGGCAGATCACCGCGGCTTTACGCTGCGCGGCACCGCGTACGAAGAGCTCATCCGGGTCGGCGCCCCGGCACAGGGCTTTGGAGACCCAGGCGATTCTGCCCTCGTCCTGGACCCCGCGCAGGACGGTTCGGGGAGGCGGTGCCATCGATATGCTGGTCTTTTGAACCGCTGGCCGTGTAACAGACACTGACGATCCTCCGTCCCGGCCGCACCGGCAGCCACCTATTCAACATCAACGTCGACCCTATTGCGATCTACGCCACATCGTGTATTCAGTGTTACCTGAATCGCACTCGATGTCCAAGTTAGGTGGTCAGGTGGCATCTGCGCAACTGGTAGGCGCCCCCTTTTTTGGGACAACCGTGCCGTCCGATCATGATTTGGGGGCCGGCGGGCCGCTACGGGCGCTCCGGACGAGGCCTTTTCTGATCTTGGCAAGGATCCTCCGGTTCCCCCGGACCGGCCGGTCGTCCCGGGGGTTCGGGGTCGTCGGCGAACGTCGGCCGGCACCGGCGTTAGGGTGTTAGCCATGTCGGAGCGTCCCCCGACCGGCCCAACCGTGCTCAAACTGGCCGGGTGTTGTTTGCTCGCCGCCGTGCTGCTTGCGGCGTTGCTGTTCCCGGTGGCCGGCGGTATCGGCCTGATCTCCAATCGCGCCTCCGACGTGGTGGCCAACGGCTCGGCGCAGTTGGTCAACGGAGAGGTACCGGCGGTGACGACGATGGTCGACGCCAAGGGCAACACGATCGCGTGGTTGTACTCGCAGCGCCGGTTCGAGGTTCCCAGCGAAAAGATCGCCGACACGATGAAGCTGGCGATCGTCTCCATCGAGGACAAGCGGTTCGCCGAGCACAGCGGCGTCGACTGGAAGGGGACGCTGGCCGGACTGGCCGGCTACGCCTCCGGGGACATCGACACGCGTGGCGGGTCCACGCTCGAGCAGCAGTACATCAAGAACTACCAGTTGTTGGTGCTGGCCCAGACCGACGCCGAGAAGCGTGCGGCGATCGAGACCACCCCGGCGCGCAAGCTGCGCGAGATCCGGATGGCGCTCACCCTGGACCGCACCTTCTCCAAGCCACAGATTCTGACCCGCTATCTGAACCTGGTGTCGTTCGGCAACAACTCGTTCGGCATCCAGGACGCGGCCCAGACCTACTTCGGTGTCGACGCCTCGGACCTGAACTGGCAGCAGGCGGCACTGCTGGCCGGGATGGTGCAGTCAACCAGCGCGCTGAACCCCTACACCAATCCCGAGGGTGCGATGGCACGGCGAAACCTGGTGCTGGACACCATGATCGAGAACCTGCCGGGAGAGGCAGACGCGCTGCGGGCGGCCAAGGAGGAGCCGCTGGGCATCCTGCCCCAACCCAACGAGTTGCCGCGGGGCTGCATTGCAGCAGGCGACCGGGCGTTCTTCTGCGACTACGTGCAGGAGTACCTGTCCCGGGCCGGCATCAGCAAGGAACAGGTGGCCCGCGGGGGCTACATCATCCGCACCACGCTCGACCCTGACGTGCAGGGCCCGGTCAAGCAGGCGATCGACAACTTCGCCAATCCGAACGTGCAGGGCGTCGCCAGTGTGATGAGCGTGATCAAGCCGGGCAGCGACGCCCACCCGGTGTTGGCGATGGCCAGCAACCGCACCTACGGCCTCAACGGTGAGATCGGCGAGACCATGCGACCGCAACCGTTCTCATTGGTCGGCGACGGCGCCGGATCGATCTTCAAGACCTTCACGGTGGCTGCCGCGCTGGAGATGGGGATGGGCATCAGCGCCGAACTCGAGGTGCCAGGCCGGTTCCAGACCAAGGGCATGGGCAGCGGCGGCGCCAAGGGTTGCCCCAAGGAGACCTGGTGCGTGGTGAACGTCGCCCCCTACCGGTCGCCGATGAACGTCTCCACCGCACTGGCCACCTCGCCCAACACCGCGTTCGCCAAACTCATCTCCCAGGTCGGGGTGGGGCGCACCGTCGACATGGCGATCAAGCTGGGGCTGCGCTCCTACGCCGATCCGGGCACCGCCCGCGACTACGACCCGGACAGCAACGAGAGTCTGGCCGACTTCGTCAAACGACAGAACCTGGGCTCGTTCACCCTGGGCCCGATCGAGGTCAACGCGCTGGAGTTGTCCAACGTCGCCGCCACCTTGGCCTCCGGCGGCGTCTGGTGCCCGCCGAACCCGATCGACAAGGTCTTCGACCGCAACGGCAACGAGGTGGCGGTCACCACCGAGACCTGCGACCGGGTGGTTCCCGAGGGGCTGGCGAACACACTGGCCAACGCGTTGAGTAAAGACATCGCCGGCGGCGGCACCGCGGCGCCCGCGGCCGGATCGGTGGGCTGGGATCTGCCGATGTCGGGCAAGACCGGCACCACCGAGGCGCACCGCTCGTCGGGTTTCCTGGGTTTCACCAACCGCTACGCGGCCGCGAACTACGTCTTCGACGACTCCAGCTCGCCGTCGGACCTGTGCTCGTTCCCGCTGCGGCACTGCGGGGACGGCGACCTGTTCGGCGGCAACGAGCCGGCCCGGACCTGGTTCGCCGCGATGAAACCGATCGCCACCGACCTCGGCGACGTCATCATGCCGCCGACCGACCCGCGGTACGTCGACGGCGGGCCCAACTCGCGGGTGCCCAGCGTCGTCGGCCTGGACGTCGACGCCGCACGCCAGCGGCTCAAAGACAGCGGGTTCCAGGTCGCCGAGCAACCGAACTGGGTCAACAGCACCGCCCGCTCCGGCGCGGTCGTGGGCACCTCCCCGGGCGGGCAGACCATTCCCGGTTCGATCGTCACCATCGAGGTGAGCAACGGCATCCCGCCGCCGCCCCCACCGCCGCCGGAGGGCGGCCCGCTGGGGCCGGTGGGCTCGACCGTGGTGGAGATTCCGGGGCTGCCGCCGATCACCATTCCGCTGCTGCCGCCGCCGGCACCGGCGCCGCCGTTGCCGCCGTAACCGCGGAGCGTCTCCGCTCGCGCAGTAGTCTGAAACCCATGGCTGCATCACCTGCCCTGACCCGGTCCCTGGTCGCCGCATCGGCTGCGCTCGGCCCCGCGGCCCTCTTGGCGTACGGCACGATCGTCGAACGCAACGCCTTCGTGGTGCGGGAGGCGACGATGCCGGTGCTGGCGCCGGGCTCCTCACCGCTGCGGGTGCTGCACATCAGCGACATCCACATGCGGCCCGGCCAGCGCCGCAAACAGGCCTGGCTGCGCGATCTGGTCCGTCTGGAACCGGATCTGGTGGTCAACACCGGCGACAACCTGGCCCATCCGAAGGCGGTGCCGGCCGTGGTGCAGGCCCTGGGGGATCTGCTGTCAGTGCCCGGCGTGTTCGTCTTCGGCAGCAACGACTACTTCGGGCCGCGGCTGAAGAACCCGGCGAAGTACCTGACCAAGCCGACGCATCGCGTCTACGGCACTCCGCTGCCGTGGCAGGACTTGCGGGCGGCGTTCACCGAACGCGGCTGGCTGGATCTGACCCACAACCGTCGCGAATTCGAGGTGGCGGGCCAGCGGATCGCCGCGGCCGGCGTCGACGACCCGCACATCGAACGGGACCGCTATGACACCATCGCCGGCCCGGCCGGCCCGACCGCCAATCTGCGGCTCGGGCTGACCCACTCCCCGGAACCGCGGGTGCTGGACCGCTTCGCCGGTGACGGCTACCAACTGGTGATGGCCGGCCACACCCACGGCGGGCAACTGTGCGTCCCGTTCTACGGCGCGCTGGTGACCAACTGCGGTCTGGACCGCTCCCGGGCCAAGGGCCCTTCGCAGTGGGGCGCCCACATGCGCCTGCACGTCTCGGCCGGGATCGGCACCTCGCCGTTCGCGCCGGTGCGGTTCGCCTGCCGGCCCGAGGCCACCCTGCTGACTCTGGTCCCCGCGCCGACCGGCGGCGACGACTCACGAAGCACCCGCGGCTCTACCCAGCCCTCGGTATCGGCGCGTTGACCGCACGGACAAACTAGCGGAACCGGATTGGCAGATCCGTCAACAGCGGCTCCGGTGGGGGCCGGGCGAGTTCATGGCGCGCAAGCGGGCTCCGGGAGGTCAAGATCGGCTTTCAACAGCCGGTAGACCTGCAGGGTGACGTCGTAGTACTTCTCGGTCTCGCCGACCCATTCCATGCCGATCCGCCGCGCGGTAGCCTCACCGCGGCGATTTTCCGCCCGCAGGACCGCAAAGACCTCTGTGATACCAGGGCTTTCGAATGCCCGATGGGCTACGGCGTGACCAGCTTCAGCACCGTAGCCACCGCCCCAGGCCTTAGGAACCAGCTGCCATCCGATTTCCAGGTCTGCGCCGCCCGGCGGAAGTGGAAGCAGGGCAACTCCGCCGATCACTGCTCCGGAAGTCTTGTCGGTGATCGCCCATCGTCCCAACGGCAGCCCGGTCGCGTCGCTTTCGCCGATCCATGACGCCAGAATGCGACGCATGTCGGTGCTGTCCCCGATGGGGGGCAACACCGGGCATAGCCAGCGGGTCACTTCCGGCGCGCCGTATACCGCACTCGCAGCGAGGTCGTCGTCAAGCTGCCAGTGCCGCAACACCAGCCGGGACGTCGTGATGCGCTGCGTCTCGTCGTCCCATTCAACGTGGCGATGATCAACCATCCCGACTCCTCACGTTGTAGTACACCCGGTGAAAACCGTCTGCAAAAAATTATGATTGTGACCGCCCCAGGCTAACTTCGTTCTGTCACAACAATTCTGCACCACGGTACCGGGCGCGCACGCCGTCGCCAAGGGGTGAGAAGAGGGCCGGTCTCCGCCGATGTCCTTCTCACCCGGGTGAATTGCGTGGGCGGATGAGGACACCTCACCCTCTTTGCAGAGAAACTGGGACCCTGAACCAGCTATCGCCGCCTGAGCGACGACAAGTGTTTCCTGTCAAGGCAATCGCCAGCCTCGCATGCGAGGTGACTGTGTGCGCCGGCACACACACGCCACTCACCCGGGTGAATAACCCTTTGGGTGATGACGCTTCACCCCGATTGGCTGCACTCTCGAACCGGAGCAGATCGCGGCGGGCATGCGGCAGCACAGACAGGCCTTCACGCGTCAACACCGGTACACCGCGACCATTTCCCACTGAGGAGACGGATGATGACCACTGAGTCGCCGCCGCTGCGAAGCCTACAAGTCCGCCGGCCATTCCCCGGGCGGCATGGCCCCCGCGGCGATCTCATCTACCGGTTGATCACAACGACCGATCACAAGCTGATCGGGACCATGTATGTGGTCGCCTGCTTCACCTTCTTTGTCATCGGTGGACTGATGGCGCTGCTTCTCCGCGTCGAACTGGCCGCCCCGGGGCTGGCATTCTTGTCGAACGAACAGTACAACCAGTTATTCACCATGCACGGCACGACGATGCTGCTGTTCTATGCCACTCCGATCGTGTTCGGCTTCGCCAATCTGGTGCTGCCGCTGCAGATCGGCGCCCCGGATGTGGCGTTCCCGCGGCTCAACGCGTTCTCGTTCTGGCTGTTCATCTTTGGTGCGACGATCGCATTGGCGGGATTCATCACCCCGGGAGGCCCGGCGGATTTCGGCTGGACTGCCTACACTCCGCTCTCGAATGCGGTGCACTCACCGGGCGCCGGTGCAGACCTGTGGATCCTGGGCCTGGCCGTGGGTGGTCTGGGCACCATCCTGGGTGGAGTCAACATGATCACCACCGTGGTGTGCATGCGCGCACCGGGCATGACCATGTTTCGGATGCCGATCTTCACCTGGAACATCCTGGTGACAAGCATCATGGTGATAGTGGCCTTCCCGCTGCTGACCGCGGCCCTGTTCGGGCTGGCCGTCGACCGCCACCTCGGCGCACACGTCTTTGACCCGGCTAACGGAGGAGCGCTGCTCTGGCAGCACCTGTTCTGGTTCTTCGGCCATCCCGAGGTGTACATCATCGCGCTGCCGTTCTTCGGCATCATCTCCGAGATCACCCCGGTGTTCGCCCGCAAGCCCATGTTCGGCTACACCACCATGGTCTACGCGACGTTGGCCATCGCTGCGCTGTCGACCGCGGTGTGGGCACATCACATGTTCGCCACCGGCGCCGTCCTGCTGCCGTTCTTTTCGTTCACAACGCTGTTGATCGCGATCCCGACCGGACTGAAATTCTTCAACTGGATCGGCACCATGTGGCGGGGACAGCTGACGTTCGAGACGCCGATGCTGTTCTCGCTCGGCTTCCTCGTCACCTTCCTGGCCGGCGGCCTGACCGGCGTGATGCTGGCCAGCCCGCCGATCGACTTCCACGTCGCCGACACCTACTTCCTGGTAGCGCACTTCCACTACGTGCTGTTCGGCACCATCGTGTTCGCCACCTTCGCCGGAATCTACTTCTGGTTCCCGAAGATGACCGGCCGGCTGCTCGACGAGCGGTTGGGCAAGCTGCACTTCTGGCTGACATTCATCGGGTTCCACACCACGTTCTTGATCCAGCACTGGCTGGGCAACATGGGCATGCCGCGCCGCTACGCCGACTACCTGCCCACCGACGGCTTCCAGCCGTTCAACATCGTCTCCACCGTCGGGGCCTTCATCCTGGGCGCCTCGACGCTGGCCTTCACTTGGAACGTGTTCAAGAGCTGGCGCTACGGCGAGGTCGTCACCGTGGATGACCCCTGGGGCTACGGCAACTCGCTGGAGTGGGCGACCAGCTGCCCGCCGCCGCGGCACAACTTCACCGAGCTGCCCCGGATCCGTTCGGAGCGGCCGGCTTTCGAGCTGCACTACCCGCACATGTGCGACCGACTGCGCTCGGAGGCGCACTTCGTGCGTGACACCGGGAGCACACAACCAAGGAGGAATGGATGAACGGCATCGTCGCCGGCGCTATCGGTGGCATAGTCGGCGGACTCGCGATCGCCGCGCTGGGAATGACCTACGGCGCGGTGAGCAACCGGGGCTTCTGGGCACTTCCCAATGCAATCGGCGGGATCATTCTGGGACCGAGTCGCCACGAAGCCAGATCGTTCGGCGTAGCCACGGTGGTCGGCATATCCCTGCATGTCATCTTGTCGGCCGTATTCGGCATCGTGATTGTTGTCGTGGTGCACGAGTTCACCCACGCCTATATCGCAACCGGTGTGGTCGGCGGCCTGGCGCTCTGGCTCGTGAACTATGTCGGCATCGGAACCATCCACCGGGGCTCTCGTGACGTCGCGGAGCTCAATCCGGTCCCGGTCGCACTCGGCCTTCACGTCCTGTTCGGATTGATTGCCGGCCTGGTCGCCGCCTCGATCCAGCCGTTGTGAGAACTTTCGGATGTGCCGGATCTACGACGTCATCATCGTCGGATCGGGTGCGGCGGGCTACACCGCCGCGATCTACACCGCGCGTGCACATCTCGACACCGTGCTGATCGAGGGCACGTCGCGCGGCGGTGCCCTGATGGCCACCGCCGTCATCGAGAATTACCCCGGTGTACCCGACTTCACCACCGGACCACTACTGATGGAGCAGATGCGCGTGCAGGCCCAGCGACTCGGCGCCCACCTGCAGGCCCGGCAAGCAGATGCCTTCGCACTGGACGGTGACGTCAAGACCGTGGCCGCAGGCCAGAAGATCTGGCACGCCCGCACGGTGATCCTGGCGATGGGTTCGGCACCACGGGGTCTTGGTGGTGTCCCAGGCGGGAAGGCGTTGTGCGGTCGAGGTATCACCACCACCGCTAAGAGTGACGGGCTGGTGTTGCGCGACCACGATGTCGCGGTGGTCGGTGGAGGGGGCGCCGCCGTCGAAGAGGCGCTCTTCGCGGCCGGGATCGCAAGTAACGTCACGCTCATCCACCGCCGCAACGACTTCCGCTCATCGGCGATCACCACTGACCGTGTTCGCGCGCACCACAGGATCACCGTACTGACCAACACCGAAATCACCGCCGTCCTGGGTGAACAGCGGGTCACCGGACTGCGGTTACGAGAGCTCAATACCGGCGCCGAGCGGGAGCTGCCGGTCTCCGCTGTCGTCGTCGCGATCGGGCACGTCCCCCGATCTGAGCTCCTGACAGGCCAGCTCGATCTCGACGCGGGCGGGTACGTCCTGACCCGCGACGGCACCACCCACACCTCGGTCGACGGCGTCTTCGCTGCCGGCGACCTGGTCGACCGCCGCTACCGGCAGGCCGTCACAGCGGCCGCCAGCGGTTGCGCAGCGGCTCTCGACGCCGAACGCTGGCTGGCGCAACGCCGCTGAGAGCCGGGCCGCGCGACTTCACGCGATGCCGTAGTCGCGGATCTTGCGGTAGATGGTCGCTCGTGACATTCCCAAGGCATTGGCCGCGCCTTGTTTGTCGCCGCCGTTGTCCTGCAGGCTACGCACTATCGCGTCGCGCTCCATGGCTTCCAGTTGCGTCAGTTTCCGGCGGGTTACCGATCGGCATTCCGGCGGCAACGTATCGGCGTTGATGGTGCCAGACCTTTGACGGGCAACGGTGTCGGCGAGAACTCGACGTAGCTGAGCAACGTTACCCGGCCAGGGAAGCCTACCGAGTTGGCGCATCGCATCCGGCGCCAACACCACATCGGCACCGCGAGTGATCTCACGCAGCAGAAACGGCACCAGCTCCTCGAGGTCGTCTATCCGGTGTCGCAGCGCGGGGACGGTGACGGTTCGGGCGAACAGCGGTGCCAGTGGCTCGATCGGTTCCGAAGACGATGCGGAACTCTTGGTCGCCGCGATCCATCCCCGATCCGCACGCGCGGCCAGCATCGATGCGATCGGTCCGAGCGTGTCCGGTTCGATGTCGTCCACGTCGGCTATCACCAGGGCGAAATCGTCATCGCCGGACAATGCCGCCAGCTCGGCGACCAGACTCGCGGCTGTCGGAAATGTTTCGGGGCGCACCACCCGAACGGTTCGGCCCGACTTCACCTGCTGCCCGACCGCCTGGGCCAGCCGTGCCCGACCGGATCCTTTCTCGCCCTCAACTATTACCCAATCTCGGCTGATGCAGCATTGGCGCACTTGGTCGCAGCAACGCAGCCAGGCACTGTTGCGGCCTGCCAGGCCGGGGATGTACGTGCGCGACGAGTTGCCGGCGGCGGGCTTCTGCGATCCGGCCTCGGCGCAAAGAGCCACGTGGAAAACGACATTGGTGCGCCCGCCCCGCATCGTCGACCGTTCGGCGGTGGCGAGTTTCACGATGCGCCCGGTCGGCAGAACAACCAGCGCGGTGGCCGAGAGCAAGGAGGTGTGCAGATCCGAGGCGTGTTCGACCAGCGCGGTCCGCTCGCTTCCGCTCAGTACCCGACGCAGATAGGCGTTCATCAGCACCACGTCGCCGCCCAGGGCAAGCACACCGCTCGATGACTGCCTGGTCTGTGTCAGGTATGCCTGCAGCAGGGCGGTCTCGGCTTCATGAGCCATGGCCCTCAGGCGATCCTCAATGTGGTGGACGGCACTCGTGGCCAGCGCGAGCATCAGCGGGTCAGACTGGCCGGCCAGACAACTCAGATTGACCGCACCGACCACCCTGCGGGTTATCGGATTGCGGATCGGTACCCCGGCACACGCGAAATCATTGAACATCGCAACGTAATGTTCACCGCCGCCGACGAAGGCAGGCTTTCCGGTCTCCAGCGCTGTGCCGATTCCGTTGGTGCCCGCCACTTCTTCGGCCAAGCTATAGCCCGGCGCGAGGCTGATCCTGTCCAATGCGTCGAGAATGGAGACTACTGGGGCCTTTCGTTCGAGCACCACACCGTCGGTCGATGTCAGGATGACTCCGACCGCTTCCGCGGCCAAATCTTCGGTGACACGCTGCAAGACCGGCGCCGCCGCACGCGCCAACCGCGAATCCGTGTGGGGTGGGCGTATGAAGGGCAGCTCAACCCGGTCCGGGTCCACCTGGAGGACCTGCGAGCGCCGCCAGGAGTCCAACACGCCCGGCCGCAGGATCGTCTCACCGACCGGTACCTCGGGGTCAGCAGACGCTACGGGCCGGAATCTCTCCCTGGCCCGCTCGAATTCGGCCGCGCCAACTGCCTGCGAACCCATCCTCCAACTATCTGGACACCGGTCCACCGTCGCAACGGCGGCCGCCAGCCCTCGACCGCCGCGCTGAGACGCGTGGCCCCTACTTTCAGATGTTGAAATTCCCCGAACAGCTAACTGTACGCCCGCGCTGCGGGCGGTGCTCGGAAAAGGACTGATATCCAACCGGCACCAAGGAGCACGACGCTCGCCAGCCGCTATCGGCCGTTCGAGCGTCTCATCTTGATACGTTCTCGCACCTCATGTTGAGACGCTCACCACCCGCGCGCGGCGATCTCATGAACCGCAGGAGCAGACCTGTCGAGGCAAGGAAGATCACCATGAGCGGACGGAAGATCGACACGACCGACGCCGAACTCACCGGATCGGTGGAGGGAAAAGAGCCAGCCGGCCCAAACGGCCACCGCCAGCGTGCGGCAACGGCCGATCAGGGGAGCGGATCTGAATCCATCGGGTCACCGCGGTCGGCCCGTAGGACGAGCCCGCCCGGCCTGGTGGGCGTCAACTGGGGCGTTGAGACCTCAGCGTCGGCCCAGGTCGCCCCCACCCCCGGAGCTGTGGCCTGGGTGCTCGATTGGACTGAAGCTCAGCGTCCGGACGTGATCGGCTCACCTGGACGCGGTGAACACGGCGGGTCAGGCGACGATGCCGCCGTCGGATACGCCGATCCGCGTGCCGCCCTACTCGCCACGAAACTGCACGTCTCGACGATCGGCAGTCAGCTCGTTCACCGGGCTGCGTTGTTAGAGGCATTGTCGGCGGGACTTGACCGCAGACTGACGTTGCTGAGTGCGCCCGCGGGCTGGGGAAAGACGACATTATTGGCGCAGTGGGTGCTTGCCGGCAACGCCGGCCGCCGGTTCAGCTGGCTATCGCTCGATACGTCCGACAACGACCCGGTGTGGTTTTGGATGTATGCCATAGCCGCCCTGCAAGAGCTCAATCCCGGGGTGGGCAATCGCGCGTTCGAGCTGCTGCGGATGGGGGCAGACCCGCTGCGAGTCGTTCTGCCCAGCCTGCTCAACGAATTGGCTGCCCTGGAGTACCCGTTGGTGCTCATCCTTGACGACTACCACCTCGTGGCAAGTAGCGCAGTCCATGAACAGATGGCCTTCGTCATCAACCGGATGCCGACCAATCTTCACGTGGTGATGGCCACCCGCTCAGACCCGGTGCTGCCGTTGGCCCGGCTGCGAGCCGAGGGCGATCTGATGGAGATCCGAACCGACGATCTACGTTTCGAGGGCACTGAAGCCGAGCACCTACTCAACGAAGTCCTCGGACTGGGGTTGGCCGACACCCACGTCCAACTGCTGTGCCGCCGCACCGAGGGCTGGGCCGCCGGACTGCATCTGGCTGCCCTGTCGCTGGTGGGCCGCAGTGATTCCGCAGCGTTCATCACCACGTTCGCGGGCGACAACCGTCATATCGTCGACTACCTGATGGCCGAAGTTCTCGAGGGTCAGCCACCACATCTACGTAGCTTCTTGCTGCGGACCGCGCTGCTGCACAGGCTCAGCGGTGACCTGTGCGACGCAGTACTGGAAACCACCGGCTCGGCTGCGGTCTTGAACCGAATCGAGCGCGAGAACCTCTTCGTGGTGCCGTTGGATCTGTCCCGTCACTGGTATCGCTATCACCAACTGTTCGGTGAGTTGCTTCGCGCTGAGTTGCACCGCACCGAACCAGATCTCGTGCCGGAGCTACACCGGCGGGCAGCGGCCTGGTTTGAAGGACAAGGCCTGGTCGATGAAGCGGTGCGTCACCTCATTGCTGCCGGCGATATCGCACACAGTGCTGATCTCATCGCTGCGGATTGGGCCGAGGAATTCAACGCGGGTGGCGTTTCCACCGTCAGCCGCTATCTGGACCTGCTTCCCCAGGAGACGGTCTCGCGAGATCCGCGGCTCAGCGTGGCCCGGATCTGGATCGCGCTGCATCTGGGCCGACTTGACGACGCTGCCGACGGAATCGAAACCCTCCACGCCGCTGTGGCAGAGCAGAACAGCCCTGCCCTCAATGCCGAAATCGCCGTTTTGCGCGCAGTTCACTCGTTCAAAACCGGTGACCTGGCCTCGGCCATTGAGACCTCTCGCCACGCGATCACCCTTGATTTGGGCGATACGCCGCCGGGGCGATCAAGCGCCTACTGCGTCTACGGGTCCGCACTGTACTTTTCCGGCAGCACTCGCGAAGCCCAAACAGCCCTCCGTCGGTCCGTGCAGCTGGCCACCGAAGCCGACGACCGACGGGCCCGCATCTGCGCCCTGGGCTACCTGGCGATGATCTCAGCCGAACAAGAACAGCTCCCCGAGGCCGAGAATCACATCCGCGGGGCGTCTGGCAGCCCCGCCGGCCTCACCGACGCAGAACACCTCATCGATGTGATGGTCTCCCTCGCCACCGCCACACTGCTGGACCGGCGCGGTCAGTGTGCCGCGGCCCTGGCCGCCGCCGATATCGCCGTCACCGCAGCACGACAAGGTGGCGCAGTCCTCGAGGTGACCAAGGCGCTGCACGTCAAAGCCCGCATCCTCGGACACCTCGGCGACACCACCACAGCCGAAGCCACTCGCGACGAAATCGATGCGCTGATGCGCAGTCGCTCGGCTGCCGCGCTTGGTCCAACACCGCTCACATCACCCCGGCGCGACTCGAGCCTCACGGCGAACTCGCGTCGACAAGGCTGCATACCCGGCGAAGAACTCACCCCCAAAGAACTCGAAGTTCTCCGCCTACTGGCCACCCGCCTGTCACGACGTGAAATCGGAGAGCGGCTTTATGTCTCCCTCAACACTGTGAAAACGCACCAACGCGCCGTCTACCGCAAACTCCAGGCTGAAAGCCGCAGCACGGCGGTCAGCCGAGCTCGAGAACTGGGTCTGCTGTAGTCCGTGCGCCCCGGGAGCACCGTCAGCGGTCCCGATATCACCCGGGCGAATGACATCCCCGGGTGATGACGGCTCACCCACTGCCACGGCAGCCTGAGTGACAGCGGATCTCGGCAGTCACGATCGAGCACCGTACCGCCGTCATCCGAGAGACCGGGAAGGACCCGAAGATGAGAAACGCGCTGGCCTCATCGGTAATACCTGGCCGATCAAGCAGTGCCTCGTCGGTGAATCCGGCTACCGGAATCGAGCCCCGCACCGTCTCGGATGCGGAGATGGCCTGGCTGCTCGTGGATGCGGCCGCGTCGTGCCTGGCCGATGTTGAACGCACTGGGTTTTTCGTCGAATTAGGCAGCGGAGAAAGCTATCTCGCGATCGAGCACATCCTCACCGCGGTCATTTCAAGCCGGACGAGATTGCCCGTGACGGTACTCTCGGCGCTGACAAGCTGGCTGCACGGCTATTCCGGTAGCCCGGCGGAAGTGCAGCTGCGAAAGATGCACGCCGACATACGCCTACAGCAGTTCCAGGTGATCAGCGGCGACCGCGGGGCTACTACAGATGAGCACCCTCACAGGGGCAGATCGAACACATCCGGCATGGCTCGCCGCAGCGTTCGCCGGTGGAAGTGGAGCCGAGCATGATCCGACACGACAACCACCGCCCCTCAGTAGTGATCGTGGGCAGCGGGTTTGCGGGCTTCGAATGCGCGCGACGACTCACCGCGTTGCTGCGCCGCCATAAATCATCGGCCACCGTCACGCTCATCTCACCGGTGGATTATCTGCTGTACACCCCGCTGTTGCCCGACGTGGCGGGAGGGACGGTCGACCCACGGTTCGTGACGATTCCCTTGGCCGACAACCTGCCCGGAGTGAGGCTGATCCGCGGTTACGTCGATCTGGTCGACTTCCCGCAGCGGACGCTGTGTTTCCGCGACCAGGAAAGCGCCAGCCAGGAGTTGGCCTGGGATCGACTCGTTCTCACGCCGGGCTCGATCACTCGTCGCTTCGATATTCCCGGCCTCGCCGAGCATGCCCGCGGCCTGAAATCCATCGCCGGAGCCCTGTATCTGCGCGACCACATCCTCGAACAGTTCGAGCTGGCCCGCGCCGATCGCGATCCGCTACGCGCGCAGGCCCGGAGAACCGTTGTGGTCGTGGGGGCGTCGTACTCGGGAACCGAGCTGATCGCCCAGCTGTGTGCGATGGCCGAGGCGGCCGGGCGCAAGTTCGGATTTCATCCGGGCGAAATCCAGCTGATCCTGGTTGAACGGTCCGGCCGGATGATGCCCGAGATCGGGCAGAAGCTCGCGGCCAAGGCCCAGTCCGTATTGCGCGGCCGCGGTGTGCGGATAATGATGGGCGCCACCCTCACCGAGGTCGGGCCCGATTACGTGATCCTCACCGACGGCACCCGAATCGGCACATACACCGTCGCCTGGTTGACCGGCGTCGTGGCCAGCCCGCTGATCGCGACTCTGGGCCTGCCGACCGAGAACGGCCGGCTCACGGTTGGCGCCGACCTCAGCGTTCCCGGCATGCCGGGCGTATTTGCCGGCGGTGACGCGGCAGCAGTCAACGACGTCACCGCGCCGGGGCGCATCACCCCGCCCACTGCCCAACACGCCACCCGCCAGGGCAAAACCCTCGCCGTCAATGTCGCCGCCAGCCTCGGTCACGGGACCTCGCGCAACTACCGGCATCGTGACCTGGGCACAGTTGTCGACTTGGGCCCGGGTTTCGCGGTCGCCAATCCGCTCAACATCCACCTGTCGGGCCGGTTGGCCAAGCTGGTCACGCGCGCCTACCACCTCTATGCGATACCCAGCGCCGCGAACCGCCTGGCCGTTCTCATCGCCTACCTGACTGAGCTGTGGTTCGCACGTCCGCTGGTATCGCTGGGGGTGGCCCCGTCGTCTATCGCACGCTTCTCGGCCAGCGAGGAGTTCTCCGGCCCGAATGACAACGCCACCCGCTGACCCGCGTGGCCGGGTTTGAGTTATCACCCGGGTGAATGGTGTTGGCGGGTGATGACAGTCACCGGCGTCCGGGTCACGCTCATTAGACGATCACGAGTCGACCCATCACGAGGTCAGATCATTCGAAAATCGCAACGGGAGAAGGGGAATCATCGATGAACCCGGAGCTCAGCAGCACTTCGCACCACGGTGGCAGAGTTGAGCCACCACGTTTGAGGCTCGTCGTCATGAGTGATCAGCCCAGTTCCCGACGCCGGCCTATGACGCCGCGGGAACGGCACCTACTCGCCGCCGGGTACGGGCCGGTCATCGTTATCGCCGCCGCGCGGATCGCCTCCCGGATCAGGCAATGGCGCCGGCAGCGGCAGAAGGCATCGACCACATGACGCAGAACCCCGCGCTGGCTGCGTTGTCCGAGGCCGGCGTGTCGGTCTGGCTGGACGACCTGTCCCGTAACCGCTTGATCTCGGGCAACCTGCAGCACTTGATCGACACCAGAAGCGTCGTCGGCGTCACCACCAATCCCTCGATCTTCCAACGCGCGATCTCAGGCGGCGACGACTACAACCGGCAGGTCGCCATCCTTGTTCACCAGGGCGCCGACGCCGAAACGGCGATCCGCACCCTAGTCACTGATGACGTTCGGCACGCCTGCGACGTCCTACACCCGCAATGGGCTGCCTCCGGCGGCGTCGACGGGCGCGTTTCGATCGAGGTCGATCCACGGCTGGCCCACGACGCCGACAAGACGGTCTGCCAAGCCGTCGAACTGTGGAAGATCGTCGACCGCCCCAATCTGTTCATCAAAATCCCCGCCACCCCGGCCGGCCTGTCGGCCATCACGGCCACAGTGGCCCAGGGCATCTCAGTGAACGTGACGCTCATCTTCTCCGCTGAGCGCCACCGCCAGGTGATGGACGCTTACCTGGCCGGATTGGAAAGCGCGCAAGAAGTCGGCCACGACCTCGCCCGAATCCATTCCGTGGCATCGCTGTTCGTATCCCGCGTGGACACCGAAATCGACTGGCGGCTGGAAGCCATCGACACGGAGGCCGCACTGGCGCTGCGCGGACAAGCAGGAATCGCCAATGCCCGGCTCGTTTACGCGGCCTTCCAGCAGGTGTTCCAGAACGAACAGCGCTACGCCGCACTGAGCTACGGCGGGGCCCATGCTCAGCGCCCGCTATGGGCATCCACCGGTGTGAAGAACCCCGCCTATCCGGACACGAAGTACATCACCGCGCTGGTTGCACCCCAGACCGTCAGCACCATCCCGGAAAAGACCCTGGAAGCGCTCGCTGATCACGGAGTGATCAACGGCGACACCATCAGCGGGACGGCCGCCACCGCCCAGACTGTGCTGGACAACATCGGTGCGGTCGGCGTCGACGTCAGGGACGTCTTCCGCCTGCTCGAGCACGACGGCGTCGCCAAGTTCGAAGCAGCCTGGCGAAAGTTGCTCGACTCCTACCCCGGCCCCGCACATCCACTGTCAGAAGGAACATGCGATGACTGAGTTGACCGACGGGCGAGCATCGATGACATTCGTTGCACAGCTGGCCACGCAGCTGCGGGCCGACGCGATCCGCTGTAGCACTCGCGCTGGTTCCGGACACCCCACCTCGAGCATGTCCGCTGCCGATCTGATGGCCGTATTGCTCGCGCGTCATCTGCGCTACCTGTGGGATCGGCCGGACCATCCGGACAACGATCACTTCATCTTGTCCAAAGGCCACGCGTCGCCCCTGTTGTACGCCGCGTTCAAGGCCGCGGGCGCGATCACCGACACCGAATTGATGTCGGGCTACCGCCGGTTCGGCTCTCGCCTACAGGGCCATCCGACGCCGGTGCTGCCGTGGGTCGATGTCGCCAGCGGTTCCCTGGGGCAGGGAATCGGCAACGGCGTCGGCGTTGCGCTCGCCGGAAAATTCCTCGACAAGTCGCCGTTTCACGTGTGGGTGTTGTGCGGCGACAGCGAGACCGCCGAGGGATCGGTCTGGGAGGCGCTCGACAAGGCCGGCCATTACGCGCTGGCGAACTTCACCGTCATCGTCGATGTCAACCGGCTCGGGCAACGCGGACCGACCGAACTGGGCTGGGATATGGAGAGTTACGCGAAACGTGTCGAGGCATTCGGCGCCAGGGCCATCAGCATCGACGGGCATGCTCTCGACGAGATCGACCGAGCGCTCACAACCGCGCGCGCGTCTGAAGCAGTGCCTACCGTCATCCTCGCCCGGACCATCAAGGGACGCGGATTCGGTGAAGTCGAAGATCGCGAAGGCTGGCACGGAAAGGCGCTCCCCGCCGAGATGGCGCAGCGCGCCCTGGCTGAACTCGGCCACGTCTCGGACCTGACCGTCACCGGGCTCAAGCCCGCACCGCGTGAGCGCAGCACTCCGATAGGGCGCGGCAAACATGCACCACGCCTGCCGGTCTACACACTGGGAGACAACGTCGCCACCCGAACCGCCTATGGGGCGGCGCTGGTGGCGTTGGGTGCAGCCAACCCCCGGATCGTCGCCATGGACGGCGAGGTGAGCAATTCGACCGGTGCCGCAGAATTCGCCCACAGCTATCCCGACCGCTATTTCGAAATGTTCATAGCCGAGCAGCAGCTCGTCGCATCCGCTGTTGGACTCAGTGTTCAGCAGTACATTCCGTTCGCCTCAACGTTCGCTGCGTTCTTCACCCGTGCCCATGACTTCATCCGCATGGCCGCTGTGTCGCGGGCGAACATCTGTCTGGCCGGATCCCACGCCGGCGTCGAAATCGGCGAAGACGGACCCTCCCAGATGGCACTGGAGGACCTCGCGATGATGCGGTCCATCCACGGCGCGACTGTGCTCTACCCCAGCGATGCGACGAGCACCGCCGCACTGGTCCACGCGATGGCCGAAGGCCGGGGCATCCGCTACCTGAGAACCACCCGCGGTGCCTACCCCGTCCTCTACGAGCCCACCGCGACATTCACCATCGGTGGTTCCCAGACGCTGCGTTCCACCGATGACGACCAGGTGACGCTCATCGGGGCCGGTGTCACCGTCCACCAGTGCCTGGCTGCTGCTGATTCGCTGGAACGCGAGGGAATCGCCGCTCGCGTCATCGACATGTACTCCCTCAAGCCGATCGATCGGCAGGGGCTCGCCGATGCTGTCAGACATACTCGTGGACGGCTCGTCATCGCCGAAGACCATCACCCCGAGGGAGGTCTGGGCTCGGCCGTGCTCGAAGCCCTTAGCGGCGAGATGTCATATCCACTTCAACTGGAGCACTTGGCGGTTCGCATCATGCCCGGATCGGGAACACCCGCTGAGCTGCTGGCGAAGGCCGGGATCGACGGGCCGAGTATCGAACGCGCCGTCCGGCGTGTACTGACCGACACCGGGGCACGCTGCTGGCCTGCAGCCCACACTGGGTCAACGGGTCCGTCCCACTGATCGTCCACCTAACGGAGCTCCAATGAGTATTGTCAACAAGGGATTTCACGGACGCCGCACCGAGACGGTCGTTGAGTTGCCTCCCGGTCAACATCTGACGGCGGACTTTCCTGTGTTGCAGACCGGACCAACACCGCACGTCGACATCGAGCGCTGGCGATTGACCATCCGCGACGAGCGCGGCACCGTCCACAAGTGGACGTGGGCCCAGCTCAACCTGCTGCCGAGCCGGACGATCACGGTCGACATCCACTGTGTCACCAAGTGGTCCAAGTTGAATACTCGGTGGAGAGGTGTCTCGCTGGACACCATTCTCGAATCAACCGGGACTGCAGCGCAATTCGCTTTGATCCGCTCCTATGGCGGCTACACCACCAATATTCCGTTGCGCGATCTTCTCGGCGAGAGGGCCTGGCTCGTCTACGAGTACGACGGCATGCCGCTCAGCGCGGTCCACGGTGGCCCAGCGCGGCTGCTGGTGCCACATCTCTACTTCTGGAAGCCCGCGAAGTGGGTGAGATCCATCGAATTGCGGGCCGATGACGATCCGGGATTCTGGGAGAGTCTGGGTTATCACAACTATGGCGACCCGTGGCGAGAGCAACGCTACGCCGGGGATTGAAGCGATCGTGGATATCGCTCCGAAACCGAGGTTGCATTGGCAAGTCGCGCGGGTATTGGACGCTCGGCCCGAGACCGCGTCCGCGAGCACCATCGGATTGGCGGTGCCGGGCTGGGGTGGTCACCTGGCCGGGCAGCACATCGACCTCAAGCTGACCGCCGAGGACGGATACAGCGCACAGCGCAGCTACTCATTGAGCAAGCCGCCGGATGGTGAGCGCATCGAGCTCACTATCCAGCAGATCCCCGACGGGGAGGTCTCGCCCTACCTGACCGGGCTCACCGCCGGCGACGAGATCGAACTTCGCGGACCGATCGGCGGCTGGTTCGTCTGGCGACCGGGCGAGGCGACTCGGGTTCTGCTCGTCGCCGGCGGAGCGGGAATCGTGCCGTTGATGGCCATGTTGCGCCAGCGGGTTGTGGCCGGTGCAGCGAGCTTTCACCTGGTCTACTCGGTGCGCAGTCCGGCCGACGTCTACTACGCCCAGGAGTTGGACCGACTTGAGCGGGAATGCGATTGGTTACAGGTGGTCCTGGTCCACACCCGCACGGCCACGCCGCAGACCGAACGGCCCCCGGGGCGAATCGCGTCCAGTGACCTCGCGGCGCCGGGGTGGGGGCCCGACGACGGGGTCTGCATCTACGTCTGCGGACCAACCGGGTTCGTGGAATCGGTAACCACCTTGCTGATCAAGCATGGGCATCAGCCCTCAGCTATCCGGACGGAGCGGTTCGGGCCCAGCAATGAGTCCAGAAACGAGGATCGATGACACAACCCACGCATATCGACGGCAACGCCGCTGCCGGTGCCTTCGCAGCGGCACTCGGAGTCGACGTCACCACCGCGATGCTGACGTGCGCGAAATGTGGTCGCATCGCGGCCTTTGCCCAGAGCCACGTCTATCACCGCGCCCCGGGCATCGTGGTGCGCTGTCCGAACTGCGAAGCGGTCCTGGCCAGGCTGGTGCAGACGCCCACCGACGTCTGGCTCGATCTCCGCGGCTCCCAGTCCTGGCGTTTCCCGGTCGCGGATCGGTAACCACGTCGTCGGCCGGTATGCGGGCGGCGGCGCCTACTTCTGCGCCGACTGACCGGCGCAGCATGGGCTGGACCCGACCGGTCCGGCAGCGGCGCCGGCCGACTTCGAGCGGTCCTGCCGCTGCGCGTTCGCGTGAGCGCGCTCTTCGACGGTGTCGGGATTGGTGGCCATCAGCCACAACGCGGCCAGAGCGAAGAACCCGGCATACACCGCTCCGCCTAACAGCGTCATGATCTGGCTCCCTTGCGATACGTTATTAGCCAGTCTGCCTATTCGCGGCGGTGTTTGCAGCTTCCCACGCCGGAATGTGGGGCGTTTCATGTTGCCGCCGGCCTAGTGACCTGTACCCCGTCAGGGCCTCTGGGCAGCGCGTTTGGATCACCGGCGGGACGGTGCGATACGCTGTCGAGGCTTCACACGGGGTGTGGCGCAGCTTGGTAGCGTGCTTCGTTCGGGACGAAGAGGTCGTGGGTTCGAATCCCGCCACCCCGACTCGTGTGATCGCAGGTAGAGGCCCTGACCGGGAATTCCGGTCGGGGCCTTCTTACTTCCCAGTCCGCAGCTGGTCCGCAGTGGCTGCCAGAGACCGCATTCGCGCGGCATCTAGTGCAACCGAAACTTGCTCCAGGTCGTCGGGGAACAGGTCGGCATACGTATCCAGGGTCAAGACCGCAGAAGCGTGTCCCAGCATCGTCTGAACAGCCTTGACGTTGGCCCCGGCGCTGATCGACAAGGACGCTGCCGTATGACGAAGGTCGTGAGGCGTGACGGTGGGATACGCCGGGTCTGCTTCCTGAAGCCGTTGGACAGCCATGTTGAACACCCGCGGCCGCCACGTCGACACTCGCAACAATGCTCCGCCGGGTGACGTGAACACCAAATCGTCTCGTCGCTTGCCGATCATGATCGCGGCCAGCGGATCAGCAAGGAACGCAGGGAAGGGCACCGAGCGACGCTCGTGGGATTTGGGTGACGACCACACCACACGTCCCTTGACCTCGGCGACCGCCTCACGGATATTTACCCTCCGGCGGAGCATGTCGAAGGACTCCACCCGTAGCGCTGCCATCTCGCCCCAGCGCAGCCCGGTGTAGGCCAGGAATCGAACAACAACGGCGTACTCGCCGACCTCGCGGGCCAGAAGCTCCACCTGCTGGTGTGTCAGGTAGCCCCGCGCTCGGTGCTGTCGTCGCGGCGACTTCACTCCTGTGCACGGATTGCGGGGGATCCGTCGATCGTCGACGGCCATCTCCAAGATCTGCCTCAGGACGCTGAGCGCGTTCTCGATGGTGGCCGGTTTGGCTCCGCCCGCCGCCAATTGCTGCACCCACGCCCTGATATCCGACGATTGCACGTCGGCTACAGCGACCGCGGCCCACCGGCCTTCGACGTAGCCCGACCAGGCGAATGCGCGTGTCGCAACCGTCGTCTCCTTCAAATGACCCTGTGTGCCAAGCCATTTCCCATGCAGCTCACGGACGGTGATGCGCCCGGCTTTCGGCGCGACATAGGTGCCGATCGTCTGAGCGGCCGTGATCTCATTGAGAAAGGCCTGAGCGTCCACCTTGCGGTCGAACGAACGCGTGTTCTCCCCGCCTTGGTCGTCGACGTAACGGGCCAACCAGCGGCGGCCCATACCGCTACGTGCGGTGGGGCTCCCGTCTGATCGACGCCACCGGTCCTCGACACCAGCCCGACGGTTTCGTCGCTGCAAGTCGACCACCTCCTCTACCGCCAGTTTCACACCGACCACCGACAGCCGACGAAAGCGTTCGGCTGGAGTCAATTTGTAGGCGAAGTTGAGGGTACTGGTGGACAAATGCAGGGCGCCACCACCACCGTTGGATTCGTTGACAGAACCCACCATTGAGGAGCAGCTACATGGATCTACTGAGCGCCAAACAGGTTTCGGACATCATCGGCGTCCCCGTTGGAACTCTCCGCTACTGGCGCCACTGCGATATCGGGCCGGCCAGTTTCACCTTGGGCCGCCGGGTCGTGTACCGGCGCGACGAGGTACTGCGATGGATCGCGGAACAAGAAACCGCGACCCGGCGGGGAGGCGGAGACGCCGCGTGAACCGCGCCCACGAAAAAGACCCCGGGGCCTAGCCGAGGTCTTTGTTCGAACCACCTGATCATCCGACACGGAAGTTCCACATGAGAATAGCTCGTCAACGCAGCCTGCATAAGCACGGTGTGCAGGAAATCCTATGAGCGACAACACCGAGACGGACAAGAAGTCGGTGGCCGCGCGCTTGGTCGGCATGGCACAGGAACGCTACCTGCTCGGACTCTCCGATGAGGGTGAGCCGTTCGGAGCTGACCGCGATCGCCCGCACTTGGTCATGCTCCTCCGCGCCGGCAAGGCCGGTCTACGCGCCGACCTAGCCACACGGTACTTCGCCGAGACCGGCGCGGTCGCCGGCGGCCAGGCCCTGACTGACGCCACGCTGATCCTTGAAGGATTGGCTGCCACGAAGCCGCCCGAACGCCTGAACCTCCGCGTCGCTGACGATGACGGCACGATCTACATCGATACCGGACTACCCAACGGCCAGGTGATTCGTATCCGACAGGGCCGGTGGACGCTGACCGAGCGGGCACCTGTGCGCTTTCTAGGCACCAAGTTGACCGGAGCGATGCCGCTGCCGGCTCAGGGCGGGGATATCGAGAAGCTCTGGGATTTCGTCAACGTCGACTTCGAAGACCGACCGGTCCTCCTCGCTGCCCTCATTGCCGCTCTTGTCCAGACCGACGTCCCACACCCGATCTTGGCGCTGTTCGCCGAGCAGGGCAGCGCCAAGAGCACAACCACCCGCATGCTGGTCGATCTCATCGACCCGTCACCGGTTCCCCTACGGCAGGCACCGCGTGATTCCGATTCGTGGGTCACTGCGGCGTCCGGGTCGTGGGTTGTTGCCTTGGACAATCTGTCGACGATTCCGCCCTGGTTGTCGGATTCCCTGTGCCGTGCCGCCACAGGCGACGGCAACGTCAAACGGGCGTTGTACACGGACTCCGATCTCGCGGTGATCAAATTCCGGCGGTGCGTCATCATCAACGGCATCGACGTCGGCGCAGTGCGACCCGACCTCGCGGAGCGACTGGCGACAGTCGACCTGCGACGCATTGATCGCCACATGCGACAACCGGAAGCCACGATGCGACAACAGTGGCGCACGGCTCTACCAGGCATTTTGGGCGGGCTTCTTGATCTGGCCGCCGTGGTTCATCAACGGCTGGAAACCATTTCGGTCGACGTGTCGCCACGGATGGCGGACTTCAGTCGCACGCTGGCGGCCGTTGACGAGATTCTGTCGACCCATGGCTTCCGGCGTTACTTGTCACGCGCCAGTCAACTCTCCGAGGACAGCCTGTCCGCCGACCCGTTCATCGAACAGCTAAGGCTGCACATCCGGGAACCGCTCATCGGAAAGTCCGGCGGCGACCTGCTGGCGACAGTCACGCCGACCGGCGACACCTGGCGCAGACCAAAGGAGTGGCCTCGGAACGGCCGGGATGTCACAGCCGTCCTGCGACGGCACGCACCTGCGCTCCGGAGTCTGGGTTGGGCGATCGAAGACGATGGCGCTCGAAATCATCGGAACGTGCTGCTGTGGACCATCTATCCGCCCTACAAAGACGTGTCGGCCAAACAACCCTCGCAATCCTCGCGTCCCTCGCGCATTTCGGCTCCGCGTGAGCTGTCGTCCTTTGTTCAAGATCTGCCGGCGCCCCACCAGACCATCCCGAACAAGCATTCGGGCGACAATCTCGACGTCGAGGCCTCATGACCGCGCTCGTCGTCACGGCTGCGCCGGACCCTTCGGGCACAATCAGCACCACGTCCCTCTACGTGAGGAGTTGGTGTCCGTGAGCGCGCAATTCGAGGCGATCGCCCAGGCGGTCATCCACGACTGGCCTGACTACGGGTGGTCCGGCCGATTGGAGGCGGCCATCAAGCAGCTGTATCTGTCAGAACTTACTTATCCGGCAACATGGTCCAGCGACCGTTGCGCGGAGTTCGCAGAGAGCCACGCCGGCGACGACGCGCTCCTTCTCACCAGCTCACTGGACGACCTCATCGATACCGTCACAGATTGCTATGTGCGCGATCACGGAGTTCTCCCCCATCGTGACGATTCAGCTCTATTACTTACAGCGGCGCGTCGGGACGTGCTCGACGAGCTGGAGCTCCGGTTCGCGGCTGACCTACCTGCCGAGATCGCCGCGTTGACAGCCCACGGTGTTGGAAGGGCAAATGGCTCTCTGACGGCGTGCGGGCCGGCCCAACGGCGGCAGAGCAGCACACTGCGCCTAAGCCGTCCTTAGGTAGGTTCCGTTTTGCGGCGGCACCATCCGCTTCGAAATGGCCTTTCGCACTCCCGTGTCGACAGACGAGATGCGATCGAGCGGCGCATAGATCCCTTGAAGCCGCGTTCGCTATTTCCGGACCGGGGGCGCTGCCTCTCCTGCTCCTCATCTCTGACGATAGCGCCTACACTTGTCGGTAGGTGCATCTAAGGTGCATCTCTATGGACAGGACAGTATGACCATCGATCCACACACACTTCGCCCAGCTGAGGACGTTCCATTGGGGGGGCTGCCCTCGGCCGATCCGACCCTGCTCGGAAACGCTCCCCTCGAAGTCGCAGTGATCGAGATCCGGTATACCGCCCGTACCGACGAGATCACACCGGAGGTCGCCGCTGCTTTCCGGGACGACCTTGTGGAGAACACGGGGGTGGACTTCCCGAGCATTCAACCCACCGTCCAACAGCAGATGAGGATCGACTTCGGGGCCAACGGCGTTTCCCAGGTGGCAGCGGAGTCCAGTGGGTGGCAAATTGCTTCCGCGGACGGAGCACACGTCACGCTCATGCCCGACATCCTGATCATGCAGGTCAACCGCTACGAGCGATGGCGTACCAGCATGAAGGCTCCGCTAACCGTTCTGGTCGAATCTCTCGGACGGTTAGTCAAGCCATCGTTGGTGCACCGCATCGGTCTGCGGTACGTCGACCGCTTCCATGACAGTGGGTTCAACTCTGCAGAGGCTTGGCGTGGCCGGATCGACGACACCCTTCTGGGCCCTGTGCTTAACCCAGTGTTCGGCGGCAGTGTTCGAGGTGCTCAACAGCAGGTGGAGATCCGGCTTGATGATCATCACGGCGCGTTGCTGCGGCATGGACCAGTTCGCGATGATTCGGGCAAGTGCGTGCAGTATCTACTCGATACGGACGTGTTCCGCCACTCCTCATTCACGTTCGACGTGCGAGAGGTCGTCATCTCAGCGGAGCGGCTGAACCGCACTTCGTTGTCACTTTTTCAGGCGTCGGTTACCGATACCTACCTGAAAGAGCTTCGAGAAGGGAGCGCGAAATGACGATCATGGAGCAGCAGCCGACCGGCTCCCGCGTGCTCCGGTCACCTTCCTGGGCCCGAGCACAAAAGGGCCTGTACCCGGCCCCTTGCGAGGACGGACTCTGGTCCAGCACGTTCGTGGAGATGAGTTCATCGCCGGGGTTGCGGGATGTCGTCGCGCATTTCTCTGGAGCCCTCGACCCGTGCGGATGGGATCAGGTTCGCGTCGAAGTTTTCAAGAGTCTCGACGGGCAGATGAACCTTCCGGGCTCGGCGCTGTGGTTGACGATGCCGTATACATTCATCGATACGGTGCTGTCCGACGAGCAACAGATCGACGAGACGGTCGACGTTCTTGATGCCTTCGAACGAATCCGAGCCGAACTGGGCCTAACGCAGAAGGAGATGTTCAAGGCCACCGGCATCAACAAGCGCACGTTCCACTCGTGGGCGGCAAAGCCCCCCGCCAGCCGGCCCCGTGTAGCCAGCTTGGGTGGACTGTGGGAGTTGGCGGACGCCGTCGACGACCTCCGCAGCACACTGGACCAGCCGATGAACAGGTGGCTGCGTGCCGACAAGAAGCGAGCCTCCGCACTACTCGACGGCCGGTTCGACGACCTCGTTGACCTGGCTGTGGATCGGACGCCGTTCCCTCGGCGAGAGATCGGCACTTCGGTATACGAGGGGATCGCCGAACACGTCGAGACACCGATCATTCGAACCGGTGGTCCGGTGGTGACCGAGAACGTCGAGGACGGATTCGCCCGGTGACTATTGATCGACTCCTGCCGGAGCGATGGCCCCCGCACACGCTTCTCGCTCTGGAGCGGTGGCGGCAAGGGCATCTTCTCCCGATGGATCGCGGCGCATGGATCGTCCCAGCGTGGGTAGATGACCCTGTAACCGGAGAACCCGCTGCCGATGGAGCGTTGGGTGAGGTGCGTGCTCGGTCAGCACCATTGAGCGACAGCGGGTATGCCGCGGTGGTGTCACAGACCTGCGACATTGCGGGCGGTCCCGGGATGCGGCATCCGCTGGTGCAGGCATGCCCGGTACGCGACATCTCAGTCTTTTCGACGGAGAAGGTCCAGCAGATCAAAGACCATCAGCTCTCCGACTACGTCTGGCTAAGTGAGCCTCCGGTTCCTGGAGCGGTTTGGGCCGTGGACCTGCGCGCGATCGTTCCGGTCAGCAAGGGTTTGCTCGCTGCGCAGGAATCCGGTCGTGGGGTTCGCCTCGATTGAGGACGAGCTCATTCTCGGACAGCGCCTTGCCAGCAAACTTGGCCGGCCTGCTGTGCACGATGCGCTTGCCGGTCCGGTATTCGAAGCTCTGCGCAAACTCATTTCGAAGGCGAAGAAGTCGCAGGACTGGTGCGATGACGTCGAACAGCTTCGTTTGGAGATCGTCGAGGGGACCACACTGTATCCGAAGCGTGTGCGACTACTCGTGCTGACAGACGTCCGCTTCGGACCGTCGGAGAAGAAACCGCTTCGCGACGAATGGAAGTCCCATCGGAAGTCATTGAACGCCGCCGGGATTACTTGGGAACCAATCCATTTCCTCACGGTCGACAAATGCCCCGTGCGACTCTATCGCGCGTCGGTACCCATCGAAGCGCCGACTCTCGAGCGCGGACGGTTTGCATAGACCCACTCGGGGTGTCCGCCTCACCAATCGCACAGCTGATTTCGGACAGGGTGGCCCCACGTACCTATCGAAGCACGCCGCGGTCCGCTCCCGGCCGGATCGCGGAGTCAGAAGGCAGGTTACGAGCGACTGCGCTCACTGGCGACGGATCCGCCCTAGGGCGCTCGGCAACGCCGATGCCGATGTTGCGCAGGACGCACATCGATTGCCTGGCGGGTTATCTGCCACGTGACCCAGGTTACGCAGCGCGCATCACGCGGGCACAACGGGCGTTGACGACCAGATGATCGATACGGTTGCTGAGCCGTTCAGGCGCGATACGGATAAACAGCTTTGGCGAGATCACGCGCCGCCGTCAGAGTCGCTCGGTCGAGGTCCTTGTGCCGTGCCCGTTCCGTGAGCCTCGCTAGCAGCGTGCACAGCGCCCGCTCGTCCCGGGAGGCAATGTCTGCGGCGTCGAGCGCGCTGACAGGGACAGGAGCCGGTGAATCTTCAGGCGTCAGGGCGAGGTCGGTCGCGGAACCGGCCCTCGGCACCTCGACGACGCGGATCGGCGTTCCGTGGCGCTCGGCAGCCATGCGTGCAGCAGATGAGTCGCGCCGACACGTGTCCGAGCAGTAGAGCCGGCGGCGTCCGCGACGTGGCCTGTCTTCAGGATCCATCATCAACACATCGCATCGCACGCACCGCGGCCACTCCGTGTCCACACGAGCGTCGCGCCATGCATCAGCGCGCGCAGCCGGTTGCTTCTTAACGGTTTTCGCCGCCTTGCTGCGCAGCAGCGCGCGTATCTCTCTGACATCAACACCGACCAGCTCGGCGATAGCCGCCAACGTCGCGCCACGTTCCCGCATGTCCTTGATCGATGCACAGGCTTCCGCGTAATAGCGGCTGCGCCTGCGCTGCGCCTCCGCCTCCGCTTGCTGGCGAGACTGCGCGACGCGACGGGCCTGCCATTCGTCCACATCCTGCAGGCGTCCGATCAACGCCCGAACGGCGGTCGCGTCATCGGCGTTGGCACGGTCCTGCTGCGCTCGCACTTCGTTCGCTCGGCGTTGCGCCTCGACGGCGCGACGACGCGCCTCCAGTTTCGACACAGCAGTCATGTCGACAACCTACGAAGCAACACGAGGTTTGGTCCACGACCACAGCCACATTCGTCTCAGTTCCGCGCGTCGCTCAGCGTCACTTCCGATGGCGCGCCCCGGCCGCTGTCGTCACTGCCGAGTAACCCGCCCCGCTTGCCACCAAGCCATCCCTGCCAGCCAGTTCCTCCAATTCCGACACACCTCTTGCACTCTGGGGCCAGCACGATCACTTTTCGTCGGACGATAAACACGCATCGATCCGCAATGCCATTGACGAAAGTGCTACGGGGTCTCAACGCGAGCAACCGCACTGCGAACGCTGAGGCGGTTCACGTCGCCTGGCCCGACATAGTCGTCGTGGGCATGCCTGGGGTCTGCTGCACGAATAGGTGACATCTGAGTTGGCTTGCCCGGGACGGGTGAGCTGGAAGGATGTCCTTGTGCCCAGGCCTTACCCCCGAGAGTTCCGCGACGACGTCGTGCGGGTCGCTCGCAACCGCGACGACGGTGTAACGATCGAGCAGATCGCCACCGATTTCGGTGTGCACCCGATGACGCTGCACAAGTGGATGCGCCAAGCTGATATCGATGAGGGCACCAAGCCCGGCAAGAGCACCGGCGAGTCCGCTGAGCTGCGGGATGCGAGGCGTCGGATCAAGTTGTTGGAGCAGGAAAACGAGGTCCTGCGCCGGGCCACCGCGTATTTGTCGCAGGCCAATCTGCCGGGAAAAGGGTCTACCCGCTCGTAAGTGAGCTCGCCGACGACGGGGTCCCCGTCGCGGTGACGTGCCGGGTACTCAAGCTCGCCCGCCAGCCCTATTACCGCTGGCGGGCCAATCCCATCACCGACGCCGAGTTCATCGAGGCCTACCGCGCCAACGCCCTGTTCGACGCCCATAAGGATGACCCTGAGTTCGGCTATCGCTACCTGGTCGAAGAGGCCCGCGAGGCCGGCGAGTCGATGGCCGAGCGCACCGCTTGGCGGATCTGCTCGCAGAATCGGTTGTGGAGCGTGTTCGGTAAGAAGCGTGGCAAGAACGGCAAGGTTGGCCCGCCGGTCCACGATGATCTCGTAGAGCGGGATTTCACCGCTGGTAGACCAAATCGGTTGTGGCTCAGTGATATCACCGAGCATCGCACCGGCGAAGGCAAGCTCTATCTCTGTGCGATCAAGGACGTGTTCTCCAACCGCATCGTCGGGTACTCGATCGACTCCAGGATGAAGTCCCGTCTGGCCACCGCAGCGCTCAGTAGTGCGGTGGCACGTCGCGGTGATGTGGCCGGCTGCATCCTGCACTCCGACCGCGGATCTCAATTCAGGTCAAGGAGATTTGTACATGCACTCGGTCGTTACGAGATGGTTGGATCGATGGGCCGCGTCGGTGCGGCCGGCGACAACGCGGCGATGGAGAGCTTCTTTAGTCTGCTGCAGAAGAACGTGCTCGATCGTCGCCGCTGGGACACCCGCGAGGAGTTGCGGATCGCGATCGTCACCTGGATCGAACGGACCTACCATCGCCGCCGGCGCCAGGCCGGACTCGGGCGGTTGACCCCGATCGAATTCGAAGCGATTATGACGACACCGGCCACTCAGGCCGCGTGACCGAAACTGTCACCTGATCTTGCAGCAGACCCCTGCGATCTGCGTGCACGGCCCCTAGCGAGTGACGGCGAACATTTCGCCGGTGCCATCGCCGACGTGACTGGAGTGCAGAGGAAAGTTCGAAGACCAGCCAGACTGGGCGCAGTGAAACTCGTTGTGCTAGAGGGCTATGCGAGCGGTCGCCGTGCATGCAGACTGGCGGCCTTCACGCGCTTGGTCTCGCCATCGTCGCTCTTGCAGTGGGCGGCGAGAAAGCCATCGACGAGGTTCACGCAGTCGTCGTGAGTGATGGCGCGAATGCCGGTCATCCGGGCAAACGCCACTGGGCCGACCAGTTGGCACAGCGCCAGTTCTCGGTCGAAGTTCTCCAACTCGGCTTGCGCCGTCGGGCTAGAGAGTATGGCGTCGAACGGTTGCCGGTACTGCTCGACGACTCGGGCCCGCAACGCGCCGGATGTGTGTCGATCATCGGCTTCGTTCGTCGGGCCGGTGGGACCAAGGGACAGCCATGCCAGCGTCGTGACATGCAGTGGCGCGTCGTTGAAAAGAGCGGCTTGGCGGCTTAGCAATTCGATCAACTGGTCACGCAGAGGGCCGCTGGTCGGTACCGGAGTCGTCACCTGGGGAAGCAAGCGTTCGAACGTGGCTGCGAGCAGGTGCGACGAACTTTGGAAATGGCGGTAAAGCGTGGTTCTGGCCACTTTGGACGCTTTGGTGACGGCATCGATCGTGACGGCTTCCACGCCGCCAGTGCTCAGAAGGGTCGCGGCTGCATCCAGCAGTCGATTTCGAGACCGGATTCGCCGCGGGTCCACGTCATCGTCAGGGACCGGCGCTGGCTGACTGTCGCTCACTCATTCACCTCGGCGGTCGATTTCACGCGATGCTGTCCTGGCAGTCTAGCAGTGTGGTACTAACGGTATCGAAGCGAAACCGATAGTATTGGAGCGTGATTGTGCCGGAAAGCGCGTCGCTGCCGAAGCGGTTACCTTCGCACACGACAACGTGCATGGGTTGCGGCCCCGACAATCCCCACGGACTGCAGTTGGTGGTGCACCGCCGCGGCGACGCGGTGTACTCCGACGTGATTTTCGACGAGCGCCACATTGGGGCTCCTGGGCTGGCCCATGGCGGAGCAGTTGCGGCGGCGTGCGATGACGTCTTGGGATTCACATTGTGGATCGCCGGCACACCAGCGGTGACTCGCAGCCTGACAGTGGAGTATCTGCGGCCGGTACCTCTGCATCAACCCCACAGGATCACCGCCCACATCCGGTCCCGCGAAGGACGGGCTCTGCACGTCATGGCGACGGGCACTGATTCCGATGGGGCCAACCGCTTCACCGCCACTGCGGTATTTGTCGCAGTCAGCACGGATCACTTCGCTGCGCACGGCGACGTCAGTGCTTTTGGCGGCCTTCTCGAGCAGTTCTCACGTCACGGCGGCCTCGACGACGGGCGATTATGACGCACGCTCTTTCTCGCAGCCATGGCAAAACCCGACCGCTGGAAGCAAATTCGGCTGGCGGTCAGACGCGGACCGCTGTAGCGCCCGCCTCGCGTTCATCCGCCCAGCGCCGGGAAGCGATTCTGGACGCGGCCCTGCTCGTGGCCACGTCAGGTGGCTATGAGGCGGTTCAGATGCGGTCGGTTGCCGAGCGGGCCGGTATCGCCGTCGGCACGCTCTACCGCCACTTCCCGGCGAAGACCAACTTGTTGGTGGCGGCGCTATCGCGCGAGTTTCGCCGACTCGACTCGGCTGACGACTGGGCTAGCGGTGACGGCACGCCATTGGAACGGCTCGAACGTCTCACCACACACCTACATGACCGCTGGCAGCGCGATCCCTGGCTGACATCAGCCATGACACGAGCGTTCGCCGTTGCAGACACCCGGGCAGCCGCAGAACTAGACTGCGCCGCCGCCGAAATTCAGACCCTGCTGGCCCGCACGCTCAGGGGCGGCGAACCGACTCCCGCCGATTTACACATCGCCGCGATCATCTCCGACGTGTGGCTGGCCAACCTCGTGGCCTTTTGTGGCCACCGAGCGTCGGCCGCCGATACTCGCGAACGCATCGACCTGGCCACTCGGCGCGTGGTGACCAGCCGCGCACGACCCGCGGAAACCGCATAACGCTACTAGTAGTATCGCAGCGCTACCTAAAGTACCCTTAGGGCGAGGCTCGATGACGCGGCGAAGGAGAGTGCCATGTATACCCAATGGATCGAAAATTGTGTCGTGCAACGCGTCTCCGTGCGCGACGGCCTGGTCCTGGACCTGGACGACTACAACGAGATTGTCATCTCGTGCCCCTTGCTGCTGACACTGCCTGCGGTCGACCCGTATCCCGCAGAAGCGGTACGCATCGATCCACTCAAGATCGCGACTGACGAACGCCCGTTGTTGAACCTCGCCGGCGCGGTGTGCACTCAGGCCTGGTCCGGCGACGATGGAGGGCTACACCTGAGGTTCTCGCGTGGACACAGCATCGACGTCGACCCCGATTCCGAGGAAACGGCATGGGAGTTGTACGGCAAGCGCCACGGCTACATGGCATGCCTACCCCGGGGGCGGGTACGCGTGGTCCGCCACGACCTCCCCGACAGCGACGACGCCAACATCCTCAACAACGCCGCACAACCGTCGGCGGGGTCGGCGCGACAGACGCACTAAATGCGACCGCGGACGGGGACGGGTCAACTTCGGCGGCAATGCGTGGATCAGATTGAACGTGGACCGGACTGCCCTGGCGACATCGAGGCGGGCGAGCATTCCCGAATGATGCTGTCGAGGTTTTGCTGCACGCGCTCGGGAGCGATGCCAACCGATGGTGAATACAGCATGATGTGGTCGAGGACGCCGTCGTAGCGTCTCAGCTGTTCACGGACCTCGTGTGCCGTCCCCGCGACGCCCATGGTGTCGATCATCTCCTCGGACACCGCGGCGAACATCGCCGGGAAATCGCGCTGGGCGAATGCTTCCCGGATGGTTCGGCCTTCGCTGGCGAAGCCGTTCACATCAAGTACCGTCTCGTAGGATTTGACCGAGGAGTAGAACGCAATCTGCTGCGCCAGTTCGCGCCTGGCGACCTCGGCGTCGTCGTGGATGGCGCACATCACCATGGAAATGATTTCCACGTCATTGGGGTCGCGGCCGGTGTGCGCGGCACCCCTGGCGATAGCGGGCCGGACGATCTCCTCGACGTAGGTGGTGGTGAACAGGGGATGTCCGGCCAGCCCGTCGGCCACCCGCCCGGCCGCCTCGCACATCCGAGGCCGGACACCGGCGGTGACGATCGGGATCGGCCGGCTGGAGGGTCCCACGTCGCCGGTCGGCGTGAGATTCATTCTGTAAAAACGACCCTCGTGATGGATCGGGCCTTCATGCAGGTTCCATATCCGGCGCAGCAGCATCACGAGTTCTTCCATCCGCAGCGCGGGCGCGGAGGTGTCGGGCACGCCGTGCCAGTCGCTCATCATCCGCTTGGTGCCGTTGCCGATGCCCAGCACCAGCCGTCCGTTGGAGAGTTCGTCGAGATCACGCGCCTCGGTGGCCAGCACCAGGGGGCTTCGGCCGACGCCGTAGAGAATGGAGGAACCGATCCGGCAGTTCTGTGTGCAGTTGGCCATCGCGGCCATGGAGATCGAACCCGACCGGGAGTAGAACTCCGAGGCCCATACGGCGTCGAACCCGGCCGCATCGGCGGCGTGTGCGGTCTGGGCCAGTGACTTCAAATCCGCGCCGAGAACCGACAGGCCGTAGGTGCTCATGACCGGTCTCCTGTGCGCGGGCGCGGGCCGTCGAATACGACGGCGCTGACCCGTGGCCGCCGTCTGGTGGAGGTGATCCTCGGCGACCAGGTACATGAGTGCGTTGATGATGTTTGCGTCGAGCGGGGTAAGAGACGTGGAACGCGCGCGGCCAGCCGTGCGCCACCTCCAAGGCTGGTGCTCAGCATCTTCCCTCCCTGGGTGACCGCACAATGCAGGGTGTCGAAGTCGCCTTCTGTATGGAACTAGTGAAGTGCGCCATCGTGACGACGACGAATAACCCTGAGGCGGACGCGACTAGCTGACCGGTAGTCTCCTCGCGCAATTCTGTCCGGACTTCGAGTTTCCGGCCGGTCTTGGACACCAGCTCCGCGCTGACCTCGTAGGGGACCCCCAGCAACACCGGCGCGTAGAACTCGGTATCGAACCTGCGGGTGACGGCCATCTCACCGACGACGTACAGCAACATGCCCACCATGTCGTCGAGTACGGTCATGACTGCGCCGCCATGTGCGATACCGGGTGCGCCGCGATGTCTGCCGTCGAAGATATGCCTGGCACCCACCCCGTCGCCATGCCGACGCGCTCGCAGGCGATGACCGTGCGGATTGTCTGTGCCGCAACCAAGGCACCACGGGTGGTGCGCATCAAGGTAGTCGCCGTCGGCGGCGACAGCACGATCCTGAAAGCTATGCCACCATGCGATGGCCGAATCTTCTTCCGCTTGCTCTTCGATGACGAAACCCTCCTAAATAGACCCTCGTAGCGCGTGGTTCACCACACGACTGAAGAATTGCGCCGGCGTCGACTGGGCTGATCGCCGGTAGATATGTATGTAGGACTCGTTAGCCCGCCGAGATCATCGCTGCGACACACCTTCCGATTAGGACACTGTCGGCTATCTGGTCCTGCCCGTAATCCCTTGGACTGCAGTGTATTCATAGCCGGCCAGATCGCGTCACAATGAACTGGCACACAGTCCGCAGCGCCTCACAACTCCTGGGAGAAGGCGTCACGCTGGGCTCCAGCACCAGCCATGAGCGGGCCGTACCGGTGATGCAACTCTGTAACGATGTCGGTGAAGGGGAGATCGTGGTACCAACCGCGGTCGTTGAGGTACTCCATGTGTTGGCTTCCCCCACCGTCGTAGGCATGGAGGAGCGCATCGGTGTGGCCGTCGAAGTCGATCGGAGGTACACCGAATCGCGCGCAGAGCTCGGCATTGAACGCCGGAGTAGCCTTCACCCAGCGGTTGTTGAGTTGTAATTCGCTATATCCGTGGTAGACGAACACGTCGGTACCTCCCATCCGGGCACGCAATGTGGTGGTCTGCAGATGGTTGCGCACGTCCGCGAATCCGAGCCGGGCCGGAATGCCCGCCGCACGAGCTGCCGCGGTCAGCAGCACCGCCTTCGGTATGCAATACGCCCTCGACGCTGTCGCTACATAGCTCGCCCGATAATGCTCGGGATCGTCGTCGGTGCTATAGGGATCGTACCAAATCCTGTCCCGCACAGCGGTGAAGATCAACCTCGCCTTCTGCACAGGGTCACGAACGTCACCGACCGCGTCCTCGGTGAAGCGCTGTACATCGTCGTGCTGCCAATCGAGGAACCCAGTTGTCTCCAGGAAACTCGATTCGTTTGAAGTGTCGCTCACAGATAGCCTTTCAGATAAGCCTCGAGGCCGGTATCGACAGTGCCAACGGATCGACTGGCCGTTTCGAGGGCTTCGACGAGGCGTGTTTCGGAGTCCGGGATCGTCGCGGCGATTTTGGCCGCAGCGAGACTACGACTCCGTAGCGATGTGCCGGCATCGGTGGCTGCGGCCGCAAGCTCAGACCACGCTTGGGAAGCGTGTCGGGCCGCGGCCGCCGCTTCGGCTGCGGCGGCGTCCCCGAGGAGATCGGCGATATTCTGGCAACCTTGTGCTTGCAGCATACGAAAGAGCCCGCCACCGGTTCCGGCTTTCTCGATGAACGCCCCGAGCCCGAACAATGCCGCGGTCAGGGCGTCGTCATCAAACACCGTTGGCCAATGCCGTACGTCATCGGCGAACTCCTGCACACCCTTCAAACCGGAAGCCTCGACTTCAGCTGCCTCGATGCGCAGTAGCGGCGCACCTACGGCACCGCCGCGCATGAAAGCTGCGCTCGCGGCTAATGCAGTGGCGGCAATCGGCCCAAGGTCGGGCACTCGCTCCGGCCAGTCGACGTGATATGTGGTGTGCCGGGTCGGTGTAGGGAACCCTACCGAGGACCGCGCCCGGCGCAGGTCATCATAAGCCACCGTTTGGGTGGTCTCGCGGTCATTATCGACCACATAGGCAACCCCTTGTTCGTCATCATATCCGGTGATGACGATGTCGTGACGGCTCATGTGCAATCGGACGCGCAGGTAAGGAAGTTCGCCGATGTCAGCCCAGACCATGACGGGTCGGCCCTTGTCGACTTCGTCGGTAACAAATGACCATCCCACGTCTGCGTCATCGGTCGATCGCACGACGCAGTTTGCACCAACTCGGGAGAGGTAGTCTTTTTCCAGGTCGCTTCCTCGTCCTACCAGGTAGATCTGGGGAAACAATTGCGTAGAGCGGACGTACGAGAAGTCCAAGGCTCCGCCGAGGGTGAAGACCAATCCTTCACTGAGTGTTTCTGTCCCCCATCCTAGTTGTGCCCATTCAGTAAGGTCACGCAGCGCACCGGAACCACAGTGCCCTCCTCTCCTATGGAGATAGGGAATTTCAATCCTCGCCATCGCCGCTTCCTCTCTTATCCAATAGCACTGTTAACACTCATCGAAAGCTACATACCATCAAGGCGTCCCGGCTGGCGGTAGGTGCCAGAACTGTTCGACCGCAGCCAATCTCACCCGCGCAGCTCGAGCGCCTATGACTATGGGAAACATTGCTTTCGATCGCTATCCCGCATCGAAGCGTCAACGGTGAGAGCCCCTGACCCGCAGCATCGCCATCGTTGTACTGAGCTCGCTTGGTGCCGTTTTGCGCTTCCCTGCTTTGGGTGCTCTGTCAGAATCGGATGAGTCCTCGGATGTTGCGGCCTGACCGCATGTCGTCGTAGCCCTCGTTGATCTGATCGAGGGTGTACTCACGGGTGATCAGCTCGTCGAGTTTGAGGTGTCCGGAGTTGTAGAGTTCGACGAGCCGCGGGATGTCGTGGGCGGCGTTGGACGAGCCGTAGAGGGCGCCGCGGATCTGCTTTTCATACAGCGTTAATTCCAGCAGTGAACCCGACATCGATGTGTCTTCGGGGTGCCCGATCGCGGTAACGACCACACGACCGCGTTTACCGACCAAGGACAGCGCCTCACCGATGTAGGACCCTTCGGCGACATCGGTGGTCAACACGCAGACATCGGCGAGTTTGCCGCGGGTGATGTCACTGATCAGTGACCAGGCCTCGTCGACCGTGCCAACGGCATGCGTCGCACCGAAACCACCGGCTTGTTCACGCTTGAACGCCACCGGATCGACAGCCACGATGTTCAACGCGCCCGCGATGCGGGCACCCTGAATCGCATTCATACCGATGCCACCGGCTCCGATCACCACCACGGTGTCCCCGGCACGCACCTCACCGGTGCGCACCGCCGACCCGTACCCGGTCGTCACACCACACCCGATCAACGCCGCCTTGTCCAGCGGTGTCCCCTGGTCGATTTTGACCAGAGACGCCTTGGGGACCACGGTGTATTCCGAGAACGTGCCCAGCAGGCACATCTGGCCGACGTCCTCACCGCGGGCATGGAAACGGTACGTCCCGTCGATCTGGGGTCCCATCATGAGCGCCGCACCCAAGTCGCACATGTTGCCCATCCCCCGCGCGCAATAGGAACAGTGCCCACACGACGGCAGGAACGTCAGGATCACCGAATCGCCCTCGGCGACGTTCTCGACACCCGCACCCACTTCGACCACGGTGCCGGCACCCTCGTGGCCACCGACGACGGGCAGCGGAATGGGCAGGTCACCGGTCACGAGGTGCTCATCTGAATGGCACAACCCGGTCGCGGTCAACCGGACCAGCACCTCATCGGGGCCGGGCGGATCCAACTCGACCTCCTCGACCTCCCACTTCTCTCCCAGGCCCCAGAGCACTGCAGCGCGTGTCTTCATATGTGTCTCCTTAACATCGATGTTTCGGTCGCAGTGGATTGATGATTCACGCCAGTGTCTCGACGGTGAGATCACCGTCGGCGTACTGGCGGCGCAGCTTCTTCTTGTCGAACTTGCCGGTCGAGGTCAGCGGAATGTCGGTGACGAACGCCCACCGTTCCGGTAGCCACCACTTGGCCACCCGCGGACGGAGGAACTCGGTCAATTCCGCGGCGGTGGCGGTGCGGTCGGCAGCCAGGACGACCACCGCCAGCGGTCGTTCCTGCCACTTGTCATCGGGAACCCCGATCACGGTGGCGGTGCGCACCGCAGGGTGAGCGGCCAAATCGTTCTCCAGCTCCACCGAGGAGATCCATTCGCCCCCGGACTTGATGACGTCCTTGGAACGGTCGGTCAGCGTGATGAACGCATCCGGGCTGATCGTCCCGACGTCTCCGGTGCGCAACCACCCGTCCGGCGACACCGCCGAAGTGTCATGCTCGTAATACGACCCGGTGATCCACGGGCCGCGGATCTGAATCTCCCCCACCGACTTTCCGTCCCAGGGCTGCTCGGCGCCGGCGTCGTCGACGATGCGGGCTTGCACACCGGCCACCACTCGGCCCTGGGTTCCGCGCAGGTAAAGGGACCTCTCCGGGGTGTCGCTGTTCCGCGGCAATGCGACCGCGGCCAGCGGGGACGTCTCGGTCATCCCCCAGGCCTGCACAATGCGGACGCCCAGCTCGTCATAGGCGGTCATCAACGACCGCGGAACCGCCGAACCACCGCAGGCCACCATCTTCAGCGAACTCACGTCGTGGCCGGGATTGTCGCGAAGATAGTGCAGAACGTCGGTCCAGATCGTCGGCACAGCGCCCGCCATCGTCGGGCGCGCGGCCTCGATCATCTCCACCAAGGGCGCCGCCTGCAGGAAACGGTCGGGCAGCAGAAGCTGCGCGCCCGCCATCATCGCCGCGTACGGGAGCCCCCACGCGTTGGCGTGGAACATCGGAACGATCGCCAACACCGTGTCGTCAGGACCGATGCCCAAGGCATTCGTGGTGCACGCCGCCTGAGAGTGCAACCACGTCGAACGATGACTGTAGACAACGCCCTTCGGGTGCCCGGTGGTACCGCTGGTGTAGCACATCGCGGCGGCCGACTGCTCGTCGACGTCGGGCCAGTCGAACGTGCTCGGCTGGTCGGCCACCACGTCGTCGTACCGAAGGACGTCCTTGCCGCACCCCTGGACCGCGGCGAGGTCACCCGTGCCGGTCACCAGCACCGTGCGGACCGAGGTCATCGACGGCAACGCCGTCGCCAACAGGCCCAGCACCGTACCGTCGACGATGATCACCCGATCATCGGCGTGATTGGCGATCCACGTCAGCTGGTCCGGCGGCAGCCGCAGGTTCAACGTGTGCAGCACCGCGCCCATCGACGGCACCGCCGCGTAGGCATCCAGATGCTCCTGGTTGCTCCACTGCAGCGTCGCGACACGCTCGTCTCCACGAATGCCGATCTCGCGCAACGCATTCGCCAGCCGTGCCGCGCGCTCCCCCACCTCGCGGTAGGACACCCGAGAGATCTGTCCGGGCCCTCGCGCCGTCAGCACATCGCGATCGCCGTGGATCGTCGAGGCGTGGCGCACGATCCCGGCCACCGTCAACGGAACATCCTGCATGGTGCTCTTCATCGCACGCCCGTCCTGCAGCCCGCGGTGAAGCGTCGTTCACGCATCGATGAGGTCCTGCCGATTCTCGTTCTGCAACAGCAACCGGTACTCCGGGAACAGGTTCTTGGCCTGCGGGATCATTTTGATCAGCTTCGCCGCCGGGCCCTTTGCGCGCACCGTTCCCCTGGCCATCGCCATCGTCAGGTTCACCTTGCCCAACCAGAACTTGTTCCCGGTGTCTGCCGACATGAACAGCTCGACATTGGGCACCGCGGTGCTGTCCGCACCCGTCTCCACCACCTTGTTCGCCATGTCCACTGTCACCACTGCGTCCGGATCGGTGTAGTGCACCCGCAACACCACACCCGAACTCACGAGCTTATCGGCCAGCCCTTCCTTCTCCAGGCCCCGCCGAAAGATTCCAGCCAGAAAGGTATAGACCTCGTCCTCATCCTTGAAAACCGCCATCGTCAACCTCCACCAATCTCGTTGTCAGCATTAAAATATCGCGAGCATCGACTCCATCACGATGCCCTCACTGGATAGTAAACCGTCACACCGCTTCGCAAACCCCACTCGGTCCTCATGCCGGACGCCGCCCAGAACGCGGGCGTACGACCGGGGTCCGCACGAGGCGGGGCGGCCGCGCAGCGGCGGGGTCTTCGCCTCAGGCCGAGCCGGCGAGCACCAGTTCGGCCCGGTCGACGGGGACCTGCTGCGTGATGACCCGCTTGCTGAACATGAAGTCGCGGGGGCGGTTGACGCAGTCGGCGGCGATGAGCTCGCCGGCGCGCAGGTAGAAGCAGGTGAAGTCGCGGTCCCGGGTCGGGTCGCCGCTGAGGACGACCTCGTCGTAGCCGGTGTTAAGACCGGCGATCTGGAGCTTGAGGTCGTATTGATCTGACCAGAACCAGGGCAGCGCCGCTATCGTCTTGGACTTCCCGCAGATGGTCGCCGCGGCGACTTTGGCCTGCTCGGCCGCGCTGGGCACGGACTCCAGGCGTATGCGGCGCCCGTAACGGGCCATGTCGTGGCTGACGCAGTCCCCGGCGGCCACGATCGCGGGGTCGCTGGTCCGGGCCTGGTCGTCGATCACGACGCCGTTGTCGACGACCAAGCCCGCGGCGGCGGCGAGCTCAGTGTTCGGCTCGACGCCGATGCCGACGATGACGAGGTCGGCGGGAATCGATTCACCACCGGCCAGGACTACTTCGCGGACCCTGCCGTCGCCGGACAGAGCCTCGACCAGCGCACCCGTCCGGATGTTGACGCCCTCCTCCCGGTGGATCCGGTCGAAGAACGCCGATACCTCCGGGGCGGTGACCCGTTCGAGGACACGCTCGGTCGCCTCGAGCACGGTGACCTCCAGGCCCAACGCACGCAACGAGGCGGCCGTCTCCAGTCCGATGTAGCCGCCGCCGACGATCACGGCTCGACGCCCCGGTCTGGTGGCGTCTCGGATCTTCTCGACGTCCGCCGCGGTGCGTAGGTAGAAGACTCCGGCCAGGTCGGCTCCCGGGGTGGGGAGCCGACGAGGGCGGGCGCCCGTGCACAGCGCGAGCCTGTCGTAGGGCAGCGACTCGCCGGTGCTCAGCGAGAGGTGGCCCGCCGCACGGTCGACCGCCTCCACCGTCGCATCCAGGAGTTGGATTCGCTGCTTGGTGTAGAACTCGGCGCTGCGGATCGCGAGCTCCTCGAGGGTGCACTTGCCGGCCAGGTATGCCTTCGACAGCGGAGGGCGTTGGTAGGGCAGCGCCGACTCGTCGCCGACGAGGACGATCTCACCGGTCCACCCTTCCTGGCGCAGACTGGCCGAGAGTTGGGCCCCGGCATGGCTGGCCCCGACGATGAGCGCCCGCTCCAATGTCATGCGTCGGATTTCGGGGTGAGGCGGACCATCAGCTTGCTGATACCCCTCACGAAGTTGGACTGCACGTACTCGGGTTCGCCGACGACCTCGATGTTCTCGAAGCGAGGAAGCAGCTCCTCCCAGAGAATCCGCAGCTGCAGCTCGGCCAGCCGGTTGCCCATGCAACGGTGGACACCGAAGCCGAAGGAGATGTGGTTGCGGGCGTTGGCCCGGTCGATGATGAAGTCGTCGGGCTGATCGAATACGCGCTCGTCGCGGTTGCCCGAGGCGTACCACATCACCACCTTGTCGCCCTTGCGAATGAACTGCCCGTTGAGCATGGTGTCGGCCGTGGCGATCCGGCGCATATAGGCCAGCGGCGTCTGCCACCGAATGATCTCCGAGTTCATGTTGGGGATCAGGTCGGGGTTGGCCTTCAGCTTCTCGAACTGGTCCGGGTACCGGTTCAACGCGAGAACACCGCCGCTCATCGAGTTCCGGGTGGTGTCGTTGCCTCCGACGATCAGCAGCACGAGGTTGCCCAAGAACTCCATCGGTCGTTTGATCAGATCCTTGGTGCTCTCGTTGCTCTGCAACATGGTGATCAGATCGAAGCCGGGTTCCTCCCCGGCAGCGGTCCGGGCCGCCTTGTCGTGCCAGTGCTCGCTGAGACCCCGCGCCATATCGCGCATGCCTGCGAACGTCTCGTCAAGGTCCGAGGGACCGCCATTGGCCTGCTCCATCGAGGTTGCCAGATCTGACCACTCGACGAGCTTGCGACGCTGCTCGTACGGGAAGTCCAGGAGGGTCGCAAGCATCCGAGCGGTCAGCTCGATCGAGACATTCTGCACCCAGTCGAACGGCTGATCCAGGGGCAGATCGTCCAGCACCTCCTGGACGCGCGAGCGGATCAGCCCCTCCATCTCACGCAGGTTCTTGGGCGCGACCACCCCTTGGACGGCGGCCCGCTGCCTGTCGTGGCGTGGCGGATCCATCGCGATGAACATCGCGACATCCAGGAAACGAGGGGGGGACCCGATGACGATGAACGGCTCGGAGGAGAAGACCTCATGGTTCTTCTCGACGGTCACGATGTCGGCATGCCGCGTGACCGACCAGAACGGACCGAACGGACTGTTGGGCTGGTAGTGGACCGGAGCTTCGTTGCGCAGGCGCTCGTAGTACGACTGCCAGAGCCCCTGACGATAGAGGAAAGGGTTGCTGAGGTCGATGTCGGCGAGTTCGACGTCCTCGACCGGCGGGAGGGGGCTCTCGACGAAGATCTTCTTGCCGTTCGTTCCGGTCACCAAACGCCGGGTCTTGTCATACAGGTGTGCACCTTGAATCTGCAGGTCGATCGGGATGGTCGCCTGAACTTTCTCGGTGATTGCTTCAGAAACCTTCATTACGTCTTATTCCTTTTCGCTCGTCATTACATCTGGAACTCGGGCAGTTGGACGATCAAGCCGTCCCACTCCTCGGAGACCGGCATCTGACAGGACAGCCGGGAGGTCGGGTGACGCTCCGGGTTCATCGCGAGCATCTCTTCTTCAGCGGGGCCGGAGAGGCCGACCTTGTCGGTCCATTGCGGATCGACGATCACATGGCAGGTGCCGCACGCGGCTTCGCCTCCGCAGTCGCCGTCGATGCCGGGTACCGCATTGTTGGTCGCGACCTGCATCAGTGACTGGCCTTCATCGAGAGGCACCTGGTGCTTGTCGCCGTCGTGGGAGACAAAAGTGACAACGGCCATTACCGACTCCTCTTAAGTTGCCCTGAATGTGAATACTTGTTAACAGGATTGTCCAATCCGAGCGCTTCCGCTATGTTTGCGCGGATCAGGAACTTGTGGATTGGGCTCAGGGGGCACGATCGGTGAAGTTCAGCAACGCCGGTGTGCCTCCGGTCGCGTTCGTGCAAATGCTGGAGAGCCAGGCACTCGACCCGGACGCCGTCGCGCGGCTTCGCACCATCATGGCGCGCGAGGGAACCGACGAGGCGACGCTGATGCAGCACGATGTCCAGGCGCCACTGCGGTGGTTTCGCGATCTGTACCCCGATCTAGACGTCGACCGGGCAACCCTGCTCGGCTTCTCGTTTGCAGGACAGGCACAGTTGACATCTTTCGGCCCGTTGAGCGTCCCGCTGGTCAGCGCAGGCTCGGTAGCCGAGATCGTCGAGCTGCTCACCTATCTACCGTTGATCACCACGGCGATCAATGCACAATTCCGTCCAAACGACCAAGGTCTCACCGTCGGGCTCTGGGGGCACACAGGCGATCGGGCCCTGGACTGCTTAGCAGTCACATATACCGGCTTGGCGTTGTTACGACTGCTGGACATGCTCGTCAGTGACGCGCTGACCGTCACGCTCCACTTGAGTTGGTCAGCGCCGGTCTCCCTGAACAAACTCGCGGCAGAGATGGTACTAGCCGGGCGCCTGTTCTTTGACGCACCGATGTCCTACCTTCATGTTCCCGTCAACGCGCTCAATGAAGTGTGCCGGTTCTCCGATCCCCTTGCGTATCGACTCGCCGTCGCCGAGCTGAGGCGGACCCTCGACGAGCAGAGCGGAGCCACGTCCTTCTCCAAGAAGGTGAGACGGTTGTTGGACGAGGATCCCGGACAGCGAAGTTGCCAGCGGGTCGCAGACGAACTCTCGGTATCCACCAGCACACTCAAACGCCGGCTCGCCGAAGAGGGCACCACCTTTCGCGAGTTGCGCCAGTCGTGTCTGCGGGAGAGCGCGATGATGCTGTTAATCACCCGATCAATGTCGGCAAGCCAGATCGCGACCGAGCTCGGATACGGCGATCTTGCTAACTTCTCACACGCCTTCAAGCGATGGACCGGCCGCTCTCCGAGCGAGTACCGACGCTCACAACGCTGAGGATGTCCCCGCACGCCCGGAGATAGCCGGTCATGGGTAGCTTCTTCTTCTGAAAAGATGTAACCGGTGCTTAAGAATCAGCCACGACGTCACCGAACGGCCGTGGAGGCCGCTGACCGAAGTCGAGTGAGTCATCAGTAGCAGGCCAAACCGTGCCCGACACGGCGACTGAACGGCAGAGCCGGGCGCTGGTGTGAATAGTCATTCGCTATTGTCGATACATGCCAGCGAAGACAGTCCGCACCGAACTCACCTCGGGCGCCATCGAAGGATTCACGCGGGACGGCGTCAATCGCTGGCGTTCCATTCCCTACGCCAAGCCACCAGTCGGCGCGCTGCGGTTCAAGGCTCCCCAGCCGGTCGAAGCGTGGGACGGCGTCCGACCCTGCCACCGATTCCGCTACTGCGCTCCACAGCCCCGCCGATACACCATCGTCGGTCCGGGCAAGTTCCAGCCCATGAGCGAGGACTGCCTCACCCTCAATGTCGTTGCACCCGACGGCGGCTCGGACCGACCTCTGCCCGTGATGTTCTTCATTCACGGCGGGGCGTACTTCCTGGGCAGTTCCGCGACACCGATCTATGATGGCGCGTCGCTTGCCCGCAGCGGTTGCGTGTACGTATCGACAAACTACCGCCTCGGCGCGCTAGGGGCTGTCGACCTGTCGTCGCTGTCCACCGCAGACATCCATATTGACGACAACCTCTACTTGCGTGACCTCGTGTCGGCGCTCAGGTGGGTACGCGAGAACATCGCGGCATTCGGCGGCGATCCCGATAACGTGACGATCTTCGGAGAGAGCGCGGGCGCGCACGCCGTTACCACTTTGCTGGCCGTGCCAGCGGCTAAAGGGCTTTTCGCACAGGCTATCTCACAAAGTCCGGCCGGCGCGCTATCCCGCTCCCAGGAGCTGGCCGCGGAGTTCGCCGCCAAGTTCGCATCCATTCTCTGCGCCGACGAGCGGGAGCCCGCCCGCCTCCTGTTGGCGGCGCGTCCGGCTCAACTGGTGAATGCATTCGATCGCTTGCTCACCACGAGTGCATCGGACCTTGCTGGCGGTTACCCGGTGGGATGCACATTCGGAACCGACTATCTACCGTCCGAGCCCATTCAAGCGATGCGCGACGGCAAGGCGTACCGTGTGCCGCTGATCGTCGGTACGAACGCCGACGAGGGCCGGTTGTTCACTCGCTTCCTCAAACTCCTCCCGACGAACGAAGCCAAGATCGAAGCGTTACTAGCGGGAGCGGAACCCACCTGTCGCGAGCGAATTACTGCTGCCTATCCCGAATATCCGGCCCCCGATGCCTGTATCCGACTGGGGGCCGACTTCACATTCGGATCGACACTGTGGCAGCTCGCGGATTCCCACAGTCGGCACGCCCCCACATATCTGTACCGCTATGACTTCGCCCCGCGAACTCTGCAATGGGCCGGGCTGGGTGCCACCCATGCGACGGAGCTTCTTGCGGTGTTCGACGCCTACCGCACGCCGCTCGGTCGGCTACTCAGCGCCGGAGCCGATCGCCGCTCGGCCCTACGCGTGAGCGACGACATGCAAGGGCGCTGGGATGCTTTCGCACGCACCGGAGTTCCAGGAGACGGCTGGCCGCGCTACACCAGCGACGCCCGTCCGGTCCTCGTCTTCGATCGCGCTTCGCGAGTGGACAACGACCCCCACGCCGACCGCCGGAAAGCATGGGAAGGTTTTCAAGTCCTCGGACGCTGACGAGCGGTTCCCCGCGGCGACGCATGCGTTCACAGCATTTGGCACCGATTGTTTCTGGGAGCCAAGGGTGAAACGGTGGCAAGGAGCACCTCCGGCGTGCCAATCCCAAAAGGCCGAAGAGGGCCACATTCTTGCCGAGGACTTGACGTACGAATGCAACCCCGTGTTGCGGCCTTGGGATCCGATCTCGTCAATCGCTCGAACCGAATGCGGCCGACGAGGTGGCGAACCCAACATTTACGGAGCTGGCCACGCCGGTCGGGTTGCGCCGCCGGACGCAACGCGTTCGCTCACCAACTGGTCCTCGCGACATTCTGCCGGGTAACGTACTGCGAGTGAACGAGCCCTCACATCGGGAGGGCGGGTGCCGATCAGGACGGGGATTGATGAGCGAGGAAGCGATCACCTACGAGGTCGTCGACGGGGTGGCCTGGTTGACGATCAATCGCCCCGAGGCACGGAACGCGCTCAACGGGGCGGTCCGGCAGGGACTGTTCCACAGCGTTCACCGCTTCAACGCCGACGACTCCGCCAAGGTTCTGGTGCTGACCGGGGCAGGCGATAAGGCGTTCTGCGCCGGAGGGGACCTTAAAGAGATGGCGGAGACGGCGCTCACGGTTCCGCCGCCAGACTTCGCGCCGCAATTCGGGCGCAACATCCAGGTCGCCAAGCCGACCATCGCCGCGGTGAACGGCGTCGCCTTCGCCGGCGGATTCCTACTGGCCCAGCAGTGCGACCTCGTCATCGCAGCCGAGCACGCCAGGTTCGCGGTCAGCGAGGTCAAGGTAGGCCGCGGCTCGCCATGGGCTGTCCCGCTGTCGTGGCTGCTGCCGCCGCGGATTGCGCTGCAGATTTTGATGACCGGCGACCCGATCACTGCCGAGCGCGCCCGCGAGGTAGGCATGGTGAACGAGGTCGTGCCCGCAGCGGAGCTGCGGGTACGAGTTCAGGAGATCGCCCTGCGGATCGCTTCCAACGCACCGCTGTCCGTACTCGCGGCAAAAAAGACCGTATACCTCTCCGCAGCGCACCACCTGACGGAGGCCTACGCCCACGCCGACCAGATATGGGAGCCGGTGTACCTCAGCGCCGACGCGCTAGAGGGTCCCGCCGCGTTCCGCGAGAAGCGCACACCGGTTTGGAAGGGACGTTAGACGTGGCCGTGCCGATGGAGTCCTTGATCACCGACATCGGGGCGGAAACGGCCGAGCTGTGGTCACTGATCGCCGAGCTGCCCGAGGGGCAAGCCGGGTGGGACGCGCCCACCCCCGCGGCAGGCTGGGCGGTCCGCGATCAGATCAGCCATCTTGCGTTCTTCGACGACGCCGCGGTGCGCTCAGCCACCGACCCCGAAGGGTTCACGGCCGAGGTGCTGCCCATGCTCGCCGACGGCCGGATCTCCCCGGACACCATCGCCGAGCGCTACCGGCCGATGCCGACAGCGGAGCTGCTGTCCTGGTTCGACGGCGCGCGCCGCGCCCTCGTCGCTGCCTTCGCAGCGATCGACCCCTCGATGCGGGTGCCGTGGTTCGGCCTCCCTATGAGCGCGGCTTCCTCGCTGACCGCGCGGATCATGGAGACCTGGGCGCACGGTCAGGACATCGCCGACGCGCTGGGAGTGACCCGTGTGCCCTCGGCCCGGTTGCGCCACGTCGCCCACATCGGCGTGGGAGCGCGGGCGTTCAGCTACATGGCCAACGGCCTGGAGGTGCCCGAGGAACCCGTCCGTGTCGAGCTCACCGCACCGGGGGGCACGCTGTGGACCTGGGGCCCCGACGGCGTGCCCAACCGGGTCACCGGCACTGCGCACGACTTCTGCCTGCTCGTCACCCAGCGCAGGCATCGCGACGACACCGCACTGCACGTCACCGGTCCGCTCGCCGACCAGTGGCTCTCCATCGCGCAGGCCTTCGCCGGACCTCCCGGTGGCGGGCGCACCGCAGGACAGTTCGACGGAGGTGTGTCGTGAGGGACCCGGTACGCATCGGAAATTGCTCGGGCTTCTACGGCGACCGGATCGCCGCGGCGCGGGAGATGGTCGAGGGCGGGACGGGCGAGCAGAGCATCGACGTGCTGTGCGGGGACTACCTCGCTGAACTGACGATGCTCATCCTGGCGAAGGCCCAGGCGAAGGATCCGGCGGGCGGTTACGCGCGCACGTTCCTGACCCAGATGGAGCAGGTGTTGGGCACCTGTTCCGACCGCGGTATCAAGATCGTGGCCAACGCCGGTGGGCTCAACCCGGCCGGGCTGGCCGTCAGATTGCGCGAGCTTGCGGACCGGCTCGGTATCACCGTCCGGATCGCCCACATCGAAGGTGACGACTTGCGCGGGAACCTCTCCGCGATCACCCCTGCGGTCGGTGAGGTCAAGCCGGTCTCGGCCAACGCCTACCTCGGGGGTTGGGGTATCGCCGAAGCGCTGGGTGCGGGCGCCGACGTCGTCGTCACCGGACGGGTGACAGACGCCTCGCTGGTCGTCGGCCCGGCCGCCTGGTGGCACGGGTGGGAGCGCACCGACTGGGACCGGCTCGCCGGTGCCGTCGTGGCCGGCCACGTCATCGAATGCGGACCACAGGCCACGGGCGGCAACTACGCCTTCCTCGACGAGATCACCGACCGTCGCTACCCGGGCTTCCCGATCGCGGAGGTGGCGGCCGACGGCTCGTCGGTGATCACCAAGCACGCCGACACCGGGGGGCTGGTGTCGGTCGGTACGGTCACCGCCCAGCTGCTCTACGAGATCGCCGAGCCGGCCTATCTGGGGCCCGACGTGGTGACTCACTTCGACACGATCTCGCTGGCCCAGCAGGCCGAGCACCGGGTGGCGATCACGGGTGTCACCGGCAGCCCGCCACCGGAGACGCTCAAGGTGGCGCTGAACGAGGTCGGGGGCTACCGGAACACCATGACGATGGTGCTCACCGGCTTGGACCTGGAGGCGAAAGCCGCGTTCGCGCAGCAGCAGCTGTTCGACATCCTCGGCGGCCGGGGATCCTTCGCCGAGGTCGACGTCCGGTTTCTGCGTTTCGACACACCGGACGCCCCCACTAACGACCAGGCGTGCGCGCACTTGCGGATCACGGTCAAGGACACCGACCCGCGCAAGGTCGGCCGGGCGTTCTCGAGCGCAATCATGGAGATCGCTCTGGCCGGGTATGCCGGCTTCCACACCACCACGCCACCCACGTCGGAGTCAGTGTTCGGCGTGTATCGCCCAGCGACCGTGCCCCGGTCGAGCGTGACGCAGGTCGTGGTGCTGCCCAACGGTGAGCGCCGGAGGATCGCCGATCCGCCGACCGGTAGCGTGCCGGCCGCGAAGGTCCGGGGCAGCGCGGCAGCCGCGCCGCCGACCGAGCCGACATGCCGCGCGCCGCTGGGCGCGGTTCTGGGCGCGCGGTCCGGCGACAAGGGCGGCAACGCCAATATTGGTCTCTGGGCCCGCGACGACGCCGGCTATGCCTGGGTGCGCGAGCACTTAACCGTCGAGCGACTGCGCGGGCTGCTCGGCCCGGAGGCTGCGCAGCTGCGCATAGAGCGATTCGAGCTGCCCAACCTGCGTGCGCTCAACGTTGTGGTGCACGGGCTGCTGGGGGAAGGCGTGGCATCCTCGACCCGGCCGGATGCCCAGGCGAAGGGCTTGTGCGAGTACCTGCGCTCCCGCATCGTGGACATACCGCAATCCCTTGTCGGCGCGACCTGACAAATCCCGAATTTGGAGTAGCCGGGCCACTCTGTCGACGTATCGCCAATCAAGTCGCCGTCCTCTGCCTGCTGCTTGACGTAGCCCCTTTGCCAAAGCCGTGTTGCCGAACGATGTGATGACGATCGGATGACGCCAACAGCGTCCGGCAGACGGAGAGATGGCTTTGTCCAGTTCCTTGCCGAACTGGACATCCAAAGAGGGCGCAGCGATCTGCCCACGCGGTTGCCGATCTTGGCCAATGAGCGGGCACATCCACGAATGGGGATCACACGCGCAGGCGCCAGCCACCTGCCACTGGGCGTCTACATTTCAACTCAACCTGGGATTGTGAGCAGGTGTTAACGTTCGTAGTGTAGCTCCCGGCGCTGCAGTGCTGCGCGAGCCCTGGTTGCGAGCGAAGGAAGGTAGTAGTGAACAAGGTGGTCGTTGCCGGACGTACCCGGGTCGGCGGCGAACGTCGGGAACGGATTCTCGCCTCTGCCACCGAGTTGATTGCCGAGCGGGGCTACCACGCTGTTTCCATGGCCGACATCGGCGTTGCATCAGGGGTCGTCGGGCCGGCCATCTATCGCCATTTCGACAGTAAGAGCGACCTACTGGCGGCCCTCTTCGAGCGTGTGGTGGACAAACTCCTAAAGCGTGCGACGGCGATCGTGGAGCAGTCCCGCGACGAGGCGGAGGCGCTGACCCTGCTGGTGTCAGATCAAGTCGCCTTGGTAATGGATCAACGCGAGCTGGCAATGGTGTATTACCGCGAGGTGCACAATCTGTCGGATCACCACCAGAGCCAATTGCGCCGAAAGCAGCGGCTCTATCTGGAAGAGTGGGTACACCTCGTGGGGGAGTTGCGGCCCGCGGTCGATGAGATTGAACTTCGGGCGATGGTTCATGGAGCGATCGGAGCCATTCAATCGATCTTGCACTACCGCGGCACTGGCCTGGCTCCCGAACAGACCTCTGCGCTGCTCGTTGCGATGGGTCACGCCGTGCTCGGCGTCCCCGCGTCGAGTCACCAGGTGCGCGGCGTGAACACTGAACCATCCTGTCCGCGTCCCGGTACGCCGCAGCACTAAGCAGGTCCAGGGTGTCAGCAACACACGAAGACGACCTCGCTCAGTATGTCTGCACGACGGTCTTGAGGGCGACAGCCGCCAGGAAAGGACTCATCTAATTGCCTGGCTGCATGCCCAGGGCTTCACGATTGATCAAAGCCGACTGGTGGCCCCAACCCCTCTCCTTCTTCCTACAAGCCGCGTACTGGGTGATGAGGGACGGTACGTCTCTCTGCGCGAGCTGAGCACGGAAACCGGAATCCAGACGAAACAGTCGCCATATTGCGGGCCCTCACGGAAGGCATCGGGCAGGCCACGGAGATGATGCGTGGCTTCGCGCGCTGAACATGTTGAAAGCTTCAGCCCGACGATTTGGAGAGGCTCGCGAATCGACTCGCGACTGCTGCGCGCGAGGCTGCCAACCCACCGGTTGAGATTCGTGAAACCCTCGGGGCGCGGTCATGCTGGTCTCATCACGACCGACGCCGCTGGTGACGACGATGCTGGACCTGATCGACAGCGCGTCAGCAAATGACCTGCCTTCCTTGAGGATTGGCGTGGCGTCCGGGTCAGCGGTCTCGCGCGCGGGCGACTGGTTCGGCAACCCCGTGAACCTGGCCAGCCGAGTGAGCGCGGCGGCGCGGCCAGGCGCAGTGTTGGTGGGACTCCACGCGGGTGATCGTCGACGACGCAGGCCTCCGGTGGTCGTCCGCCGGCGCATATCGTCTGAAGGGCGTCAGCAGCAAGGTCAACCTGTCTCGGGCGCGGCGCGCCCAGGCCGGCCGAGTAAGGCCCCCGTTTGAAGCGAGCTCGCCGGGTATCCGCCTAGTGAACAGTGACCGCCTAATGAACAGTCACCACCGACTTGATAAGCGAACGCCACCTCGCTATCGCGGCCCCTCGTAACCAATCTAGCGGTCGAATTCGATCTAAAGCGACCGAGCAATGATCTCCTTCATAATCTCGTTTGTCCCACCGTAGATCTTCTGAACGCGAGCATCGGCCCACATCCTGCCGATGGGATACTCGGTCATATAGCCGTAGCCGCCGTGGAGCTGCAAGCAGTCATCAAGGGCGACCATCGCACGCTCAGTAGTCCACCATTTCGCCATCGCGACGGTGGGGATGTCGAGTTCACCGCGCAGATGGCGGGCGACGCAGTCGTCGATGAAAACGCGGCTGATGTGGGCGTCGGTGGCGACCTCGGCGAGCTTGAACTTGGTGTTTTGGAAGGCGAAGACGGGCTTGCCGAAGGCATGCCGATCTTTGGTGTATTCCACAGTGAACTCGAGCGCTGTTTCTAGTACTGTCACTGCACCAAGCGCAAGGATCAATCGCTCTTGGGGAAGTTGCTGCATCAACTGAATGAACCCCTGGCCTTCAGTCGTACCCAGGAGGTTCTCAACCGGAATGTGCACATCTTCGAAATAGAGCTCGGAGGTGTCCTGTCCGCGCTGACCGACCTTGTCCAACACCCGACCCCGCCGAAAGCCCGGTCGATCGCCTTCGACCAAAACCAACGAGATTCCGTTCGCTCCGGCAGTCGGGTCGGTCTTGGCGACGACGATGATCAAGTCGGCCTGAGCGCCATTGGTGATGAATGTCTTGGAACCGTTGACAACGTATTCGTCTCCAACGCGCAGTGCCTTGGTCGTAACAGATTGGAGATCGGAGCCCGTGCCTGGCTCCGTCATCGCAATCGCGCCAACCATCTCACCAGTTGCCAGTCGGGGCAGAAAACGTTCCTTCTGCTCGTCGGTGCCATACTCGAGCAGGTAGTGGGCGACGATTCCGCTATGCAGCGCCGCACCCCATGCTGAATCACCGATGCGGGCCTGTTCCTCGATCAAGACCGCCTCATGGGCGAATGTTCCACCACCTCCGCCGTACTGTTCGGGGATTGACATGCACAGCAACCCCAGATCACCCGCCCGGGTCCACAGGTCTCGATCCACGTGGTGCTGCTCGATGAAGCGGGCACTGTGCGGCGCGATCTCCTTCTCACAGAACGTGCGCGCCAAATCGCGGAGTGCATCGAGGTCGTCGTCCATCCAGCTAGAGCGATTGGCTGCCATTAGAGAGTCCTCACTGTTATTACTTGCGCACCGATCCCGCAATGGGTCTCGCTACACGCTTATGGGTACATGGTGTACCACGAAACGGACACTGGGTACAACACGTACCCAGAACTTTCCAGAGCGCGGGGCGTTACGGTGAGCATCGTGGAGCGAAAGCAATGGGCGGACACCACAGCGGGACGCCGTGCAACCAGTAAGTTGCCAGGCCGCGAACTACGTCGTGAACAGATCATCGAAGCAGCGCTCAGCGCAATCGAAGAGAACGGACCCCACGCACTCACCGGCCAGATCGCAGACAAGGCCGGTTTAGTCCGCACGCACTTTTACCGCCACTTCGCAAGTAAAGAAGAACTCGATCTAGCCGTCGCCCGCCACGTCCACCGCGAACTCACTGCAAAGATTCGCCTAACTCTGGATGTGCAGGGATCACCGCTAGACGTGATTCGCGCGCCGGTCACACAGCACGTCATGTGGGCTGACGAACACCCCAACCTCTATCGGTTCTTGGTGAACCGACACTATCGGCGCAGCACCGAGAAAACCTCGCCCGGCACCAGTGCATTCGCCTCCGAACTCGCCGTCGCGGGTGCCCGTTACTTTCCTCGCTACGGCGAGGACTCAGAGGCGGCAGACCGCAATGTCGCCGCCATCATGGGCCTGATGGACGCTTCGGTCCTATGGTGGCTGGACCATCGCGACTCCACTCGTGACGAACTCGTCGTTCGATTGACACGGCAAACCTGGTTGATAATCAATGACAGGCTGCAGGAACTGGGATTCCAGCTTGATCCCCACTTACCACTCTGCGAACCGAAAACCTCATCAGGTACAACTCGAGCCTCCCCACGCTAAACCCTCCGTCTTAGACACCGCCATCAACGATGATTGCGTTGGCGCCGCTCACCAACGCCGCGCATCAACGCGAAAGCTCTCAACCCGAGCGACGGCGCAGCATCGCTAGTGCGCGCAACTACGCCGCGCCACCGAGGAACTACCCGGAATATCTGGCGACTCTCCAGCAACTCGAGTCCTGCGCGGGCCACGGCCGCCGCATCCATTGGACGAGGTCCGGCGAACAGTAGCGCCGCCCCAGGGTCGGCGACTCGGTCGGTGACCATTTTCGTACTCACCACGTCGGGGCATAGCGCCCGGGCACGGATTTGCAATCCCGCATGGTCAAGATCGCCTTGCAGCGATGTGGTGAACGACAATACGGCGGCTTTAGTGGCTGCGTACATCGCGAGTCCAGGGATGGGGGCCAGAGCCGAGAGCGACGCGATGTTGAGGATCGCACCCCCACCTGCGCCCATGGCGGCAACTGCCGCGTGTGACCCGGCAACGACACCTCGTACATTTACATCGAGGATCGACGCAATCTCGGCATCGCTGTGACTCCAGCTGTTACCCGCGATTAGGATCCCAGCGTTGTTTACCCACACCGCCAGAGGGCCAGCGGCTAAAGCCTGAGCAGCGACTTCCCGATGACCCGACGGATCTCGTACGTCGTGCGTGGCGCTCCAAGCGCCACCGCCGACCTCGGTGGCAGCGCGCTCCGCCGCGTCGCCATCGACATCCGTGAGCAAAACCTTGTGACCGGCAGCGGCGAGTTGTCTCGCGATCTCCAGACCAATCCCTCGACCTGCTCCTGTGACGACGGCTGTTGATGGTTCTAGCATGACCATCCTTTCCGGCAGTTTGCGTAGGTTTGCCGACTACGGTTCGCCGGGGTTTGTTGAGGATCTCCGAGGCCACTTGGAGGACTGCGTCGATTCTGCCGGCGCCCTGTGAGGGCGATGTGCTCGGCCAAGCACTCAAAAGTCTCGTGGAATGACCTAGATATCATCGGCGACACAACGTAATAGGTAGGCCGTCGACAGGGACAGGCAGGGACGTATTGTCCCACCGAACGCGGTAGCCGTCATCCAGACTCCAGGTGAATTCCCGCAGCATCTCGTGCAGTATTGCCTTCACCTCCAAGGTGCCGAAGTGCATCCCGATGCACTTGTGCGCGCCTCCTCCGAACGGAAGCCAGGCGAAGCGGTGGGCGTGATCCTCGCGCCGTGGCGGCTCGAATCGCGTTGGGTCAAACCGGTCCGGCTCGGTCCACACTGTGGGCGCAAAGTGGTTGACCGCAGGCGTGATGGCGACAAGCACTCCGGAGGGGACGTAGTAGCCATCAATTGCGGTGTCGGTCACCGTCTTACGCATAACCAACGGTACCGGTGCAACTAGTCTGAGCGACTCCTTGATGACCAAGTCCATCGCCGTGAGCCCCTCCAGGTCCTCAATGTCCGGCAGATCGTCGCCTAGACGGTCAGACTCAGCACGAAGTCGATCCTGCCATTCAGGATTCTTCGCCAAGAAGTACGCCACAGCGGCAGTGGTGATCGTTGACGTGTCATGAGCGGCCATCATCAGAAAGATCATGTGATTTATGATGTCCGCATCAGTGAAGCGTTCGCCGTCCTCGGCGCGCGCCTCACATAGCGCGGCGAATAAATCATCATTCTGCCCCGAGCGTGCCGCCGGTAAGTGCCGGGCGAAGTACGCCTCCAGCAACCGGCGACCGCGCACTCCGGCGCGGTACCGCGTCCCGGGCAGAGGAGCACGCACGATCGCACTGGCAGCGCGGACGGTTGCTACAAAGGCTCGATTTACTGAACGGCTGTCCTCTTTCCCGCGGCCGCCCATGAACACATCGGTTGCCACGTTGAGCGTCAAATCCTTCAACAGGGGATACAAGCGGACACCCGAACCGGTCGGCCACTTCGGTACGCTAGAACGAACCGATGGCCCGACCTGCTTGACATAACCGGTTAGTCGCGGACGTGTGAACGCCTCCTGCATGATTCGCCGATGCATCAGATGCTCATCGAAGCTCATCAGCATCAGCCCCCGATGAAAGAACGCATCGATGAGAAAACCCCAACCATCTTGCGAGAAAGCCTTGGCTTTGGTGGTGAGTGCTTCTTGAGTTGCCTGCGGTCCCGCAATGACGACCATCTTGGTGCCAAACGCCCCCATCCACGAGACCGAACCAAATCTCTCGTACCGCTCTCTACTGAGGTCAGAGCCGAAGCGAATGTAGTCCAGTGTGTGGCCAACGAGAGGCAATCCCTGATCGCCGATAACTGGCTTCAATCCGCTACCTGTCGGCGGCGCGGCAAGTTCGCGAACCGGCCATCGTCGACTCACCTCCTGGATAGCGCGCTCGACGCGCTGCGGGAGGGGATTCAGTAGTACCGACGACAGACGGTCACGGGACTTGCTTGCCGAACCGGACGGCGATTTGGTCATCGAGTGCCCCCTTGATGTTGTTTCTCGCATTATCGGAAGGATTTCACCCATCGTTTACACCGGTGACCACCCTGTCAACGGCGATCACAGTTGCCGCTCGAATGTCAGCGACTCCCCGCCGTCCTCGGATACCCGTCACTGAACAGAGCCGCCACTAGTCGACGCTATCGGCCCCGCTGGGGGCATAGGGCATGTCGGCCAGATGGGTGTTGGCCGGCTCGGGTGTCCCCCTGCGCGACGAGTTCGCGGGCGCGGGACGCGACAGGACGTAAGCGCGCCGCTTCGGCCTGCGCGCACGAAGGCGATACAGGAAGGTCGGGCTGGGCCAGTTGGTGGATATCGAACCGCGCGCCGAGCGATACCAGCTCGTGCACATAGTCCACACGGATTTGTCCAGGCGGCGACCCAACCGGTCGTTGAAGCGCTTCTCCACGTCGGCACGCACCTCGATGACACTTCGCGGATGGGCACGGAGAACCTTCATCAACCTGACGATGTGTCGGGCCTGCGACTCGAGCATGTAGACAATCGACCCGGATCCCACGTTGGTGTTCGGCCCGTACATCATGAGGAAATTCGGGAAATCTGGCACCGACAGGCCGTAGTAGGCGTGCGCGCCATCTGCCCACACGTCCGACAATGTTCGGTCCGAACGGCCGTGGACCTCCATCGGGGAAAGAAACTCGGTGGCACTAAAGCCGGTGCCGTAGATGATGACGTCGGCGGCATGGAATTCGCCGTCCACCGTGCGAATTCCGCCGGGTTCTACTGCCTCAATATCGTCGGTCACCAGTGCGACGTTGGGACGGGCGAGTGCGGGGTAGTAGTCGCTGGAGAACAGGATCCTCTTGCATCCGGGCGCATAGTCCGGTGTCAGTTGGGAACGCAGCCGCGCGTCGTGCACCTGGCGACCTAGGTGCCTGAGGGCGACGCCGCCAAGGACTCGCGCCACTGGCTTCGCATCGACGAGTGCCAACGCCAAGAACTCGAATATCGTCCAGATCATCAGACGTTCGCTGAGCCGCAGAATGGGTAACTTGCGCAGCAGTTGGTGATGCCGCCCACCGTACTGACGATCGAATTTGGGCAGCACCCATGGGGCTGACCGTTGGAAAACATCCAAGTGCGCGGCGCATGCAGCGACCACCGGGACGAATTGCACCGCACTTGCGCCAGTGCCGACGACCGCAATGCGCTTGCCGCTGAGATTCAGATCGTGGTCCCAATTGGCGGAATGAAACGACGGGCCCGCGAACCCCGACATTCCAGGAATGTTCGGGATCGAAGGGCGCGACAGCTGTCCCACGGCCGAAATGACGACATCACACTCCAATTCTTCGTTGGAAGTCGTGGTCAGACGCCATGTGTTCGAGCGCTCATCGAAGGCTGCCTTGGCGACTTCGGTCTTCGTCCGAAGGAGGGGCAGCAATCCACTTTCGTCGACGACGCGGCGAAGGTAGGCGAGGATGTCGCGTTGTTCCGCGTAACGCCGGCCCCACGTGGGATTTGGCGCCGAGGAGATCGAGTACAGCTGCGACGGGACATCACAGGCAGCCCCCGGGTAGGTGTTCTCCCGCCAGACTCCCCCGACACCATCGCCCTTTTCGACGATGAGGACCCTGTCGAACCCCGCGCGTGTGAGGCGGAGTGCCAGGGTAATTCCGGCGAAGCCGGCGCCGATGATGACGATCGAGGGGTTACCAGGGGGATTGTCCTGGGTTTGTTCACGTTTCACGGGTTTCATCGTTAGCTCATACAACCTTCGTGCTGGGGCGCCTCGTGGTCAAGGCGTGCGCAGGGACGCTGTCAACGGACGGTGGCCGAAGTAGCCAAGAACTCGCCACCGAGCCTGAGGGCCTCACGCGCTTCGGGCAATAGGCGAAACATCGCCTGGAAGACATGGATCTGGCCGCGGAAAACTTGCAACTGCGAGGAGACCCCTGCAGTCTGCAGACGTTTGGCAAAGACTCTGGAGTCGTCGAGCAACATCTCTCGTCCGCCGACCTGAATCAAAGTTGGTGGCATGTCCGTGAGATCAGCGTCGAGCACGCTTATCCTCGGGTCGGCTGGATCGGCGCCCGCCACGTACAGACCCATTGTTCTCGACGCAGAGATGGCGGACGCAAAGGGGTCCCGTCTGCGCAGATCACGGTCCATCGCAAGTTGACATGTCAAATCCAGCACCGGCGACATCAGCAGCATGGCATCCGGCGTCGGCAGTCGATGTTCCCGAGCGCCAAGCGCCGTCGCCGCAGCAAGCTGGCCGCCTGCGGAATCTCCGGCGAGCGCCACCGTGCCAGAAGACGCGGTGATCGCGCTTCCCTCTGTCAACCATCGATAAGCGATCAGTGCATCATCTGCGGCCGCCGGGAAGGGATATTTCGGGACCAATCGATAGCGCACGGCAAATACCGGCCTGCGGGCGGCCGCGGACAGTTCGCTGATGAGGCCACGGTGGGTCTCGGGAGAGCACATAGAAAATGCGCCGCCGTGTATATAAAGAATCGGCGGAGCATCCGAGGCCACGTTGGCCGCCTTGACCCAGTCGCCTCGCACACGTTCACCGGCGAAGGGCGTGTCTACCTTCTCGACACTGATTGCGCGCCTTGGCCGCGACACCACGAGTGTTCCCCGTAGCACGCGGTCCATGACCGCGAAGCCATGCTCGTTGGCCGGAATCACCTGCGTGAGAGGTCGAAGAACGCGTCGCGCCGTTGCCGCGACCAGGTGGCTCGCCATGCTCGGATTCGGCCTGGCAGGTGAACTCATCCGGCGGTGACCACCTTCTGTGGGGCAGTGTCCGCCTTTTTCGCCGGTCGTCGTTCGAAACGGTAGTCGGCCAGGTCGAATCGTCGACTGCGCCAGATCGACTCGACCGTCGTCGTCGGACGCAGAGGCACGTCCCCATGCTTGTCGAAGTAATAGCTGTTCGCGCCCGCGCAGCTGTCCTGCCAGAAGACCTGCGTATGCCGCCGTGCCAGCATCTCCGCGAAGAAGCGTTGATTCGCCTCCTCGCGTACCTCGACGTAGTTCGAGCCGGCCGTCCTGGCCTGCCGGAGGCAACGGAGAATGTGACCCGCCTGTGCCTCGATGAGTGCGAAGTAGGACGAGCCGTTGTATCCGTACGGGCCAAACACTGAGAAATGGTTCGGGAATCCTGGCACGCTGACGCCCTCATATGCCTGGAGTCGGTTCTCGTCCCACCACTGTGCCTGGTCTCGGCCGGCGACACCTCTGAGCGAGTAGGTGGGCATGCTGTCCGATTCCATGACCTTGAATCCCGTTGCCAGCACGAGCACGTCGATCTCGTGTCTGGCGCCATCGGCCGTAATTACCGCGGTTTCATCCACCCGGGTGATGGGGTTGGTTTCAAGATGGACGTTGCCGCGGTTGAACGTCTTGAGATATTCGTTGTGAAAGCTTGGCCGCTTGCAGCCCAGCGCGTAGCGCGGTGTCAGCTTATCCCGAACGACCGGGTCTGTGACCTGCCGACGCATGTAGCTGATCGCTGCACGCTCGATCGCCGACGCCAGCGGTATGGCGGTATGGAAGTGCGCTGCGACGGGAAAGGTGAGTTCGACAAACGCCTGGCTGGCTGCCCGCGCGGCGATCTGCGCTCCGGGTGCGAGCCGGAGAAGAGCACTCAGCGGGCGGGGCACCGCGAAGTCGAATTTCGGTAGACACCATATCGGGGTGCGCTGAAAGACGGTGAGTGTGTCCACGTCCTTGGCTATCGAGGGGATCAGTTGCACCGCCGAGGCGCCCGTCCCGATGACGGCGACCCTCTTTCCGGTGAGGGTCTGCTGGTGGTCCCAGCGCGACGTGTGCATCGTGACCCCGCCGAAGTCCCCGACCCCCGGTATGTCCGGCGTTTTTGGTCGCGTGAGAACCCCGGAGGCATTGATGACGAACCTGGCTGTCAGTTCCTCATCTGTCGAGGTGAACAAACGCCACAATGTCGATTCTTCGTCGAACTCAGCCCTCACAACCGTGACTCCGAAGCGGATGCGCGACGCGAGGCCATATTTTTCCACGCAATGCTTCGCGTAGTTCTTCAGTTCGATCCCCGGCGCATAGGTACGTGACCACGACGGGCGTTTCTCAAAGGAGAATTGGTAACTATATGACGGAATGTCTACTGCAATCCCCGGGTAGGTATTCCAGTACCAGGTTCCACCCACCCCTTGGGCCTCATCAACGATGAGGAAGTCTGAGAAACCTTCCTTCAGCAGCTTGATGCCCACCCCGATCCCGGAGAATCCAGCTCCGATGACCAATATCTCGTGGGTGGGGACCTCGTGGGTGGGGACCTCGTGGGTGGGGACCTCGTACGTAGAGGCTCCGGAGGTGGGGGCATTCTCGTCGCCCGCGACATGGACACTCAAGCGTCTTTCCTCACTCTCGAGGCTGCGCGCTTAGGCGGTACTTTCCCGACGCCCACGTCCAGGATGTCGGCTTTGACGTCAGACCGCGTTGGCAGGGCGCCTGCGCTTTTTCGGCCCTGGGTTACCTTGGCCTTGCGGCCCTGGGCAACCTTGGCCACATTCGAGCCGTTTTGGGCGTGTTCGGTTGGGTGGTGCTCAGTTCGTGCGGTTGTCGGGGTCGTTACATAATCACCCATGTCGACCTTGGACAGTGCGCGCACGAACTGGGTGGCGAAACCGGGGTACATGGTGCCGTTGTATCCGTCATTCGTGAGGTACCAGCTCTTGCAACCCGAATTCCAAGTCGTACTTCCCAACCGCTGCTGTACCTCGCCGTGGTAATTATTTTGCCGATCTTCGCGGACCTCGAGCGTACTGAGATCATTCGCGATGATCGCGCCGATGGCTTTGACGATGTAGTTGATCTCGGCCTCCATGTACACGAGGGCCGAGTTATGGCCGGGCCCTGAATTCGGACCGAAGGTGAAGAACAGATTGGGATAGCCCGCAACGGTGACGCTCCGGTACGCATAGGCGCCCTGGGACCACTCGTCGGAGAGCTCACGACCAGCTGCGCAGATGGGAAAAGGCGTGCCGGCCTTGCATACATCGAAGCCGGTGGCAAAGACGATGCAGTCCACTTCGTGTTCGATGCCATCTGCGGTCCGTATGCCATTCGGCGACAGGGTCGCGATCGGCCATGAGATGAGCTTGCAGTTGTCGCGTTGAAGAGCGGGGTAGTAATCGCTGCTCATCAGCATCCGTTTGCAGCCGGCGCGGAAGTTCGGCGTCAGCTGGCGCCTGAGCCAAGTATCCGATACCTGCCTCCGTAAATTCGCCTTCGCCACCAGCTGGATGCCGGTGGTGACCGGGGTATCCCAGACCATGCCGACGGCCATGAGCTCGTGCACCCAGAACCACGCCTGCCGTGCGGCTTTCTGCACGAGAGGCGCTCGACGAAACGCCGTGCGCGCCCACTGCGGATGGGAGAAGTCGGGCCGAGGGAGGACCCAGCCGGGGGTGCGTTGGAAGACCTTCACCGACCGCGCAGTCTTCACCAGTTCGGGAATGATCTGAACAGCGCTGGCTCCGGTGCCGATCACGGCGACACGTTTGTCGCTCATGTCGTAGTCGTGATCCCAACGCGCACTGTGGATCTTGTGACCATCGAAGGTGTCCAGTCCGCGGATGTCCGGCAGGCTCGCATTCGCCAGCGGCCCACTGGCCATCACTGCGGTGCGCGCCGTGAACTGCGAGCCGTCAGCTGTCTGCGCCGTCCACAGTGCGCTTTCCTCGTCGAACTCCAGACCGGTGACGTTCACTCCGAACCGGATGAAACGCGACAGCGAGTACTTGTCCACCATCGTCTTGATGTAGCCGAGGATCTCGGCGCTGCCCGAATACGCGCGGGACCAGTCCGGATTTTGCTCGAACCCGTAGGAATAGAGCAGCGACGGGATGTCGCACGCCGCGCCGGGATAGGTGTTGTCCCGCCAGGTACCACCCACCTCGTCGGCACGTTCAAGGACAACGAAATCGTCGATACCCTGTTGTAGCAACCGGATTGCGGTTCCCAGGCCGGCGAAACCCGCACCGACGATCAAGACGGTCGTGGTGTCGCTCATCTGGCCACCGGTTCGTAGGTCAGCTCTTCTGTCCACGTCGGTGACTTACCGAGCACCTCGGTGGGGAAGTGGTCGATCGCGGTACCCAGCCGCTGCGAAATGAAATGCAATGGCTGAGAACGCTTGATGCTGGCGGACATGTGAGCCTTCAAGATGTGGTAGCCCGGAACGCGGCGCGTGAACTCACTACGATCTCCGACGTTCTCGTACCGCATCACCGCGTTGTAGAGCTTCTCCTCCGACAATCCCATGGCGTTGAGATTGGTCAACATCCTGGTGAGCAACGGCACGTAGAGGACGCCGCCGAGAAGGATTCTCGGGTCGATGAGCGCCCCCATCGTCTGAGTCGCATGAATGCGCATGGGGCTGGCGCCGAGGTCGTTCAGAACCTGGAATCCCACTGCCAAGTGCCGCGATTCGTCGTTGTTGACCTTGTTGAAGACCTCGGCGCAGAGCGGATCCTGCACCTCGTCGAGAAGGAACTTGAGCAATGCTCCGTCGAGCGCAGTCTCCAAGGCTGGGATCGCCGCTCCGATCACCGTCAGCGGGAGGGCCTCGGCGTATCGGTCGATCCACTCGATGACCAGTCGAATATTCTTGTTCGGCACCGGGATTTCCCCTTCCTCGAGCATCCCCCACCGCTGCATGAGCGCCAGCTCCGCGTTGGCGTGCCGCTGCTCCTCGGCATGGAAATACCGGTAGATGTCACCTAGAGCCTCGAACGGCGCTTTCGGCGCCATGGCGGCGAACGCGCGTGCACCGACGTGTTCTATCCACACCACGTCAGCCATGAACTGCTTCAGTTCGGGCCGCTGCTCATCAGTGATTTTATCGGCGCCCGGCGCATCCCAATCGATGTCGGCCAGCGCCCACTGCCGATTCTTGATCGTCTCGAGCATATCGCTGTATTTGAATGCCATTGGAGTCTCCTTTGTCTTTGTCTGGAATGACTTAGCGCGCGATTCGCTCAACCAAACCGAGCGCACGGGTATACGTGGCAGGCACTGCCCGCTTAAATAACCAGAGAATCTTCGCGTCGACTTGGGGTAGGACGTGCAACTGACCGCGATCGTTCGCGTCCAACGTTTTGCGCGCCACCGATTCCGCCGACACGCCGGTCCACTTCATCAAATTCGTTGCCAGCTTGGCGGCCGACTCCTCAATACCAGGGTTATCGACGATGTTGGTCTTGACAAATGTCGGGCACAGTACAGTCACCGCCACACCAGTACCACTCAGCTCGGCCGCCAAAGTCTCGGATAGCGAGAGCACTCCGGCCTTGCTGACGTTGTAGGCAGCCATCCGAGGCGCCGCTCCGAAACTTGCAGCCGACGCGACGTTGATAATTCCGCCGCTGCCCCTCGCGCGAAGCCGCGGTACGAAGATCTCGCAGCCGTAGATCACTCCCCACAAGTTGATTGAGAGCGTCGTCTCCCAGTCGCGTTTAGCCGTCGCGCCGATGACATTGCCACCGACTCCGATGCCCGCGTTGTTGATCACCAGGCTGGGCGACTCCCCAAACCACTCTTCAGCGCTGTGGGCGAGTTCGCGGACCTGTTCTTCATCGGAGACATCGCACACGATGTCGAGGCCATCACCGCCCGCTTGGACGACGAGACCGACCGTCTCCTTGGCACGCACGGGATCGATGTCGGCGCATACCACCCGCCCGCCTCTGCGGGCGAGCTCTACCGCAAAAGCGCGACCAATTCCACTGCCAGCCCCTGTAACAACCGCGTTCGCGCGGTCACTTCTGCGAGGCGACTTGCCCCACCACAAGAAATCCATCAGTACCGAGTCCTTGGCAGATCGGAGCATGCTGATCCGGTGAACCAAGCCAATCTGCTGCCGCTTGGTGGCAGTGAACACAATTGTGGTCGCATGCCACCAGTTTGGCGGGGGTGCTATGTCTTTGTCAAGATGTATGCGTGCGGACAAAGGCAGCAAGGTGGGGCGGGCGTACAGGCGCCGAACGACGGGCTGACCGGAGGCAGCGCCTAGTCGCCGCCGCAACAGATATCTGGACGGAAAGCGGATGGGCAGCGGTTACCATGCGTGGGGTCTGCTCCAGAGCCGCGCTGAACGACCGCTATTACTATGAGGAGTTCAAGACCCGCGATGAGTTGCTCGTAGCAGCGTGGGACGGTGTCCGAAACCAGATGCTCGGCGAGGTTTCAGCAACGTTTGCCGAACGCGTCGGTCAACCACCTGTCGAGACCATTCGCGCCGCGATCTCGATCGTCGTCCTCCGCATTTCGCAAGATGCCGGCCGAGCCCAGATTCTGCTGACGCAACACGTCGGCAGTTCAACATTGCAAGATCGTCGTGCGGTGGCCTTGCAGGAAGCCACCCAGCTCGTCATGGCCGCCAGCAAGCCGCATCTGAAGCCTGACGCAGACGAAATGGCCTTGCGCATGGACACGTTTGTAGCGGTCGGCGGCTTCGTCGAACTGATCAGCGCCTGGCACGCAGGACTACTCGTCGACGTAAGTCAAGTCGACATCGTCGAACATACGAGCAGACTTGCTGAAACACTGGCTCGCCGCTACGTGGTTGATACGTCTCGCTAGCTGGTACTCGGGATGCAATTTCCCGGTGGCGAAGGCTGCATTGGCCGCAGGGGGCGTGACACACCGTTGACTTACCTTAGAAACGGTGGAAGGTCCGTCTCGTCGACCTGCCAAGCCGACGCTCCTGCTGTCGAATGGCGGCTTCACTCAGAGGCCAATCTGCTTGGCGATGATCTCCTTCATGATTTCGGTGGTGCCGCCCCCGATACCCAGGATGCGCGAATCGCGATAGTGCCGTTCGACCTCGGTCTCGCGCAGATAGCCCATGCCACCGTAGAGCTGCACGGCGGTGTCGACGGCAAGCGCACAGGCTTCCACGGCCTGGTTCTTCGCCATCGAGACCATCCGCACGTCGGTGTCACCCGCGATGATGCGGTCCACGGCGGCGCGGGTATAGGTACGGGCAACGTCTACGGCCGTGGCCATGTCGACGATCTTGTGCCGCACCACCTGTCGGGTGGATAGCGGTCGACCGAAGGTTTCGCGCTGCTTGACCCACTCCAGCGTCAGGTCGAGGCAGCGCTGGGCCGTGGCGTAGCACTGGACGGCGATGAAAGCACGTTCGACTTGGAACTGTTGCATGATCTGCAGGAATCCGCTGCCTTCGGGGCCAACCAGATTGACCACCGGCACGCGCACGTCGCTGAATCCGAGTTCAGCGGTGTCGGAGCACAGCCAGCCCATCTTCTTCAGTGTCCGCGAGACCGCGAAACCCGCGGCGCCACGCTCCACCACGAGCAGTGAAATCCCCGACGGGCCCGGGCCGCCGGTACGCACGGCGGTGGTCACGAAATCGGCGCGGACACCCGAGGTGATGAACAGCTTCGCACCGTTGACCACGTAATGGTCGCCGTCGCGCCGTGCGGTAGTACGGATGCCGGCGACGTCAGAACCGGTGTCGGGTTCGGTGATGCCGAGGCTGCCGATCTTCTCCCCGGCCAGGGTCGGCACCACGAAGCTGCGGATCTGCTCGGGATCGCCCTGCGCGGCCATATGGGGCACTGCGATGTGATGCGTAAGTAGGCTGGCCAGCAAGCCCGAGGAGCCGCCGGCCTCCATCACGGCCTCGGTGAGCAGCACCAGGTCGCGCAGGTCACCGCCGGAGCCACCGATCTCTTCCGCGAACCCGATGCCCAGCAACCCCGCTGCGGCTGCGCGGCGGTGGAGTTCTCTAGGGAGTTCTCCGGCGTCCTCCCAGTCTTGCAGGTGAGGAACGATCTCCTTCTGGGTGAACGACATGGCGAGGTTGCGCAACGAGATGCGCTCGGGCGTCATCCACGGGTCGGCTGCGGCCGCCTCCGCTTCCCGCTGATCCGGCTGTTTCATGTGAGTTGCTCCTGCTGTGATCACTCGGGGACGGCACGATTGCCACGTCGACCCCATTGTCGTCGAATGTTAATGACCGATAACGTAGCGTGTCAGGAGATCGACGTTGATGTCACCTGGAGGAAAGTTGATTGACGTCCTGCCCGACCGGGTCGACACCCGCGCGCCGGTATACCTCGAGAATCGCGAGGGACTCATCGCGCAGCTCCATGCGCTCGCCGAACAGCTGGCGCTGGCCAACGGTGGCGGCGGCGAGAAGTACGTCGCCCGGCACCGTAGCCGCGGCAAGATGCTGGCTCGGGAGCGCGTCGAGCTGCTCATCGACCCCGACACGGCCTTCCTGGAACTCTGTCCGTTCGCGGCGTGGGGCACGAAGTTTCCGGTGGGCGGCAGCGTTGTGGTCGGCATCGGCATCGTCGAAGGCGTCGAGTCGATGATCATCGCGCACGACCCGACCGTGCGCGGCGGAGCCTCGAACCCCTACACCTTCCGAAAAGTGTTCCGGGGCATGGCAGTCGCCCGCGAGAACCGGCTGCCCATCATCAACGTCGTCGAGTCGGGCGGGGCGGACCTGCCCACGCAGGCCGAGATCTTCGTGCCCGGGGGCCAGCTATTCAACGACCTCACCCAGCACAGCGCGCAGGGCCTGCCGACACTGGCGCTGGTATTCGGTAACTCGACGGCAGGCGGCGCGTACATCCCCGGCATGTGTGATTACGTGGTGATGGTCCGCAACCGGTCCAAGGTCTTCCTCGGTGGTCCGCCGCTGGTGAAGATGGCGACCGGCGAAGTGTCCGACGACGAGTCGCTCGGCGGCGCCGACATGCACGCCCGCACCTCCGGGCTGGCCGACTACATGGCCGAGGACGAGCAGGACGCCATCCGGATCGGGCGGCGCATCATGGCCAGACTGAACTGGCGCAAGCTCGGGCCCGGCCCGACACAGCCACCGACCCCCCCGCTGCGAGACCCCGACCAACTCCTCGGGATCGCTTCGGTGGACCCGAAGGTTCCCTTCGACCCACGTGATGTCATCGCCCGAATCGTGGACGGGTCCGCCTTCGACGAGTTCAAGCCGCTATACGGCACCTCGCTGGTCACCGGTTGGGCCTCGATCCACGGATACCCGGTAGGGATCCTTGCCAACGCGCGCGGAATCCTGTTCAGCGAGGAGGCGGAGAAGGCCGCCCAGTTTATTCAGCTGGCGAACCAGATCGACACGCCACTGGTGTTTCTGCAGAACACCACCGGCTACATGGTCGGCGCGGAGTACGAGCAGGGTGGCATCATCAAGGACGGCGCGAAGATGATCAACGCCGTCTCCAACAGCGCTGTCCCACACCTGACGATCGTGATGGGCGCGTCCTACGGTGCGGGCAATTACGGGATGTGCGGGCGGTCCTACTCTCCCCGCTTCCTGTTCACCTGGCCCAACTCGCGTTCGGCCGTCATGGGCCCGGCCCAGCTCGCGGGCGTGCTGTCGATCGTGGCCCGCGAGTCGGCCGCCGACCGGGGGCTCCCGTTCGACGAGGAGGCCGACGCCCAGATGCGCGCTGCCGTCGAGGGCCAGATCGAGCGTGAGTCGTTGGCGCTGGCCAACAGCGGCAGGCTCTACGACGACGGGATCATCGACCCGCGCGACACCCGTACCGTTCTCGGGTTCTGCCTTTCCGTGGTCCACAACAGCGAGATCCGTGGCCAGCGTGGCTACGGCGTGTTCCGGATGTGATGGCGATGCCCGTGATCAAGAAGCTGCTGGTGGCCAACCGGGGAGAGATCGCCCGACGCGTGTTTCGCACCTGTCGCGAACTCGGCATCGCGACCGTCGCCGTGTACTCCGACGCCGACGCCGACGCCTGGCACGTGGACGATGCCGACGAGGCCGTCCGGCTACCGGGTTCCTCGCCGGCGGAGACCTACCTCGACGGTGACCGGGTGATCGCCGCCGCCCTCCTCACCGGCGCCGACGCCGTGCATCCCGGCTACGGCTTCATGTCGGAGAACGCCGGCTTCGCGCGGGCCTGCGCCGACGCCGGGCTCGTGTTCGTCGGCCCGCCGCCGGATGCCATCGACGCGATGGGTTCCAAGCTGACGGCCAAGGCGATGATGGCCGATGCGGGCGTGCCGGTTCTCCCGGGCGGCGACGCGACCGGCCTGGACCCCGACAAGCTGCGCAAGCTCGGCGCCGAGATCGGCTACCCGCTGCTGGTCAAGGCGAGCGCGGGTGGCGGCGGGCGCGGCATGCGGGTTGTCGAGTCGGCCGACGACCTCGACGGAGCCGTGGCCTCGGCCTCGCGCGAGGCGATGTCGGCGTTCTCGGACGGCACGGTGTTCCTCGAGCGGTACGTGCAGCGTCCCCGCCACGTTGAGATCCAGCTGTTGGCCGACATGCACGGCACGGTTGTCTCGCTGTTCGAGCGGGAGTGCTCGGTGCAGCGCCGCCACCAAAAGGTCATCGAGGAGGCGCCCTCGCCCGTCGTCGACGACGACCTGCGCGCCCGGATGGGCGCGGCGGCGGTCGCGGCGGCACAGGCCGTGGGTTACGTCGGGGCCGGAACGGTCGAGTTCGTCCTCGACGCGAACGGCGGCGATGACGACGGGACGTTCGCCTTCCTGGAGATGAACACCCGGCTGCAGGTCGAGCACCCGGTCACCGAACTCGTCACCGGGCTCGACCTCGTGCGCCTGCAGTTGCTGGTGGCGATGGGTCGGCCACTGCCTGCCGAGGTGAGCAAGCCGCGGATCACCGGCCACGCGGTCGAGGCCCGGCTCTACGCCGAGGACCCCACGAAGGGCTACCTGCCGCAGACCGGAACGCTGCGCACGATGCAGATCCCCGACCACGTCGGGGTCCGGGTGGACTCCGGCGTGCGCGACGGCTCGGTGGTCAGCCACCACTATGACGCCATGCTGGCCAAGGTGATCGCCTGGGCGCCCACCCGCGCCGAGGCGCTCGGCGCGCTGTCCGCCGCGCTCGCCGGCGCCCGGATCCACGGACTCACCACCAACCGGGATCTGCTGGTTCGCGTTCTGCGCCACGACGAGTTCGCCGGACGCGGCACCGACACCGGGTTCCTCGACCGCCACGACGTGGCCGACCTCGGCGCAGCCCTCATCGACCGCGACGGGGAGGGCTTGCACGCCATCGCGGCCACACTCGCCCAGGTCGCGGGACGCCGCGCGGCGGCCCCCGTCCAGCCGACGCTGCCTGCCGGGTGGCGCAACAACCCGTCCCAACTGCAGTCCACCGGATGGCTGACCGCCGACGGCCGCGAGCGTCGGGTGGGCTATGCGCTGCTCCGCGACGGCGTCGAGGTCGAAGTCGACGGCAAGCCCGTCGAAGACGTCAGCGTGCTCGTGCAGCGGCCGGACCGGGTGGTCCTGGAGACCGGCGGGGTGCGGCGCGGCTACGACGTCGTCCTCGACGCCGACATTGCCTATGTCGACAGCCCTGCCGGGTCCACTGCGTTTACGCAGGTACCACGGTTCCTGGACCCGAGCGCGCTAAAGCCGGCGGGCTCGCTGACGGCGCCTATGCCGGGTTCGGTGATCCGGCTGCCCGTCGCCGCGGGCGACGTCGTGACGGCCGGGCAGGCGCTGGTGGTGGTGGAGGCGATGAAGATGGAACACACCATCGTCAGCCCAATCGACGGGATCGTCGCCGAGCTTTCGGTCGAGGTGGGTCAGCAAGTGTCCACCGGCGATGCCCTCGCGGTGGTCGGAGCGGCCGCCGGTGCAGATCAGGATTGAGCACCATCGGACCCGTCACCGGCCCCGGTGGCCGGTGACATCGAAGTAGGAGAGCGGTATGGAACTGCACGAGACCGAGGAGCGGCGAGCGCTGCGCAAGGCCGTGTCCGAGATCGCCAAGGACTTCGGGCACGACTACTACGTGGCCAAGTCGCTCGGCGGGGAAAAGAGTTCGGAACTCTGGCACGCCGTCGGGGAACAGGGGTTCCTCGGGATCAACATCGCCGAGGAGTACGGCGGCGGTGGCGGCGGCATCTACGACATGCAGATCGTCGGTGAGGAACTGGCCGCGGCCGGCTGCCCGCTGCTGATGACGGTGGTCTCCCCCACCATCTGCGGCACGATCATCCAGGCTTTCGGCAGCGACGAACTCAAGGCACGCTGGCTGCCGGGCATCGCCAGCGGCGAGGTCATCATGGCGTTCGCGATCACCGAGCCGGATGCGGGCTCGAACTCGCACAACATCTCCACCTACGCCAAGCGCGTCGGCGGGGATTGGATACTCAACGGCACCAAGTACTACATTTCCGGCGTCGACGAGGCGGAGGCCATCCTGGTCGTCACCCGCACCGCGACCGACGACCGCGGACGCGGACGGCTGAGCCTGCTCGTGGTCCCGACCGACGCGCCCGGGCTGACCAAGACCCTCATCCCGGTGCAGGCGGTGACACCTGAAAAGCAGTTCACGCTGTTCTTCGACGACGTGCGGGTGCCGGCCGAGAACCTGATCGGCGCGGAAAACGACGGTTTGCGTCAGGTATTCATGGGCCTCAACCCCGAACGCATCATGGGCGCCGCCCTGGGAAACGGCATCGGCCGCTACGCGCTGGACAAGGCCTCTGCCTACGCGCGCGAGCGCAAGGTCTGGGACGTGCCGATCGGAGCCCACCAGGGCCTGTCCCACCCGCTTGCGCACGCTAAAATCCAGCTGGAGCTGGCCCGGCTGATGACCCAGCGGGCGGCCTCATTGCACGACGCCGGCGATCCCGGTTCCGCGGAGGCGTCGAACATGGCCAAATACGCTGCGGCCGAGGCGGGCATCCTCGCCCTCGACCAGGCGATCCAGACCCACGGCGGCAACGGGTTGGCCACCGAGTACGGGCTGGCCACTCTCTGGGGCCCGGCACGGCTGATGCGGACCGCGCCGATCAGCCGAGAGATGATCCTCAACTACGTGGCACAGCACAGCCTCAACCTGCCACGATCGTACTGAGCATCCTTCATCCGTTCCTGTCCGCTTCCGTCTACCAAGACGGACAGTGGTGATCGGTCGCCCGCCGGGGCCGGGTCCTGCCTTAACGAGCATTTGTCAACCAAAACTGCCGAGGAGGCAAATCAACATGGATCGCGGTATCGGTCAGTGGGTCACCAAACGGGCCTTCCTCAACGGGCAGCGCACAGCGCTCGTCCAAGGTGACACCAGCTTCACGTACTCCGACTTCGATCGGCGCACCAACCAGGTGGCCTCGAGCCTGTTGCGTCTCGGTGTCCGTAAGGGGGACCGGGTGGCCATACTGCTGGTGAACTCGGTCGAGTTCCTGGAGGTCCTCCTCGGCTGCGCGAAGATCGGCGCCATCACCATCCCGATCAACGTCCGGCTCGCCGGCCCGGAGATCGGCTACATCCTCGCCGACTCCGGCGCCGACGTGTTCGTGTTCCACGCGCCGCTAGCAGCGGCGGCGGTCAGCGCGCTGACCGAGCCTGGGGTCCGGGTCCGCCACACCCTCCGGGCCGGGGGCGCCCCGGCCGACGGCGAGATCCCCTACACCGACCTGCTCTCCGACGGTGCGCCCGCGCCACTCGACAGCGACGTCGAGGGCCGCGACCCCGCGTTCATCATGTACACCTCGGGCACCACCGGCCGCCCGAAGGGCGCCATCCTCACCCACGACAACCTACTGTGGAACGCCATCAACGTGCTGGGCGCCGAACAAGGCCTGACCGGCAGCGACGTGACTGTCGCAGTCGCCCCGATGTTCCACATCGGCGGGCTCGGGGTACATACGTTGCCGTTGCTCTACGTCGGCGGGACCAGCGTGATCCTGCCGTCGTTCGACCCGGTGGGCACGCTCAAGGCGATGGCCGAGAGCCGGGCCACCGTCCAGTTCATGGTGCCGGCGATGTGGTCGGCGCTGACCCAGGTGCCCGACTTCGACTCCTACGACCTCTCCGCGCTGCGTCTGGCCATGGGCGGCGGCGCACCGATGCCGCTGACTGTCATCGACTTCATGCACCAACGCGGAGTCCCCTTCACCGAGGGATTCGGGATGACCGAGACCGCCCCCATGGTCTCGGTCTTGGACGCCGCCAACATCACCACGCGGGCCGGGTCGATCGGCCGGGTCGCCATGCACGTCGATGCCCGAATCGTCGACGCCGACGACCGGGACGTCCCGGCCGACACCGTCGGCGAGCTCCTGGTGCGCGGATCCAACGTGTTCGTCGGGTACTGGATGAAGCCGGCGACCACCGCCGAGGCCTTCCGGGGCGGCTGGTTCCACACCGGCGATCTCGGCCGGATCGACGTCGACGGCTACATCACGCTCGTCGACCGCAAGAAGGACATGATCATCTCGGGCGGGGAAAATGTCTACCCCATCGAGGTCGAGCAGGTGCTGTTCCGTCACCCCGGTGTGCTCGACGCCGCGGTCGTCGGCGGTCCGGACGACAAGTGGGGTGAGCGCGTCGTCGCCGTGGTGGTGGCCGACCCAGCCGCCGAACAGGTACCCGGCGCCGACGAACTGATCGCCTGGTGCCGCGAACGGCTGGCGCATTTCAAGTGCCCGCGCGAGGTGCACTTCCTTGCCGAGCTGCCCCGCAACGCCACCGGCAAGCTCCTCAAGACCGAGCTGCGCAGGCGATTCACCGGTGTCGAGGGCGGCGTCGTCCAGCGCTGAGGCACGACACCGGAGGCGGAGCTCGGGTTTGGGAAGTGTTGTCGCGACGAGTAGCCAAGGTCACCGCTGCAAATAGCTGAAGATGTTATTTGTCGCTAACGTTTAGAGGCGCAGGGTTGGGACTTGTCGGCCGAGACAACCGGGAGGAACACGACATCCGGCATGTGTTGCGGGTGGGTCTTGCCATGCGCTCGCCTGTCACCTTGCGATAGGTGCTTGAGCGTCCCTGACGCCCATGAGCTTCGGCGAAAGGGGGGTGCTTCAGTGTCGTACGGCGGCGACCGACGACTCCACCCGATCAGCCTTCCCGCAGTAGAGCCCGGTGGCAGCGTCGAAACATGAATCGGACTCGGACCACGAGGCCCGAGACATCCGGATCGCCGTCGGTCACCACACCCATCCGTCCGAGACTACCGGTGTTACTACGCTGCGAGGAGTACCGCGGTCGACTGCGGCCAAGCCCACGCTCTGGCGTGGCGCACCCAGCTGAGATCCACCGTCACCGATTACGCGTTGATTCACGCATCGGTTTCTCGGACAGTCCTCGTTCATCACCGCGCGGGTGTCAGCCGAATCGGCAGATAAGTGGTGCCCCGAAGTGAGCTGTTGGTTGACCAGGTGGCCGAACCGGCCGCTGCGATGGCCGAGGCTTGGGAAGTGAGTTCGCGGAGCACCGCCTGGCCCTCCATGCGACTGAGGGTTGCTCCGATGCACATGTGAACGCCGTAGCCGAATGCGATGTGATTGCGCGGATTTCGGTCAGCGCGGTAGGTATCGGGATCCTCGAAGACCTCAGGGTCGCGATTGGCCGCGCCGAATGCCAACAAGAGCCGCGACCCGCTCGGGATAGTCACCTCGCCGACCCTGTAGTCGGTGCGAGTGTAGCGGTACAGGTTTTGGATGGGCGCCGAGTACCGCAGCTGTTCCTCGACAGCGCTGGGGATCAGGTCGGGATCGTCTCGGATCATGGCGAACTGATCGGGGGCGTGGGCAAGGGTGTCGAACATCCCGCCGATGAGGTTGGTGGTGGTTTCATTCCCAGCGAATAACAGGAGCATCGCGATGAAGAAGAGCTCGTCGTCGGAGAGCTTGCCGTCCTCGTTGTTATCGACGAGCCGACCCAGTACGGTATCTGACCCCTTGAGCTTGCCCGAGGCCAACTGATCCTTGAAGTACCGGCGCAGTGCCGCAATCGCCCGAACCCCCTTGAGCCCCTGCCGCAGCCCGGCGGGGCTCACGCCGGCATTGATGACGCCGACACCGTCTTCGGACCATGATCGGAAGTTCTGGACATCTTCGGGCGGAATCCCGATTATGTGCGCGATCATTCGGATGGGCAAAGGCACGGCGAGGCGCTCCATAACGTCGCAACCGGGGTTGGCGACGACGTCGGCGACGAGTTCTTTGGCGAGTTGGTCTGCCATCCCCTGCCAGTCGCTCATAGCTCCCCTGGTGAACCCGGGTTGAACCTGTTTGCGAAGCCGGGTGTGGTCATCGCCGTCGGTGAGCACCAAGATCGGTGCCGAGATCTTCATTCGGGTGACGCCCTGGCTACTTGTGACGGCGTCGGTGTCGCGTAGGGCTGCTCGGATGTCTTCGTGTCGGCTCAGAATGAAGGTCGCACGTTTGGGGTTGTAGTGCACCCGCCCTCCGGCGTGCAGCGCGCGATAGGCATCGAATGGCTGCGCCGCGGTCGCTGGATCGAGTGGATCGTAATCGGTGTTTACCGCACCGGTCCATCCTGCATAGCCACGGCGCCGGACCCGTACGGCCGCAGCAATGTTCATTCCGACAGCCGCCACCACCGGTGCCCCGATTTGCCGCACCGCGCTATCCGAGCGCCATCTACTCATCGGTAGTCCCCGCTAAGGTCGCCGGACGGTTGGTGCCTGAGCGCGCTGCGCAGTATGTCATGGCATCAAGGCTGGCCAACGGCGATCCACCGCGTCAATGGTGCGGCAACAGTTGATAGGAAATCGTCTGCCCTCGGCGGGTCTGGATTATCACTATAGAGCTGTGAAATGCTAATACTGCGATTGGGAGAGTCTATTAATTCTCATTCCGAGAATTCTCCCAAGCCGACCAGGGGTGTCGAACATCGGAAGGCCTTGGAAGTGACAGGCAACGACTGGCTACTCGAGCAGCCCAGAGCGGCCGCTGCGACTGAAAGGATTCTCCAGGCGGCCGCGAGTTTGATCGGACGCCGAGGCTTCGATGATTTCTCCATCCACGAACTCGCCGCGTCGGTCCACTGTTCGCCGGCAACGATCTACCGTCACGCGGGTGGGAAAGCCGCGATTTGCGAAGCGGTCGTGGTGAGGCTGTCGTCGCGCATCGTAAACGCCGTGGACGACGCAATCTGCGATTTGACAGGGCATGAGCGGATCGTCGTCGCCGTCAGCGTGGCCCTACACCACCTCCGCACGGAACACATTGTCCAACAACTGCTTCGGTCATCCAATCCGAAGAACCGGCGATGGATCGAGACCTCGCCCATCGTCACCGGCATCGCGACAAGCATGATCGGCTCAGACCGTCACGACGAGGCCGCCGCCCAGTGGTTCGTACGCGCAGTGCTTGCGCTGTGGCACTGGCCGGCAAGCGTTCCTGGCACAGAACGTGAGATCATTGAGCGGTTCCTCGGGCCAGCTTTGAGCGCGTAAAGAGCGTGCCACTGAGCCCAGCAAGGCCTTCGCCTTCGTCTCCCCAAGCCGATCTCATTGTCGATGTTGACGACGGTTGAAAACCCGGCCAGTTGCGACGTTGATAGAACTCATCCCGGAACTACCTCCTCGCCTTTCGGCCGGATATGACAGCCGCGGGGTGTTGGGATCCGGGTGTGCAGCGTCGAGTTCCGTGGTCGGCGTCTTGTGCTCCGGGCCCCGCTGGAGGTGTGGACGTGGAAGCTCATCTTCGTCGGTCTGGCCGTTGCTCGGTCTGGCGTTGTCGGTATTTTCGTTTGGCATCGAGGCCTTCGTACCCGCGGATGTGCAACCCCCCCGAGGAATGCGTTCACGGAAGCGGTTCGTGAGGCCTTGACAACCTGACGTCGCCGGGCCGCGGCCATCGCAAGGCCCTGAAAGACGCTCAGTCCGACGAGTCGTTCAGCGTGCGGTCGAGAAAATCTGCGACTGCCGAAGTGAAGGCGTCGTTGTCGTCGCCCGCAACCATGTGGCCCGTGCCCGAAACGTCGACAGCCTCGGCGTGCGGTACGACTTCGAGGAACTCCTCGACCGACTGCTGCGACGTCACGTCGGAGTGAACGCCGCGAATGAGAAGCGTTGGTGCTCGCACGCGGCGGGCCCCTTCGATGAGAAGGTCGCTTATGGCGCCGAATTCTTTGGCACCAGTTGCTGGGTCGCCCTGCAGGAACTCGAAGTTGGAAGCTATGAACGCCGGATCCCATCGCCAGATCCACCGACCGTCGTCGCGCTGCTGCAAGACCTTTCGGAGACCGTCCAAGTTCTTGGGCCGAGCGCGATGCCGGTTGTACTGGGCAATGACGTCCGCGGCCGCGTCGAGCGTATCGAATCCGTCGGGATGGGCGCCCATGAAAGACACGACGCGGCGTGCTCCGTGAAACTCCATTCGCGGAGTTATGTCGACCAGTACGACGGCTCCCCACAGATCGGCAGGCGCCACCAAATGCGTTCCCAACACCGTCATGCCGCCCAAGGATGCGCCAACGACAGCTGGCGGGCGGCCATCGCTGGCATATCGGCGAATCGACAGCAGGTCGGATGCAAGTCGGTCGAGATCGTATCGACCATCGGGGTCCCACTCGCTGTCGCCGTGACCGCGGGCGTCGTAAGCGACGACGGTATACCCGCGCGCGTGTAAGCGGCGCGCCGTAGTCGCCCAGGCATGGCGGTTCTGTCCACCGCCGTGCAGCAGTATGACGACCGCGCGGGCGGATTCGTGTCGGTAGACATCGGCTGCAAGGGCGGTTCCGTCTTCGTTGCGGACGCGCTCGAACGTTGAGGTCATTTGCTGTGTCCTCGATGGTCGCCTTGGGCAGCGTTCTCGTTCCGCGACCGGATCACGAGGCGCTCTGGGCGACGACGGTCACTGTTCCCTGTGCGGCGCATACCGGGCGTCCCGTATTGGTGATGTCGATCCTGGCGACGCCGCTACGCTTCCCCAGCGCGATGATGTCGGCGACCGCAACGCAGACTCCACTGGACACCGGACGTAGGAGGTTCAGTTTGAATTCGGTTGTGGCCACCCATGACCCAGGTGGGATCACCGGATAGAACACCACGCCCAAGCAGTGGTCGACCATCGCTGACAGGCATCCGCCATGCAGAGTGCCGAAAGGAGTCAACAAATCGGCTCGGGCGTCCATTTCCACTACCAGTCTCCCGGCGGAGAACTCGATGTGGCGGAAGTCCAAGTACTTGGCGAGCCCTCCCGAGGTTCCCCCCGCGTGCTGGAGCTCCTCGGCTATTTGCTTGTTGAACTGGGGGAAGTCCATGGTCAGCGCCTCGTTTCGTTCAGCGATACCGATGCCATCGCTGAGACACTACTCCGCAGTTGTCGCAGCAATGCAACTGTGAGTGTCGGCCAGTAGCGCGGGAAGCAGGAATCGGCGCAAGAAAGCATCGATTCCTTCGGGGCTGCGGTGCCGGGGGCCGCGAACCGCGAGCAAGCTGAGGATGATGCGCAAAATCCATTCGGCGGCGTCATCGACCGAAACGCCGGCTTCGAGTTGATGCCAGTGTGCGGCGAACACGGGTCGCAGAAACTCGGCGACGAGTTCGAACAGCGCCACCGACGTTCCCTCGGCCAGTCCCACGCCGGCGAGTTCATCGTCGCTGGCGAAGAGCATGCCGATTATCGGTTCGCGGCGTGCCGCGCGCACCGTGACTGCAACGAAGTCCAATATGGCAGAGCCCAAGTCGGTGTGCGCCAAGATCCGTCCGCTGGTGCGGTGCAGGTAGCGTTCCGCTGCGCGGACGATGACACCGGATACGACGGATTCGCGACTAGCGAAGTAGCGATAGACCGTGGCGCGCGATACGCCCGCATGCCTGGCGATATCCTCCATCGTGGTGCCCGACAGCCCCTCGCCTTGCAGGCACGTTTCGGCGGCGTCGAGTAGGCGATCGCGCGCCATATCGCGGTTTCGCCCAGGAGTCGCGTCGCCCCGCCGCAACGATCTCTTCGTCACGGGTACGAGTATGCCCTGTCAAGGGACTCGCTCTGTCGAACACCCGCGGTTGTCGCATGGAAACGGATGTGACAATATCGCAGTCGTGTCGCATAGAAGACCTCGACGATGAGCGTGATCTGACCGTTGGCCATCCCACCACGCACTCCGGTTGTCGTCGGCGTCGGTGAACTCACACATCGCGGTGAAGGCACCGTCGATCCCATCGATTTGGCCGCCGAGGCCGCGCGTCGAGCGCTGCATGATGCTTCGGCCGCGATCGGGCATCGCATCGATACCGTGGCGACGCCCGGAATCTTGATGATCCCACGCGACAACCCCGCGTCGAGGATTGCCGAAGCGACTGGGCTGACGCCGGATCATCGCATCAGTTGTCCGGTCGGCGGCAACACCCCCCAGTATCTGGTCGAGGTCCTCGGCCGCCGCATTTGGCGCGGCGTCAGCGACGCGGCTCTGATCGTCGGAGCGGAAAGCGGCGCGTCAGCACGCAAAGTCGCATCCGGTAGCGCACTTTTGGAGCCCAAACCCATCGCAGCACAGGACGAGTCACTCGGTGACACCCGCCCGGGACTGAGCGAAGCCGAGGTGGGCGCCGGGTTACATTGGCCGCACGAGGTGTACCCGATCTTCGAATCCGCGATCGCGGCCCGATCAGGCCGCACATTCGACGAACAGCGCCGCTGGCTGGGTGACTTGATGGCTCCGTTCACGGTTGAGGCGTCCCGACATCTCGAGCAGGCCTGGTTTCCGCGTGCCCGTAGCGCAGACGAGCTCAGCACGGTCTCCCCGGCTAACCGGATGGTGTGCGAGCCGTACCCGAAGCTGCTCAACAGCATCATCGCCGTGGATATGGCTGCCGCTTTCGTGATCATGGCCGCCGAAGTCGCCGAGGAACTCGGAGTGCCCAGTGATCGTTGGGTCTTCCCGTGGTCGTCGGCCACATGCAACGACGTGTATTTCCCGGTTCAGCGGCCTGATCTGGGTCGTTCCGCCGGAATAAGGGCCGCCGGCAAGGCGGTATTGGCGGCCAGTGGACTTCACATCGACGACATTAGATGGTTTGATTTCTACTCTTGCTTTCCTTCCGCGGTCGAGGCGGCGATCGACGCCTTGGATCTCGACCCGGCGGATGACCGCGGGTTCACGGTGACCGGCGGACTGCCCTACCACGGAGGGCCGGGTAACAACTATGTCAGCCATTCGATCGTCGAGATGGTGCGACGCTGCAGGAGCGACCCGGACGCCGTCGGGCTCGTGTCCGGACTGGGCTGGTACATCACAAAGCACTCGCTGGGTCTGTGGTCGGCGACTCCACCGCCAACGGGATGGCAGACTCCGGACATGGCCGATGCGCAGTCTGCGATCGACGGCACCTCCCTCCCGGTCGCTTCTCCCGCCGACGCATCCGGAGAGGCGACCATAGATGGATACACCGTCGTGCACGACCGTGACCAAGGCCCCTCCTGGGTGCCGATTTTCGCGCGCATGACCGACGGCCGCCGCGTCGCGGCGCGCAGTGACGATGCCGAGGTGGCGGTGGCAATGTCACGAGACATGTGCGTCGGACACCAAGTCGCCGTGCGGCAGGCGGACGGACACGTCGAATTCGAACTGTCGTGAACGCCGACGCGCTCGTGCTGACCAAGCCGCGCACCCTTGAACGGCGGCATCTTCCGGTGCCGCGCATCGACGACGAGTCCGGTCTCCTGCGGATCGAGGCGTGCGGGCTCTGCGGAACCGACCACGAGCAGTTCAGCGGACACCTGCCGACGGGGTTCGCCTTCATCCCCGGACACGAGATCATCGGCGTCATCGAGGGAATCGGTGACGCCGCGCGCGAGCGTTGGGGCGTCTCGGTGGGTCAGCGAGTCGCCGTCGAGGTGTTCCGATCGTGTCGGGAGTGCGACTCGTGCGGCCGCGGCGAGTATCGCAGGTGCTCGAGCAACGGCCTCGCCACCATGTTCGGCTTCGTCGACGTGAACATCCCGCCCGGCCTGTGGGGAGGCTATGCAACCCACCTGCATCTGCCGTTCGATTCCATGCCGTTGCCGGTCCCGGACGGACTCGACCCGATCGTCGCGACGTTGTTCAATCCGCTTGGGGCAGGGATCAAATGGGCTGCCATGTTGCCCGAGACAAGCCCGGGCGACGTCGTCGCGGTCCTCGGACCAGGGATCCGCGGGATTTGTGCTGCCGTAGCCGCCAAGGAGGCCGGAGCGGCATTCGTCGCGATGACCGGGGTCGGCCCTCGCGACCGAACTCGGCTAGCCGCAGCCCACCAGTTCGGCGTGGACCTGACCATCGACGTCACCGAAGACGACCCGGCGCAGGCCCTGCAAATGGCGACCGGCCGGCTCGCAGATGTCGTCGTCGACGTCACCGCGAAGGCGCCAGCCGCATTCGCGGACGCCGTCGCACTCGCGCAGCCCGGCGGACGCGTGGTGGTCGCGGGCACACGCGGCGGCGGCGGAGCGCCGGGCTTCGAGCCAGACCTGCTCGTATTCAAGGAACTACGCATCTTCGGTTCGTTGGGGGTCGACTACCCCGCCTACCAGAGCGCCATCGAGCTGCTGGTCTCTAGGCGTTGGCCCTTCGAAGAATTGCACCGCGAGATCACCGGTTTCGCCGGCCTGCCCGGGCTGCTCGACCTTCTGGCCGGCAACGAGCCGGACCGGGTCCCCGCTCTGCACAACGTCTTTGTGCCGATCGCCTGACAGCGCCAACTAGCGCCCAACCGGAAGGATCCACCGTGAGCAGCCAAAGCCGGGTTGACATGCTTGCCCTGACAGATGCCCGCGAGCGCGCCGCTCAATGCGGGATTCCGGACGCCATGGCTGAACTGTCTGTTTTCAGGATCGCGCTTCATCAGCCCCCTGTAGCCGTCGCATTGCATGGAATGCTGGAGGCGTTGCTGTGGAAAGGCGCGCTGGATGCGCGGCTACGGGAGCTGATCATCATGCGAATCGGCTGGGTCACTGATTCGGTCTATGAGTGGACGCAACACTGGAGGGTTGCCCGCTTGCTCGATGTGCCCGAACGCGACCTGCTCGGGGTGCGCGACTGGCAGAACGCCGGCCACTTCGGCGAAGCCGAGCGGGCGGTACTGGCGGCGACAGACGAGACGTTGCGTGACGGCACCATCTCGGATGAAACCTGGGCTGAGTGTCAGCGCGCGTTGCACGGGGACCCGGCCGTCCTCGTCGAACTCGTCGCCGCGATCGGGAATTGGAGATTGTTCTCAGCGCTGCTGCGGTCCTTGCACGTGCCGCTAGAAGACGGCCTCGAAGGATGGCCCCCTGACGGAGTTCGACCCTCCGTTGACTGAAGGGTGATCGGCTCGCCATGTCGACTCCGTGCTATGACTCTGCCCCTAGCACCTGTTGGTCGGGATCTGACGATGTCGAACGGTCGGGCGGTTGCATCTGCAGACGGCGATTCCACCACCGAGGATTGCGCCGGGCCTGAAGACTGAGCCGACGGAATTCCATCCGCTGCAGTCGAAGGAGAACTGGAACACCCAGCAGCGGGACGATCGCACCACGGACCGCACCTCGGCGACCATTCTCCAGCAATCCGGCTACAGCACTGAGCCCCGAAATGTAAAGAATACCGTTGTAAGGCACCAGGATTGGGCCGCATAGTCCTTCGCACTCGGACAGGCTTGGCACACCAAATCTCCAGCGCTTCGGCCAGTGTATGAAGTGAGCCAACACGGTCGTCAGGAACAGGCCGTTCACAACACCGAGGACAGCCTCGTGACGCTTATCGGCACGTTCCGCCATGCGAAGTACTACTGCGGTGCTCATGCCCCAACCCGTCGCTGCCGGCACCGGACCAATCACCGACGCGAACGGCATCGCAACTCCGGACAGCAATTCGTAGAAGACATGCGCGCTCGCTGACACGGCGCCAACTTGTGTGCAGATTTGCCGGGACGTCTTCGGACGCTGACGGGACGGCGGTAATGGCCCTTCCGCCCGCATCAGCGGAATGCCTGAACGCGCGATGCGGCCACGGCGCAACGCACTTCTTCGTGAAGAGGTCGTTCCATATGGCGGCGTTCACCACAAAAGTACTTGTCGACCTACACGTTACTCCGTAGCTGTTGGCCGCCATCGGCGTCGAAGAGTTCCTTGGTCCAACGTTCGAGGATTTCTGCGCTATCCCAGTCGTCGGGATGGAACCCGGCGTGGGTGTAGGAACGGAAGCGCTCAATCGCTGCTCGGCTGAACAGCGGGTTATGACGGAAGGCTCGAAGGCTGCGCAGCAACCGCACCGGGTTGTAGGCGGCACGATCGCCGGCCAGAGAGCGGGTGGTCTGGATGACCAACTCGGTGAACAATAGGAGACTGGCGATCCGCATTCCCCAGACCCTGGTGCGTTCGCTTCCACCGACCGTCTCGTAGACATCGAAAGCGACGGCCTTGTGCTCGCATTCCTCCAGTGCGTGCCAAAGCAGAATCGGCCGCACCTCGGTGTAGCCGATCAGTTCTTGAGCTTCGTCGCTGGTGAGAATGATCTCGGCGAATGTCGCCGTGTAGTGCTCGAGGGCTGCCGTCACAGCCAGGCGCATCTTGGGAGAAAAACGCTTCTCGAGTCGGCCAACCAACTTCTTGATATGCCGATCGATCCCCTCGGTGGGATAGCCCATCGCTTGAAGGCGATCGTTGAGCAGCCGATGCTGGTGCCGGTGGGTGGCCTCTTGAGCGATGAATCCCTTGACCGCCTCCTTCAGGTCAGCGTCGCTGATGTGGTCCCGGTACTCGCGGACTGACCGGATGAAGAAGTCTTCGCCTTCGGGGAACGTGGCCGACAAGGTGGACACAAAGTGGCTCATCACCAAGTCGCCATCGACGAAGTGCTGCCGACTGGTCTCAGCAGGCATGTCGAATCGGACACGGCGGGGCTTCGGGACGACCCGCGTGGTGGGCCGTGTGGACGAATCGTCGCTCATGTTGTTCTCCTGTTGTCATGGGCACTGATGATCTGACTTTACGCCTAGTCAGAATTAGATGGCAAGCTATGCGTTGTGCGATCGGTGCGGGTGTACAGCGGGATGTCCGCCGAGGAGCGTCACCGGAACAGGCGCACGCGTCTCATCGAGGCCGCGATGGAGTTGATCGGCACGCACGGCGTTGCCGCCGCCACGGTGACTGCCGTATGCGCTGAGTCCGGCGTGACGTCACGCTACTTCTATCAGCATTTCCCTGACAGAGACGCCCTCTTGCGAGCTGTCTACCAGCAGCTCTACGCAACCTTCCAGGAGGTGATAGTTGACGCGATCCCCGATGCCGGCGCCCCACCCGAGGTGCTCGCGTACGCGCCGATCCGCGGGCTGGTCAGCATGATCAACAATGATCCTCGACTGGGTCGGATCTTGTTCGTGGAATCTGCAACGGAGCCGCTGCTTCGGGAGTTACGCAGCGACATGATGACCGGTTTCACCGACCTCGTATTGCGTGAGGCCAGACTTCACCTTGACATCGCCGACTCCGCAGTGGGCGTTGCCCATTTGGCCTCGACATTGGGTGTGGGTGGGTTATTCGAAGTCTTGCGCCGCTGGCTCGACGGAGAACTCGAGTTCACCACCGATGAACTCGTTCAGCACTGCGCAGGTTTCCTGGGCAGCCTCGGCAGCTATGTGCTGCTGCAGAACGCAGTCGAGTCGGCCACGACCAAAGCCAAACCTCAGAGTTAGCTTCTGGCGCCTCCCGGCCGCGCTTCGCGAATGTCGAGGTGCCTCCGCTTGCTTCATTCCGGACTGAACACATGAACGCCGCTGTACAACATTAGAGGCCAGCGTCGTCGACCAAATAACGTTCGGCGAGCGTCTCGGCAAGCCGACTCGTGTGCTCCACGATCTCCCCCTGGATGACGTCAAGCAAACCTGCATGCCATGCGGTGATCAATTCGACGAAGCCACCAACGGCCACCAGTGTGTCCATCCGAAGGGCGGTTTCATCGGCTTCCGGCCTCAGGTGTGGCTCACTGGCTGCGATCACCAGGTGTGTCGCCTCCTGCAGTGCGACAGCGCGCCGATCCTGAAGCGGGGAACTGCCCACGTGTTGAGCCAGTAGAATCTTCGCCCTGCCCGGATCCTCTGCAATCCGGTCGACCACCGCGGCGATGGTCACGCGGATGGTCTCCATCGGCGGCTGCCCGATGCGTTCTGCGAGCGTCGCAGAAACCTCACCGAGCATCTCGTTGCGCACGCCGTCCCATGCAGCGACAAGTAACTCGTCGCGGGTCTTGAAGTCTTCGTAGAAGTAACGGTCGTTCAGGCCGGTTTTGGCGCACACTCCTCTCATCGTGACTGCTGCCCAACCGCTTTCACTCCAGATTTCCGTCGCGGCATCAATGAGGCGCTGACGGCGCTCCGCCCGGCGTTCAGCACCGGTACGCCCGCCCCATCTCTTCGACCGCGTCCGCACATGTCCATCTTGGCAAACCACAGTAGGTCGCAACACTTTGGTAGCATCCGCCCCCAATGGGGGCGCGTGCCACCATAGGACTCCGCGGAGGGCAGCGATTGACGATCAGAACGCTCAAACTTCGAGTTCTCAGAGACGTGGCAGCGGCTGTCGTCATTCCCGCCCCCAGCAGTGATCGTGCGGCACTGGCGACGGTGGCGGTAGGAGGCGCCCTGCACGCCGTGCAGGTATTCGCGGCCGACTGGCCCGCCGCAATCCCGTAGGGAGTCGACTCATGACGCTCTTGAGCGAGGCCCCCACCGGTCGCCGTCACCACTTGCACTACGTGCGGTAGCGTACCGATACCGGCAGTATCGCTACCAGTGGAGGCCAAGTGACCGACGGCAGTGCAGATGCCCCAAGCCAGGCCAAGCGGCCTGGTCGGCGCGCCAACGGATCCACCGATCCGGCCGACACTCGCGAGTACAGCGAACGGTTGGCGACCCTGGCCCGGTTCACCCTCCGACACAAAGCGCTCGTCATCGGGGTATGGCTAGGCGCCGCGGTGGTTCTCGCGCTGCTGTTCCCACAGCTGGAAACCGTGGTGCGCCAACAGTCGGTGGACCTCATTCCTCGCGACGCCCCGTCCTTGCAGACGGTTGACCGCATGAGCGCCGCGTTCGGCGAAGAAGGCTCGAAAACCATGGTGTTCGTCGCCATGGAAGACCCCACTGGCTTGACTCCAACTGCACGGCAGCGCTACGGCGAACTCGTGCGCCGGTTGCAGGCCGAGGGCGACCACGTCCTGCTGGTGCAGGACCTGCTGGCCGATCCGATTACCGAAGCTCAGGCAGTCAGCGCCGACCGCAAAGCCTGGTATCTGCCCGTCGGTGTCACCGGCACCCTCGGAGACCCCACGGCAGCCGAATCCTTGAACGCGGTGCGCGACATCGCCGCGGAGGTGTTCACCGGATCGACCACGACCGTCCAAGTGACGGGACCACCGGCGACCTTCAGCGACATGATCGCCTCCGCCGAGCACGACCTGCTGTTGATCTCGATCGCTACCGCCGGCGTGATCGCCCTGATCTTGCTGATCGTCTACCGGTCAGTGTTCACCGCGCTGTTGCCACTGCTGGTAATCGGGTTGAGCCTGGCGGTTGGGCGCGGCGTGCTATCCGCCCTCGGCGAGATGGGCATGCCGGTCTCCCAGTTCACCGTCGCATTCATGACGGCGATCCTGCTCGGCGCCGGAACTGATTACACAGTTTTTCTGATCAGCCGGTACCACGAGCAGCGCCGCGCCCAAGTACCCGCCGATCAGGCGATCATCCACGCCACCGCCAGCATCGGGCGCGTCATCCTGGCGTCCGCCGCCACCGTGGCACTCGCGTTCTTGGCCATGGTCTTCGCGCGGCTCAGCGTCTTCGCCGCCCTGGGCCCCGCGTGCGCCATCGCCGTGCTGTTCGGATTTCTGGCGACCGTCACCCTGCTGCCACCCGTGCTGTCGCTAGCCGCCAAACGCGGCATCGGTGAACCCAAATCCGATCGCACCCGCCGCTACTGGAACAGCGTCGCCGTCGCCGTGGTCCGCCGTCCGGTGCCACTGCTGATCGTCAGCCTGGCCATCCTGCTCGCCCTATCGGCAGCCGCTGCGACCATCAAAATCAGCTACGACGACCGCAAGGGACAACCAGACACCACGGCCAGCAACCAGGGCTACCAACTTCTGGACCGCCACTTCCGCAAGGACGTCGTCATCAGCGAGTTCCTCGTCGTAGAGAACCCGACCGACATGCGGACCGGGAGGGGGCTGGCCGATCTCGACGAGATGGCCTCTCGCGTCTCCCAGATCCCCGGCGTCACCAGGGTGTCCGGAGTCACCCGCCCCACCGGGGAGCGCCTCGACCAAGCAGAACTGGCCTGGCAGAACGGCCAGATCGGCGACAAAATGGCCGGCGCGGTCGCCGAGGGCAACTCACGCAAAGACGACCTCGCCAAACTCACAGGCGGCGCCGACCAGCTCGCCGACGGCCTCGCCCAACTCGATGGCACGGTGCGCACCGCCCTCGCGCCACTGGCCGGAATCCTCACCCAAGCTCAATCCGCGGGAACTCAGGTCAACCAGTTCCGCCCGCTGCTGCAACAACTTTCCGCCACCGCCCCCGCCGTCGACCAAGCCATCCAATCCGGCCCAGGACTGCGACCGCTGGCCAACCAGGCGCAGAACGCGATCACCCAGCTCGATCCACTCGTGGGCGCGCTCAACACCTCACCGTGGTGTGCCGCCACCCCGCAGTGCGCCCAAATTCGTGACCAGGTGAAGATTTTGGTCAGCCTGCGCGACAGCGGATTCTTCGACCAGATCGCCGACCTCGGGGACCGCTACGATCCCGCGACCAATGCCACCGTTGGTGGCACCCTCGCCAACGTCCAGAACGCAGTCGCCTCGCTGGACAAGGCATTCGGAGCCCTGGGTGATCCCGACGACCTGGCCACCAACCTCCGCCGACTACAGGAGGGAATCGGACAGCTGGCCTCCGGCGCTCAAGCACTCGCGACCGGTGTCCGCACCCTCGCCGACAGCAACATCGAAATGCTGTCCGGTATGAGCCAGATCGCCACCCAACTACAGAATTCCTCACGCGCAGCGGCGGACTCCGACTCCTCGAGCGGTTTCTACTTGCCCGCTAATGCATTCGAGAACCGGCAATTCACCGATGTTGCCAAGCAATTCCTCTCACCGGACGGCAAGACCGCGCGGTTCATGATCGAAAGCAGCCACGACCCTTACAGCGTCGAAGCCATGGAGCTCGCCAGCCGCATCACCGACACCGCCAACACCGCACGACCCAACACGTCGCTCGCCGACGCCACCGTATCCGTCGCCGGCTTCCCCGCCGTCAACTCCGATATCCAACGATTCCTATGGGCCGACTTCGCACAACTGGCCGTCGCCACCATAATCATCGTCGGCGTCATCCTGGTCCTACTGCTGCGCGCACTCCTGGCGCCGCTCTACCTCTTAGGCACCGTCGTGCTCAACTACCTCGCCTCGCTCGGCATCGGCGTTGTGGTATTCCAATGGGGACTGGGCTACGAAATCGCTTGGCCCGTACCATTACTGGCATTCATCATCCTCGTCGCCGTCGGCGCCGACTACAACATGCTGCTCGTCTCACGGCTCCGCGAAGAATCCGGGACCAACATCCGCGTCGGCGTCCTGCGCACCGTGGCAAACACCGGAGCCGTCATCACCTCAGCTGGTCTGATATTCGCCGCCAGCATGTTCGGCCTCATGGTCGGCTCAGTCGCCATCATGATCCAAGCCGGCCTCATCATCGGCTTCGGATTGCTGCTCGATACCTTCCTCGTGCGCACCCTCACCGTGCCCGCCATCGCCACACTGTTACGCGAAGCCAGCTGGTGGCCCACCAAAGCAACGCGGACCCCAGTAGCTGACACCGCCCCGCAGAAATAAATGAGCCACGCACTACTAGTGGAAGCGAGGAATGCGAGGGTCATTCGCAGCCGTGATCTTTGGTTGCGGATCCGTCGTGATCTGGCGTTGCAAGCCCGTCGAGGTAAGCGCCCAAACTGACATCCTGATTTCAAGGTTCCCGCTCTCGGTAAATCAAAGGCGGCCTTGACCACCAAGGTGTCTCAGTCCGCAGGCAGTCCGCAGTAGATTTTCGCGACTCCTGCGCGCGCCAACCCACCCAATGCAGCTGAGCTGGGAAAACTTACGCGGGCCAACGTACCCAACGTCATCAAAACCCCAGGTGGCGTGGTTCGGGACGAAGAGGTCGTGGGTTCGAATCCCGCCACCCCGACTCAGGTTGTTGCAGGTGGAGGGCTTTGGCTGGTCAATCCGGTCGGGGCATTTCCCGTCGTGGTCCGCAACTTCCGCCAACCCCTCTCATGCGGGCTTGAACACCGGTGGACGCCGGATCGAGACCCTCGGCACTCCCCCGGCCGGCGTAGTGAACACCAGGTCTTCTCGTCGCGTAGGTTTTCAGAGAACAAATCCAAGAGCTCAACGCAGCATTCAACGAAAGCCATCATGTCCGAGGACCAGAACACAGACGTTCCACCGAATCACCTCTCCATCGATCCGCGCAGCGCCTTCTATAGCGAAGAGGTGCTCCGCCGCGACGTGGGTATTCGCTTCAATGGCGTCGAGAAAACCAATGTGCACGAATACAACGTGGCCGAGGGTTGGGTGCGTGTGGAAGTCCCTACCGCCAAGGATCGCCGCGGCAATCCGATGGTCGTCAAACTCAGCGGCACGGTTGAACCTTATTTCCGCTTAGCGGAATAGCGGACGCCCTCGGCTTACCGCCGCGGTTCTGGGTTCGTCAGACCGTGCCGCGCTGCAGAACGCAGCTTCGAAGGACATCGAGGTGCCGTCGGCCGAGCGGATCACCCTTTGCGGGGGTGTCTAGCGCCGGCCGGGTCCGATCGGCCCGGGTCCGACCGCGCCGGGTCCGACCGGGCCGGGCCCGACCGGACCGACAACGCCACCAGGTCCGACCGGTCCACCAACACCGACGCCGATAGGTCCGGCGGGTCCGATGATCGGATGCGGGTCGACACCCCCGGGCTCGCACTGGTTCGTCTCTGTGTTGAAGTACATGCCGTAGCCGCAGCCATCGGCGGGGTCGGCCCCGCTGATGGCGGGTGACGCGAGTCCGATCAGCGACACTGATGTCGCGGCAAGGGCAGACACGGCCATCGTGGCCCGGTGCCGCAGCAATCGGCTCATTGCCGTCTCATCTCTGTTGTCATCTGATCACTCATAACGGTGTTGATTCGTCCACCATAGGCGCGCGTAACCGGATTTACTGCCGGCTCACTCGAATAGGGCCCCGCGCAAGCCTCAGTTCAGGATCTGCAGTCGCCACTCGCGCAGCAGCGGCTCGACCATCATGAAGTAGGTGGTGTTGTCGTCGTCTTCGGGCCCGCCCATCAGGATCCCCGCGGCGCTGACGCTGCCGTCCGGGTTCGTCACGAAACCCGGGCTGCCGCTGTCGCCTTCGATACTGAACAGGTTGGTCACCACCACGTTGCCCGCTATTTCGGTGACGACACCGCACGTCTCGCCGGTCTGGGACCCGACTTTGCAGAACGGCATACCGACCTGGATCTGATCGGGGCGCAGCACGTCGCGGATGTGGTAGCGCCCGTCGACGCCCCCGCTGGGCGGAGGGGTTCCCGGGGCAAGTCGGATGATGGCCGCGTCGCGGTCGTCGCCGTTGTTCTCGCTGGCGAAAATGCGGCCCAGCGGTGCCGCGCCGGAATCGGTCCATTCCGAGCCGTCGCCGGCGTCGCAATGCCCGCTGGTCAAGAGGTAGTAGTCGCCGAAGCGGTCCTGGACGGCGAACCCGGCGGTGCAGACGCTGTTGTCGTCGCCGACCTCCATGCCGGCCGTCGGGTTGGCCGGCGCCGGGCCGGCGAAGACCAGCCCCGCAACCGCGAGCGCGGCCGTGAGCAGGCTCGATGTCCATCCGTTGCGCGGCCTTGCACCCACCCGGCGAGGGTATCCGAACGCACGAAACGTGGGCTAGGAATCCCCTCGAGACATCATGATGTCGCCCGCGGCGACACCGTCCTACCCTGGCGTTGTGATGGAAGTACTGCCGTGGGTGGTTCCGATCGTCGCGATCCTCATCATCGTGACGATCCTGATCGCGCTCTCGGCGCATTTCAACCACGACTGAGCAACACGTGGGCCCCAGCTACATCGACGCGGGAACCCCGCACCGATGCGGGAGGCTCTCGGCGCGCCGACCACTAGGTGTCGCGGGTCCGGGTCGACTCCCCGCTGAGCGCCCGAGCGGTGTTGACCAGCCCCACCATTGAGAAGGCCTGCGGGGTGTTGCCGACCTGCCGGCGAGCCGCGGTGTCGTATTCCTCGCTGAGCAGCCCGACGTCATTGCGCAGGCCCAGCAGTCGCTCGAACAGTGCGCGGGCCTCGTCGCGGCGGCCGATGCCGTGCAGCGCGTCGGCCAGCCAGAAGGTGCACACCAAAAATGCGCCCTCGCTGCCGGGCAGGCCGTCCACCGAGCTCTCGCCGTCTGTCTGGTAGCGCCTCAGGAAGCCGTCACTGGACAGTTCGCGCTGCACCGCGTCGACGGTTCCCGCAACCCGCGGATCGTGCCACGGCAGGAATCCCACTCGTGGAATCAGCAGCAGCGCCGAATCCAGGCCGGCAGACCCATAGGATTGCGTGAACGTCCCACGGTCGGCGTCGAAGCCGTGCTCGCACACGTCGGCGTGGATCGCGGCGGCCAGCGCCCGCCACTGGTCGACCGGGCCTTCCCGGCCGTGGGTCTGCACCGCGTGCACCGCGCGGTCCACCCCGGCCCACGCCATCACCTTCGAATGCACGAAATGCCGTTGCGGGCCCCGGACTTCCCAGAGGCTGGCGTCGGGCCGGTCCCAGTTGCCCTCGAGGAAATCCAGCAGGGCGCGTTGGATATCCCAGGCGGTGTCCTCACACTCCAGACCGGCATCCAGCGCCAGGTTCAGCCCGTCGAGCACCTCGCCCCACACGTCGAGCTGGAACTGCCCCGCCGCCCCGTTGCCGACCCGCACCGGCGCCGAACCCTCATAACCGGACAGCCAATCCAGGGTCTGCTCCGGCAGCCGGCGGGTGCCGTCCAGGCCGTACATGATCTGCAGTTTGGCCGGGTCGCCGGCCACCGCGCGCACCAGCCACTCCCGCCAGGCCTTGGCTTCGGCGACGTAGCCGGTGCTCAGCAGCGCCTGCAGGGCGAAGGTTGCGTCGCGCAGCCAGCAGTAGCGGTAGTCCCAGTTACGAACCCCGCCAAGGCATTCCGGTAGTGAAGTGGTGGCCGCGGCGACGATGCCCCCGGTGGGGGCGTAGGTGAGCGCTTTGAGGGTGATCACCGCGCGGCGCACCGCATCGGACCACTGGCCCTGGTACCGGCACTGGTCGATCCAGTTCTGCCAGAACGACACGGTCTTCCCCAGCGCGCGAATCGCCTCGGAACGCGCGGCGTCGGGCAGCAGATGCGACGGCGTGTGGGTCAGCACGAACGGCACCTTCTCGCCGGCGGGCACCGCGAATTCCGCCACGGTCGTCATGTTTTCGCCCCGCATGGTGACCGGGCTGGTCAGACAGACCGTGTCCGGTCCGGCGACCGCGACCAGCCCGTAGTCGCTGCGGCGGATCCAGGGCACCACATTGCCGTAGTCGAACCGGATCACCAGATCCATCCGCATCGGCACCCGCCCCGAGACGCCTTCGACGATCCGGACGACGTCGGCGTTCTTGCCGCGCGGCGGCATGAAGTCGGTGACCCGCACCGTGCCGTCCGGGGTGTCCCATTCGCTGTCGACGATCAGGGTGTCGCCGCGGTAGCCGCGCCGGGTGGCCGGCCCGCCGGCGGCCGGGCCGATGCGCCAGTGGCCGGCGGACTCGTCGTGCAGTAGCGCGGCGAAACAGGCCGGGGAGTCGAAGCGGGGCAGGCACAGCCAGTCGATGCTGCCGTCACGGCCCAGCAGCGCCGCGGTATGCAGGTCACCCAGCAGCGCATAGTCCTCGAGCGGCGCCGACACCATCGGTGGTCTAGAGGCGTTCCTTGACCGCGGCCGACAGCCGGGCGCCGTCGGCCTTGCCCGCGGCGATCGCGGTGGCGGCCTTCATCACCAGGCCCATGTGCTTGATGTGCGGGCGTTCGCCGATCTGCTCGGCCACCTGCGCCAGCGCGGTGTCGACTACGTCGGCCAGCTCGGCATCGCTGAGCGGTTCGGGCAGGTATTCGGCGATGATCCTGGCCTCGGCGTGTTCTTCGGCGGCGAGTTCACCACGGCCGTTCTCGGTGTAGATCGCCGCGGACTCCGCACGCTTGCGGGCCTCGCGGGCCAGCACCTTGAGCACGTCGTCATCGGTCAGCTCGCGGGCCTGCTTGCCCGAGACCTCTTCGGACTGGATCGCTGCCAGCAGCATCCGCAGGGTCGCGGTGCGCAGCTTGTCCTGCGCCTTCATCGCTTGGGTCAGGTCCGCACGCAACTTCGATTTGAGTTCCGCCATGCCGCATAACGCTACGCTCAGCCATATGGTGAATCCGCCGCCCGGCTATCCCGGCCCTGGTTTCCCGCCGCCCGGCTACGGCCCACCACCCCCGGGATACGGCCCCCCGCCCGGCTACGGCCCGCCACCTCCGGGATACGGCCCCCCGCCCGGCTACGGCCCGCCACCTCCGGGTTACGGGCCCCCGCCCGGCTACGGCCCACCCCCGGGATACGGGCCGCCACCCCCGGGATACGGCCCACCACCTCCCGGCTACGGCCCACCACCGGGATACGGGCCGCAGCCCGGATACCCGCAGCCTGAGCTCAAACCCGGGGTGATCCCGCTGCGCCCGCTCAGCCTGACCGACATCTACAACGGTGCGGTCGGCTACGTCCGGGCCAACCCGGCGGTCGTGCTCGGGCTGACCGCGATCGTCGTGGTGGCGACCCAGATCATCAGCGGGATCGCGCTGTTCGGCCTGTTGACAGCGGTCGGGCCGGCACATAGCGGGCAGTCGGCCACCGAGATCTCCGGGGGTGACGTGGCGGCGTGGCTGACCGGGGCGGCCGGGGCCGCCATCGTGACCGCCCTGGGCACCATCGTGCTGACCGGCATGCTGACCGCCGTCGTCGGGCGCTCGGTGTTCGGCTCACCGATCACCGTCGGCGAAGCCTGGGCGATCGTCCGCACCCGTTTTGCGGCGTTGATCGGTCTGACCGCTCTGGTGGGGCTGGCAGCAGCGGTGTTGTGCGGCTTCGCCGCGTTCGTCATCGCGGTCGCCGCCGGGGCCGGGGGCACCGGGGCCGCCGTCTTGGTCGGCCTGCCGCTGGTGCTGGGCTTGGTCGCGGTCTTGGGATACGGCTACGCGGTATTGGTGTTCGCACCGACGGTGATCGTGCTGGAGCGGCAACCGGTCTTCGAAGCGATGCGCCGGTCGTTCGCCCTGGTACGCAACAGCTTCTGGCGCGTCCTGGGCATCATGGTCCTGACCGCTTTGATCGCCTCCCTGGTCAGCAGCGCGGTGGCGTTTCCGTTCAACATCATCGGGATGGCGGTCACACACGGTGCGGACGCCCTGACCGGCACGGCGCAGCTGGGCCTGTTCTCCCGCATAGGTGCGACGATCGGCCAGATCATCGTGCTGCCCTTCACCGCCGGTGTGGCGGTGCTGCTGTACACCGATCGCCGCATCCGCTCCGAGGCGTTCGACCTGGTGCTGCGGACCACCGTAACGAGCGGGCCGTACGGCGGCGGGTCGACCGACCACCTGTGGCTGACCCGGCCACCGTGGTGAGGACACCAGGTGCCCACCGTCGACATCGATCGCGAAACCGCCCGCGAGGCGGCCGAACGTGAGCTGAGCAAACCGATCTACCCGCGGCCGTCGCCCAAGCAGCAGTTCATCGACTTCATCGAGACGCTGGTCAGGCGGCTGATACTCAAGGGCGCGGAGCTGCCGGGCGGTTGGTTCACCATCAGCGTGCTGATGATCGTGCTCGCGGCAGCGGTGGTGGCTGCCGTCCACGTCGGCCGGCGCATGCTGCGCGACGGCGACAGTGGCCGGCCCTTGTTCGGCACGACGCAGCTCAGCGCCGCAGAACACCGCGCGACCGCGCAGCGCTGCGCCGCGTCGGGCGAATGGGCCGAGGCGATCCGGCACCGGCTGCGGGCGGTGGCCCGCGCACTCGAGGACAACGGGGTGCTCCATCCCGCCCCGGGGCGCACCGCCACCGAGCTGGCCCGCGACGCCGGCGCGGCCCTGCCCGACCTGGCGGGCGGACTGCTGCGGGCAGCCGAGACGTTCAACGATGTCAGCTACGGCGAGGTGCCGGCCACCCCGGAGGGATACCGGATCGTCACCGAACTGGACGAGCAGATGCGCTCCACGACGCAGCGGCGGCAGTACCGATGACGGCCACCCGGCGGATGTGGCTGTGGGGCACGCTGGTTCTTGTTGTGATCGTGGTGGTTTCGCTGGCCGGCGGCTATCTGACCGGTACCCGGCCGGGCGGCCGGATGGATCCGAACGCCACCGGCCCGGCCGGCGCACACGCGGTGGTGGCGCTGTTGCGCGACCGCGGCATCGAGGTGGTGGTCGCCGGCAGCGTCGAGGACGTCACCCGCGCGGCGCGACCCGATGCGCTGGTGCTGGTGGCTGAGACCCAGCGGATCGTCAGCGCCGAGCTGTTGAACCGGCTGACCGGCCTTCCCGGCGACCTGCTGCTGGTGGCGCCGGACGCACGGGCACGCAAAACCCTGACGCCCGATATTCGGTCCGGCCCCGCACGTTCGTTCACCCGCCAGCCCGGCTGCAGCTTGCGCGAGGCCGAACGAGCCGGGGCGGTCGACCTGGGTACCACTGCGACTTATGGTGCGGTTCAAGGTATTTCGGTGCTCAGTTGTTACGACGGTGCACTGGTTCGCTATCGCAGCGACGATCGGACCATCACGGTGATCGGCAGCGCGTCCTTCATGACCAACACCGACCTGGCCCGCGAAGGCAATGCCGCCCTGGCGATGAACCTGGCCGGCTCGCGCGAGCGCCTGGTCTGGTATGCACCTCAACACATCGAAGGCGGAACATCGGGCAGCGCAACGCTTCTCGAACTGATCCCCAACAACGTGAGATGGCTGTTCTGGCAGCTGTGCGTGGTGCTTGCGCTGGCCGCATTGTGGAAGGGTCGCCGACTCGGACCGCTGGTCGCCGAGCGCATGCCGGTCGTCGTGCGCGCGTCGGAGACCGTGGAGGGTCTCGGCAGGCTCTACCGATCCCATCGGGCCCGCGACCGAGCCGCGGCCGCGCTACGCACCGCGACCCTGCGGCGGCTCGCCCCGCGGCTGGGGTTGGGGCCTGCTCCGGATCCGGCGGCACTGGTCGCGGCGGCGGCCCAGCGCATCGGGATGCACCCGGACTGGTTGTGGCACTGCCTGTTCGGACCACCTCCGGAATCCGACGTCGCACTGGTCGGTCTTGCCCAGGCACTCGACGACATCGAAAGGCAGGTCACCCACTCGTGACTCAGACTCCCCCGCACAATCCGGCGGCAGCGGCGGCACGCGAGGCGCTGCTGGCGTTGCGCACCGAGGTCGCCAAGGTGGTGGTCGGCCAGGACGCTGTGGTCAGCGGCCTGATGATCGCCCTGCTGTGCCGCGGCCACGTGCTGCTCGAAGGCGTTCCGGGCGTGGCGAAGACGCTGCTGGTCCGCACGCTCAGCGCGGCGTTGCGGCTGGACTTCAAACGGGTCCAGTTCACCCCGGATCTGATGCCCGGCGACATCACCGGATCGCTGGTCTATGACACCAACACCGCGCAGTTCGTGTTCCGACCCGGGCCAGTCTTCACCAACCTGCTGCTGGCCGACGAGATCAACCGCACCCCACCGAAAACCCAAGCGGCACTGCTGGAAGCGATGGAGGAGGGGCAGGTCAGTGTCGATGGCGCAGCCAAGCCGCTGCCCGACCCGTTCATCGTCGCGGCCACGGCCAACCCGATCGAGTACGAGGGCACCTACCGGCTGCCGGAAGCTCAACTCGACCGCTTCCTGCTCAAGCTGACCGTCCCGCTGCCGGGACGCAACGCCGAGATCGACATCCTGGCCCGCCATGCGCAGGGATTCGACCCGCACGACCTGTCCGCGGTCGCGCAGGTGGCCGGCGCCGAGGATCTGGCGGCCGGTCGCGCCGCGGTGCGCCAGGTGCTGGTTGCCGACCAGGTGCTGGGCTACATCGTCGACGTGGTCACGGCGACCCGACACTCCCCGGCCCTGCAGCTGGGTGTCTCGCCGCGCGGCGCAACCGCCCTGCTGGCCACCTCGCGGTCCTGGGCGTGGCTGTCCGGGCGCAACTACGTGACGCCGGATGACGTCAAGGCGATGGCCCGGTCCACGCTGCGGCACCGGGTGATGTTGCGTCCGGAGGCCGAACTCGAAGGCGCCAGCGCCGACGGCGTGCTCGACGGCATCCTGGCCTCGGTTCCGGTGCCGCGCTGGTGATCCTGACCGGCCGCACCGCGTTGGTCGCACTGGTCTGCGGCCTGCCCGTCGCACTGGCCCCCTGGCCGGCGACGGCGTTCGCCGTGCTGCTGGCCGGCCTGGGTGTCGCGGTGGTGCTCGACGTCGCCTTGGCGGGCGATCCGGGCGGGTTGCGGATCACCCGGTCCATGGAAAACGCGGTGCGACTCGGCCAATCGGTGGTCACCACCGTGTCGATCGTCAACGGCGGCCGCCGGGTCCGCGGGCAGTTGCGCGACGCCTGGCCGCCCAGTGCCTGCGCCTCGCCACGCGCCCATCGCCTCGACCTGCCCGCCGGCCAGGAGCACCGGGTGCTCACCGAGCTGCGGCCGATTCGGCGCGGTGAGCAGCACGCCGACCGGGTCACGGTGCGCTCGGTCGGGCCGCTGGGGCTGGCGGGGCGGCAGCGGTCGCGGGCGGTGCCCGGGCAGGTGCGGGTGCTACCACCGTTCCTGTCCCGCCGGCATCTGCCGGCGCGGCTGGCCCGGCTGCGGGAGATCGACGGGAACCTGCCGGCGCTGGTCCGTGGCCAGGGCAGTGAGTTCGACTCACTGCGTGAATACGTCGTCGGGGACGATGTGCGCTCAATCGACTGGCGGGCCACCGCGCGGCGCTCCGACGTCGTGGTGCGCACCTGGCGGCCCGAGCGGGACCGGCGGGTCGTCATCGTGCTCGACACCGGCCGGACCGCGGCGGGCCGGATCGGGGTCGACCCGACCGCGCGGGACCCCGCGGGCTGGCCGCGGCTGGATTGGTCGATGGATGCCGCACTGTTGTTGGCGGCGTTGGCCTTACGTGCCGGTGACCACGTCGATCTGCTCGCCCACGATCAGGTGACCCGGGCCGGGGTGTTCGGGGCGTCGCGCACCCGGTTGTTCGCCCAGTTGGTCGACGCGATGGCACCGCTGCGACCGACGCTGGTCGAATCCGACGCTGCGGCAATGCTGGCCACGTTGTCCCGGCGAGCGCGCCGCGGCAACTTGGTGGTGTTGCTCACCGACCTGAACGCTTCCGCGTTAGAGGAAGGACTGCTGCCGGTTCTGCCGAAGCTGACCGCCGAACACCAGGTGATCCTGGCCGCGGTCGCCGATCCCCGGGTGGAGCGTCTGGCCGGTGGACGCAGCGACGCCGCCGCGGTCTACGACGCGGGGGCCGCCGAACGCTCCCGCAATGAGCGGCGGGCGGTGGCGGCCCGCTTGCGGCGCAGCGGCGTGCTGGTCATCGATGCCCCGCCCGACGATTTGGCGCCGGCGCTGGCCGACGCCTACCTGGCGATGAAGGCCGCCGGGCAGCTCTGATCAGGCGCGCGAGCGTGCGGAGAATGCCACGATTCGCGGCGTGTCGCTGTGCAGACACGCACTCAGTGTCAGGGTGGTGATCGCCGCGTTGCGGTGGTTGGGTTCTTCGCACCTGGTGTTTGGCTCAGACACGCACTGTCGCCCGCGAGGTCGACCAGCGAGCATTCTGCCGGCACCAGGTGGGAAGGACCGACCGGCGTGACTTGATAGGAGCGTGGCACCGCCCCCGACTGAGATGTGTCCGCCGGCCGGCCCAACCTTCCTTGCATCCCCGTCGAGATGAAAGAAGGCACCGTCCATGGTGGTCATTGGGACCGATGTACACAAGCGCACCCACACTTTCGTCGCCGTCGACGAAGTGGGCCGCAAAATTGCAGACAAAGCCGTACCCGCAACCACAGAGGGCCACCTGGCAGCGTTGGCCTGGGCCAAGACCACCCTCGGCGACGACCTGTTGTGGGGTATCGAGGACTGCCGCAACCTGTCGGCCCGCCTCGAACGTGACCTGCTGTCCACCGGCCAAAAGGTCGTGCGGGTGGCACCCAAACTAATGGCTCACGAACGCGCGGGCGCCCGCACCCGAGGCAAGTCCGATCCCATAAATGCCTTGGCAGTGGCACGGGCGGTGTTGCGCCACCCTGACCTGCCGGTGGCCGGCCACGACGAGGTGTCGCGGGAATTGAAGTTACTGGTCGACCGCCGCGAAGACCTTGTGGCACAACGCACAGCAACGATCAACCGGTTCCTGGGCCGGATCCATGAACTCGATCCGGCTCAGTCGCCCAAGAAGGGATCGTTGGATCGCGCAAAGACCCAGATCGCGCTGGCCGCCTGGCTGGCCACCGTCGACGGCCTACTGGCTGAGTTGGCCACCGACGAACTCGGCGACATCATCCGACTGACCATGACGATCACTGCGCTGACCCAACGCATCACCGACACGGTGCAGGCGGTAGCACCGAACCTGCTCGCACTTGTCGGCTGCGGCCCGTTGACCGCCGCCAAACTCGTCGGCGAAACCGCCGGCATCACCCGCTTCAAAAGCGAAGCCGCGTTCGCCTGCCACAGCGGCACCGCCCCCATCCCCGCCTGGTCCGGCCACACCGCCGGCCGAGTCCGCCTCAACCGATCCGGTAACCGACAACTCAACGCCGCTTTGTACCGCATCGCGATCACGCAAGCCCGCCTCACTGACAGCCCCGGCCAGATCTACTACCGCAAACGACTCGCCCAAGGAGACTCCACCAAAGAAGCTCTCCGCTGCCTCAAACGACGACTCACCCGCGTCGTCTACAACCACCTCCACGCCGACGAGAAATCACGACACCCCACACCCCACGCCGCCGCTACTTGACATAGGAGCAATGCTGCTCGCGGCAAAAAAGGGGCTAGCCGGTGGGGACGACGTCGGGTGCATCGGCGATGTCGCCGGTCTCGTCGGCGGCAACACCCTTGCGCCCGAAGTGCACCACGTAGGCCAGAAACGCCGCCTCGGCGAGAACCCCGATGCCGATCCGCAGCCACGTCGGCAGCGGCGACGGGGTCACCATCGCCTCGAGCAACCCGGAGACGGCCAGCACCACCACCAGGCCGACGGCGACCGCGACGACGGCGCGGCCCTGCTCGGCGAGCACCTGTCCGCGCGGCCGGTCCCCCGGTGCGATCACCATCCAGCCCAAGCGCATGCCCACCGCGCCGGCCAGGAACACCGCGGTCAGCTCCAGCAGGCCGTGTGGGGCGAGCAGGCCGAGCATGAACCCGCCCCTCCCGGCGTGGAACATCAACCCGAGTCCCACCCCGAGGTTGGCGGCGTTGGCGAACAGCAGTGCCGGGATCGGCAGGCCCAGCAGCACCGAGAACGCGATGGCGCGCGCGGCCACCCAGGAGTTGTTCACCCAGACCTGCAGAGCGAAGGACCCGGCCGGATGATCGCTGTAGTACGCGGCGAACTCGTGATTGACCAGCCGGTCGATCTCCGCGGGCGTGCCGATCACCGCCTGCACGTCGGGGTCGCCGGCCACCCAGCAGGCGATGATCACCGCGACGGCCAGGAAGGCGACCGCGGTAGCCAGCCACCACCGCCAGGCCCGGTAGGCGACCACCGGAAACGACACCGTCCAGAAGCGCACGAACTCCGAGGCCAGCGGGGCGTGCGCCCCGGTGACCGCAGCACGCGAGCGCGCCACCAGACCGGAGAGCCGGCCGATGAGCGCCGTATCCGCCGCCGAGGAGCGCACCATCGACAGGTGGGTCGACACCCGCTGGTAGAGCTCGACGAGTTCGTCGACTTCGGCGCCGCTCAGCCTGCGACGGTTCTTGACCAGCGACTCCAGCCGATCCCAGCTGGGGCGATGGGTCAGCACGAAGGCGTCGACATCCACGGCGTCGAGCCTAACCTCGCAGTCCTCGACGGGACCGGATCGGCGGGTAGCGTCTGCGTTATGCCGAACCGCAGCCACCAGCTGGTGACCGGCGACGCCGTCGTACTCGACATCGCGATCGCGCAGCTTCCGGTGCGGGCGGTCAGCGCGCTGATCGACATCACCGTCGTCCTGGTGGCCTACCTATGTTCGATCGTGTTGTGGGCGATGACCCTGGGCCGGTTCGACGACGCCCTGACCGCCGCGATCGCGATCATCTTCGCGGTGCTGCTGCTGGTCGGCTATCCGGTCACCATCGAGACCATCACCCGGGGCCGGTCGCTGGGCAAGATGGCGATGGGACTGCGGGTGGTCTCCGATGACGGGAGCCCGGAACGATTCCGGCAGGCGCTGTTTCGGGCGCTGGCCGGGGTGGTGGAGATCTGGGCGCTGACCGGCAGCCCGGCGGTGATCTCCAGTCTGCTGTCGGCTCGCGGGAAACGCCTGGGCGACATCTTCGCCGGCACGGTGGTGATCAGCGAGCGTGGACCGGCTTCGGCGCCGCCCCCGCTGATGCCTCCCGGGCTGGCCTGGTGGGCGTCGGCGCTGCAGCTGTCCGGGCTGCGGCCTGAATCCGCCGAGCTGGCAAGGCAATTCCTCGGCCGGGCGAACCAGCTCGACCCGCACACCCGACAGATGATGGCGTATCGGATCTCCGGCGAAGTGCTGGCGCACATCTCCCCACCGCCGCCCCCGGATGCCCCGCCGGAACTCGTGCTCGCTGCGGTGCTCGCCGAGCGCCATCAACGCGAGCTGGCGCGACTGCAGGCCGGCTCGCCGGTCCCCTATTTCCAGCCGGCCCCCGGCTCATGGCCACCGCCGGGAACGGGCGGGTTCATCCCGCCGGGCTGAGCCTCGGCACAACTAATCGTTGCATTCCGATAGATCCCGATATATCGTCATCGTATCGGGAGCGATGAGCGTTCCCTCCAAGAGCACGAGGTGACCAATGAACATCCCCTTCGGTCCGCCCGGCGGGCCCTTCACCGAAAACACCGAAGAAGCCGGTAGTTTCGGCTTCGGACCCGCGACGCCGCATCAGCGCCGGGCCGCGCACGCCGCGCGCCGGCAGGCTCGCCGTGAGTTCCGCAGGCAACTGCGCGACCAGGCCGCCGAGCACTGCGGGCCCTTCGGCTTCAGCCCCGGCCACGAGCCCGGCGGCCCGGGCTTCGGTCCGGGGTTCGGCCCCGACTTCCGGCACGGCTTCGGTCCGGTATTCGGCCCGGGGTTCGGCCCGGGCGGTCCGGGGTTCGGCTTCGGTCCCGGCGGGCACCGTGGGCACCGGCGCGGCAACCGCAGCCGGCGCGGTGACGTGCGGATCGCCATCCTGGCACTGCTGACCGAGCGTCCGATGCACGGCTACGAGATCATCCAGCAGATCGCCGAACGCAGCCAGCAACTCTGGCGCCCCAGCCCGGGATCGGTCTACCCGACCCTGCAGATGCTGGTCGACGAGGGACTGATCAGTGGTAGCGAAACCGACGGCAAGAAGCGCCTTTTCGAGTTGACCGAGGACGGCCGCGCGGTCGCCGAGGAGATCGAGACCCCGCCGTGGGAGGAGATCGCCGACGGAGTCGACCCGGGGCAGGTCAGCCTGCGCACCGCGATCGGCCAGCTGTTCGGTGCGGTCGCCCAGGCCGGTCAGGCCGCCACCCCCGACCAGCAGCAGCGCATCGTCGACATCGTCAACGCCGCCCGCAAGGAGGTCTACGGCATCCTCGGTGAGACCGACTGAGCTCAACTGTACGAGGCTTCAGCAGCGGCGAAGGACCCGATGCATCGCGGTCTTCTCGTTCGATGAAACCCATAGTCGGTACTCGGTTTTGACCGTGACCTGACGGGCCACGAACTCGCATGCGAACGCGGCGTTCGCCGGCAGCCAGCCGGCGGCGTCGCGGAATGCCTTGTCGAAGTTGGCTTGGGCGCTGACCGCCAACAGGTTGCGCGGGTCGTTGGCGAAGTCGCGGCGGCGCCCGTCGTCCCAGGACCGCGCACCTTTGTACCAGGCGTCGGCCAGCGAGACCAGGTGGTCGACCTGCACGGACTCCGATGTCTGCGGGCCCCGGACGAATTCGATGGTGTTCCCGGAATACGGATCGTGCAGGACACCGCGCTGCACCAGACACGTTCCGCGGCGCAGTTCGATCCGGGTCAGGTCGCGGCGCAGGATGTCGTCGCGGGTGTTGCAACCGTTGTGGCCGAACTCGACATTGACGTCGTCGCTCCAGCGCTCACCGAACCGGTAGCGCTTGAAGTCCTGGCCCCGGTCCCAGCCCTTGACCGGTAGCGCGTCCAGCATTCGCCGGGCGGCGTCGTAACCCGGGTCGAGCGGCGCCGCGCTCGGTGTGGACGGAATCCACGCCGGCGAAGGACCTTCGGATCGCGAGAATCCATTACGCCACCACGCCCAGCCCACGACTGCGGCAACGAGGAGCACGACCACCCCGGCGCTCCGCAATGATCGCATTCAGGGCAACTCGACCCAGTCCAGCGTGCGCTGCACGGCCTTTCGCCATCCGGAGTAGCCCTCAGCACGCTGATCCTGCGACCAGTTGGGGGTCCAGCGTTTGTGCTCCTGCCAGTTGGCCCGCAGATCGTCGGGGCCCTTCCAGAACCCGACGCCCAGCCCGGCGGCGTACGCCGCACCCAGCGCGGTGGTTTCGGCGACGACCGGCTTGACCACGTCGACGCCGAGCACATCGGCCTGGATCTGCATGCACAGATCGTTGGCGGTGATACCGCCGTCGACCTTCAAAACCCCCAGGTGCACACCGGAATCGGCTTCCATCGCCTCGGCCACGTCTCGGCTCTGGTAACAGATCGCCTCCAGCGTCGCCCGGGCCAGGTGCGCATTGGTGTTGAATCGGGACAGCCCGACGATCGCGCCCCGCGCATCCGACCGCCAGTACGGCGCGAACAGACCGGAGAACGCGGGCACGAAGTACATCCCGCCGTTGTCGGCGACCTGACGGGCCAGCGACTCCACCTGTGTGGCGCCGCTGATGATGCCGAGCTGGTCGCGCAACCACTGCACCGCCGAACCGGTGACGGCGATCGAACCCTCCAGGGCATAGACGGGTTTGGCGTCGCCGAACTGGTAGCAGACCGTGGTCAGCAGCCCATTGTCGGAACGGACGATCTGCTCACCGGTGTTGAGTAGCAGGAAATTTCCCGTGCCGTAGGTGTTCTTGGCTTCACCGGCCGACAGACACACCTGGCCGACCATGGCGCTCTGTTGGTCGCCCAGGATGCCTGCGATCGGCACCTCGCCGCGCACCGGCCCGGTGCTGACGGTGACGGCGTGTCGCCGGCGCGTCGACGACGCGGTGATGCGCGGCAGCATCGCCCGCGGGATCGAGAACAGCGCCAGCAGTTCGTCGTCCCAGTCCAGGGTCTCCAGGTTCATCAGCATGGTGCGGCTGGCGTTGGTGACGTCGGTCAGGTGCACCCCGCCACGCGGGCCGCCGGTCAGGTTCCACAGCACCCAGGTGTCGCAGGTGCCGAACAGGGCGTCCCCGCGTTCGGCATCGGCACGCACGCCGTCGACGTTGTCCAGAATCCACTGCAGCTTGCCGCCGGAGAAGTACGTGGCCGGCGGCAGCCCCGCCTTGCGCCGGATCACCTCGCCGTGCCCGTCGCGCTCCAGGGCGGCGGCGATGTAGTCGGTCCGGGTGTCTTGCCAGACGATCGCGTTGTGGTAGGGCTGACCGGTTTTCTTATTCCACACCACGGTCGTCTCGCGCTGGTTGGCAATACCCATCGCGGCCAGGTCGGAGGCTTCGAGCTTGGTGGTGTTCAGGGCCGATACCAGCACGGCCGCAGTGTGATTCCACAGTTCGAACGGGTCGTGCTCCACCCAGCCCGCCCGCGGCAGGATCTGCTCGTGTTCAAGCTGGTGACGGCCCACTTCGGCGCCGTCATGGTCGAAGATGATGCACCGGGTGCTGGTGGTGCCCTGGTCGATCGACGCGACGAAATCGCCCAAGTCTGACTCCTGTCCACAGTGCCTGCCCTGCCGGTCCGTCCAGCGTCCATCATGGCCCAAACCGGTCCCGATCGGGCGCCGCTACGCGCTCGCGACGATGGCAATGTGAGCGACGCGCGTCCACAAAATTAGACAGTCTTCACGAAGCCATCAGTCGGTATTTATTCGTGTAATCGCATATTTCCATGTGTCACCGGTAGATGTCGTAATGGTGAACAAACGGTGTCGGTCACGTGGCCGGAACCGTCGAAGACCCTCGTCGCCTCCCCCGGGCACGTGCAGCTGAAAACTCAATCGGAGAAGCAATGGACGTCGTTCTCGGAGTGGCACTTGCATCAACCGCGCCCACCACCACCATCTACACGGTGCTGGTGGGCGGTGAGAACGGGGACGGCGTCATCCTGGAGGCGCACAGCTTCGACGTGCCGACCGATACCGCCACCGACTTCGCCGCGGTGGACGCGGTGATCGCCGCGATCCTGCAGGCCCGCGAGGCCGCCGGCCACTCCGGGTATCACCTGGTCTCAACCGGGCTGACGGTGACCGACCCCCTGGATGCGGCCGCGGTGAGTTCGCGGTTGGCCGCCAACGGCCTGGCCGACGTCGCCATGATCTCCCCCGTTCTGGCGGCCGCCAGCCTGGCCCGGAACCTGGGCCAGACGGTCGGCTGTGACCGGATGGGCCTGTTGTCGATCGAGTCCACGGACGCGACCCTCGCCGTGATCAACTGCGCTGACGGCTCCATCACCCGACTGTTCTCCCAGCCCCTGCACGACGGGGATGCCACCGCCGCGATCGACACCGTCGCCGACCGGTTGAACACTCCGGAGACCTGCCCCGACGGCCTGCTTCTGGTCAGCCCCGAGGTCGACTCGAGTGCCATCAGGCCCCGACTGGAGGCGACGTTCGGCTACGAGGTGTGTGAGCCCGCGGAACCGCAGGCGGCACTGGCCCGTGGCGCTGCGCTGGCCGCCACCGGGGTGGCCCGGGCCGTCGAGGCGTCGACCGCAGCGCTGGCCTACACGCAGGAAGCCGACTCCGGCGCGATCTTGCCCGGTTACTACGACATCCCCGCCTTCGACGCCGACGATCGGGCCTACAGCGCGGTTCCCGACGAAGAGGCCGACACCGCAACCGAACTCATCGAACCGGTGGGCCAGCCGCCACGGCGTCCGCTGCTGGTCGCCGGCACGGTGCTGGCCTCCACCATGTTCGCTGCGGCCTCGGCGCTGATGGTGTCGATGGCGCTGGATATCACGCCCAATCTGGTCGCGTTGCGGCCGGAGATCGGGCGGGTGCTGAGTTTTCCGCTCGAACCGCCCAAGATGCAGGAACCCGCTCTGCAGCCGTACGTCGAGCCGCCCGTGGTGTTGAGGCAGCCGGACATGCTGCCGCTGCCTCCGCTGGCTGTCCCGCCGGCGGCACCCGTGTCGGTTCCGATTCCCCCGGCGCCCGATGCGTCCGCACCCCCGGTGTTCGGTCCTCCGCTGGATTTGCCGTCTCCGGCGGTGCCCGCGGCGGCCCCGTTCATCTTCACCCCGGCCCCGTTGCCGGTGCACCACTGGACACCTGCGATCCGGCCGGCCGCAACGGCTCTTCCTGATCTGTCCTTCCTGCTCGGCCTGCCCGCGAAGCTGGCTCCCGCGCCCACACCGCCCAGCGCGGTGCCGGCACCGCCGCTGGAGATTCCGATCCCGCCGGTGGTCAAGCCGGATCCGCCGGTGGAGATTCCGACCCCGCCCGTGGTCAAGCCGCAACCGCCGGTCATCAAGCCGATCCCACCGGTGATCAAGCCCAACCCGCCGGTGGAGATTCCGGCCCCGCCGGTGGTCAAACCGAATCCACCCGTGATCAAACCGCAGCCACCGGTGATCAAGCCGATCCCACCGGTGATCAAACCCAACCCACCGATCCAGCTGCCCGACCCACCGGTGATCAAACCCAACCCACCGATCCAGCTGCCCGACCCACCGGCGATCAAACCCAACCCACCGATCCAGCTGCCCGACCCACCGGTGATCAAGCCCAACCCACCGATCCAGCTGCCCGATCCACCGGCCGTCAACCCCAACCCGCCGTTCCAGCTGCCGGGTCTGCCGATCTCGCCGCCGAAGATGGCTCCCCCGGCCGGCCTCCCGCAGTCGCCGGCGATTCCGGCGCTGCCGGCCCCGCAGGCGCCGACGATTCCGGCGTTCAACCCGCCGGGGCTGCCGAGCCTGCCTGCACCCAATTCCCCTGCCCTACCGTCACTTCCGGCTCCCAAGGCACCGGTGCTCCCGTCGCTTCCGGCGCCCAGCGCACCTACGATGCCCAGCCTCGGCGGCGGCCCCGGCGGTGGGATCTTCGGGGGTAAGCCCGGCGGTGGCATCTTCGGCGGCAATCCGGGCGGCGGCATCTTCGGCGGCAAGCCCGGTGGCGGCATCTTCGGCGGCAATCCGGGTGGCGGCATCTTCGGGGGTAAGCCCGGCGGTGGCCTGTTCGGTGGAGGCGGCGGCGGACTGTTCGGCGGAGGCGGCGGCGGACTGTTCGGCCACTAGCGCACCCAAGCCGTAGTGACTACCCGTTACGGCTGCCACCAGGGTCGCAGGGGCAGGCCGCCGTCGTCGCCACGATCGCCGAGCTTGGCGGCCAGCACGTGGTGCAGCTGAAACAGGTTGCGCTCGAAGCCGAGTACCGACGCCGCCATATACAGGCCCCATACCTTGGCGCGGCCCAGGCCGACTTCGGCGACGGCCTCGTCCCAGTGGTCGACCAGGTTCTGCCCCCAGGCGCGCAGCGTCTTGGCGTAGTGATGCCGGAAGTCCTCCTCATGCAGCACCTCGAAACCGGTCTGCTGGACCTCGCTGATCACCCGCCCCGAACCGGTGATCTCCCCGTCGGGAAAGACGTAGCGGTCGGTGAAGGCGTCGCCCCGGTAGATCGAGTTGTCCGCCAGCGTGATGCATTGATTGAGCAACAGGCCACCGGTGCGCAATTTCGACTTGAGGGTGCCGAAGTACTCCGGGTAGTGCTTCACCCCGATGTGCTCGGACACCCCGATCGATGAGATGGCGTCGAACTCGCCTTCCCGGACGTCGCGGTAGTCGCAGTGCCGTATCTCGGCCAGCTCGGAAAGCCCCTCCTCGGCGATCGCTTTCGTCGCCCAGTCGGCCTGCTCAGCCGATAACGTCACACCGATCCCGGCGACCCCACGGCGGGCGGCGTAGCGCACCATGCCGCCCCAGCCGCAGCCCACATCGAGCAGTCGGTCGCCCGGTTGCAGGCGCAGTTTCTCGAAGATCAGCCGATATTTGTTCTCCTGGGCCTCCTCCAGCGTTGCCTCGGCGTTCGGGTAGATCGCACAGCTGTAGGTCATCGATGGACCCAACACCCATTCGTAGAAGGTGTTGGACACGTCGTAGTGATGGTGGATGGCGTCGGCGTCGCGGGCCTTGGAGTGCCGCAGACCCACCGCGGTGCGCCGCCACTTGGGCGGCGCCTCCTCCGGCGGCGGGGCGATCGGCCTGAGTCGCTTGAAACCGATCGAGCGAACGATGTTCACCAGCGTCTGCGGCGACGGCTGTTTGAATTCCAGGTCCGCCAACGCATTGAGCACCTCGTAGGGGTTCCCCGGATGCACCCCGCGCAGTTCCAGGTCACCCGAGATATACGACCGGGCGATACCGAGTTGGCCGAGCGAGGTGGCCAAGTAGGTGGTGGCGCGCGGCGTGCGCAGGTGCACGCCCAGCGCGGCGTCGTCGGGCCCGACGCTGCTGCCGTCGTAGGCGGTGATCTTGATCGGTGGTTGCCCTCCGCCGGCGAGAATCAGCAGGATCTCGGCCAGACCCAGCCGGCCTTTGGTAGCGCGAGCGCGTTCCGTTTTCAATGTGGTCATGGTCTGCCCCGTCCCAAGCTCGTCCAACCCGCCCCCGTCGGCGGGCGGTGCGTCGGTGCCTACCCACATCAACGGTCAATCAATCAATTAACGTCAGCGAAAGCGCTGGGGTTCAATCGATGGCGGTCACGGCCGCCAGAGCACGCGCGAACACCGCCAGATCCTCGGCGGTGGTATCGACGTGCGGGGAGATCCGCAGCACCGGCGCGGTCAGCTCCAGTGGTGCGCGTTCGACACCGGCCGCGGTGGTCACGATCCGGTGCTCAACGATCAGGCCGGAACGCACCGCCACCGGGTCGGCGCCGTCGATCGGTGTCAGCGTGGTGATCGCGCTCGGCTCGTCGACCGGCTCCACCACCCGCCAGCCCGGCAGCCCGGCCAGCGCCCGCCGGCTCAGCGAACCCACCTCAGCCAACCCGGCCCGCACATCCGCCGGCCCGGCCGCCAGATACTCGCCGAGAGCGGCTGAAAACCCCACCTGCGCGGCGACGTTCACATCACCGGCTTCCGGCCCGGGCTGCATCCGGTCGCTGAGTTCGGGACGCACCGCCAGCGCCCCTACGCCGCGCGGGCCGGCCAGCCACTTGCGTGAGGATGAATAGACGGCATGGACAGCGGGGCCGCCGACGGCGCAGTCGATCTGGCCCAGCGCCTGGGCGGCGTCGACGACCAGTGGCACCCCCGCTTCCGCGCATATCCGCGCCATGCCGGCCAGCGGCTGCACCAGCCCTCGGTGACTGCCGACCGGGGTCAGGTGCACCAGGTCCGGCGGGTCGGCGGCGAGCGCGGCCGCCGCCTCATCGAGCACCAACCGGCCGGTTGCGTCGACCGGCAGCATCCGCCGGACGAAGCCGCGCGCCGCCATCACCGCCAGGTTCGGCCCGTACTCGCCGGGCAGGCAGGCCAACGTGCGGCCCGCGGCGGGCCACCGGGACAACAGCAGATCCAGGGCATGCCGCGAGCCGGTGGTGAACACCACGTCGGCGGCGGCCATGCCGGTCATTGCCGCGAAAGCGGCCCGGCCGGCGTCGATCACCGGTGAGGCGGCCTCGGCGGCGACATAACCGCCGACCTCGGCTTCGTGACAAGCGTGCCGGGCGGCGGCCTCCATCGCGGTGTAGCTCTGCCGTGAGCAGGCGGCGCTGTCCAGGTGCAGCCCGGCGACCGGCGGGCGCGCCGCGCGCCAGACGTCGGTAAGGCTCATTTGATGGCGAGCGACAGACCGAAATCACCGGCCGGGTCGGTCCACCACCGCCGGCGCCGCAGCCCCGCGGCGGCCAACTCGGCGGCGACCTGGTCCGGCCGGAATTTGCACGACACCTCGGTCAGCATCTCCTCCCCGGCCGCGAAGTCGACGGCCAGGTCCAGTGCTGCGATCACGACGTGCTGTTCGCGGCGGGATCGCAGCCACATCTCGATGCGCTGATCCGCCGAGTTCCACCGGGCCACATGGGCGAAGGAGTCCAGGTCGAAGTCCGCCTCGAGTTCCCGGTTGACCACCGCGAGCACGTTGCGGTTGAACGCCGCGGTGACGCCCGCGGCGTCGTCGTAGGCACGCACCAGCCGTGCGGTGTCCTTGACCAGATCGGTGCCCAGCAGCAGGGCGTCGCCGTCGTGCATCACCTCGGCGAGGGCCGCCAGGAAGTCCGCGCGCGGCACGGGAGTCAGGTTGCCGATGGTGGAGCCGAGAAATACGAACAGCCGCCTGCCGTCGTCGGGGATCTGCGCCAAATGATGTTCGAAGTCGCCGCAGACGGCGTCCACCCGCACTCCGGGGTAGTCCCGGGCGATGGCCTCTCCCGCCGTCTCCAGCACGCCGGCGTCGACGTCGAACGGGACGAATCGGCGCAGTGCACCGGTGGCCTGCAGCGCATCGAGCAGCATCCGGGTCTTCACCGAGGTTCCGCTGCCCAACTCGACCAGAGTGTCCGCTCCGGACAGCGACGCCACCTCCGCGGAGTGGTGGCGCAGGATCTCCGCCTCGGCGCGGGTCGGGTAGTACTCGGGCAACCGGGTGATCTGATCGAACAGTTCGCTGCCGGTTTCGTCGTAGAACCATTTGGGCGGCAGTGTTTTCGGAGTCTGACGCAGGCCGTACCGAACGTCCTCGCACAGCGCGGTGTGGGCTGCGTCGGCCGCCAGGTGGTTGGACAGCGAGACCGTCATCGACTTCCTTTCAACGTGGTGACGCTGACCTCACCGTCGTGGGCGTCGACCAGGTGCCGGTCCGGTATGTCGACCCAGCGCGGGTCGTCGTCGTAGGGTTCGCTGGCCAGCACCACCCCGTCACTGCCGTGCAGCATCGACAAGGTGTCTCCCCACGTGGTGGCCAATAGTCTGGAACCGTTGGCGGCCAAGACATTCAGCCTCGCCTGCGGATCGGCCGCGCCGATCTCGGCAATCACCTCACCGAGCGACTCGACTCCGCGTTCGAAGATCGATGCGGCCAGTATCGCACTGTCGCAAACTGATTCGGCTCCCGCACAGGTCGGCAATATCGCCCGGTTCACCACCCCGTTGTGCGACAGCAGCCACGTTCCGTCGGTGAACGGGGCCGTGGCGCTGGGCTCGATCGGCATGCCGACGGTGGCCGAGCGCACCGCGGCCACCACGCAATGACTCGACAACGCCGGCGCCACCGACGCGAACGAGGTGTCGCCCCACAGCGGCGCCGCACTGCGCCAGCGCCGCGGCTCGTCGCCGCCCGCGATGTCGTAGAACCCCGCGCCCCACCCGTCGGCGTTGAGCAGGCCGTGCTGTTGGCGGCGTGGCGCATAGGACTGCACCAGCAGGCCGTACGGCGGTTCCAGGATCAACTCGGCCAGCGACCGCGGGCGGCCCAGCCAGCCCAGGTGCCGGCACATCAGACGTCCCAGGCCAGTCGGACACCGGCGAAGATCTGCCGCCGGTACGGGTGATCCCAGTTGCGAAAGCTCGGCCGCAGGATCTCCGGCGCCACCGCCCACGACCCGCCGCGCAACACCCGGTAGTCGCCGCCGAAGAACGGTTCCGAATAGCGTTGATAGATCATCGGCGCAAAGCCCGGCCACGGTTGCAGCGGTGAACTGGTCCACTCCCAGACATCGCCGAGCAGCTGTTCGGCGCCGTAGGCCGACGCACCGTTCGGATAGGCCCCGATCGGGGCCGGGCGCAGTGCCGCGCCGCCGAGGTTGGCCAGCTCGGCCGTCGCTTTGCCCTCGCCCCACGGGTGGCGACGCCGCCTGCCTGCGTCCGGGTCCCACGCACAGGCCTTCTCCCATTCGATCTCGGTGGGCAGCCGGGCGCCGGCCCACTTCGCGTAGGCCTGCGCCTCGAAGTAGCTGACGTGCTGCACCGGTTCGTCGCCGGGAAGGTCCTCGGTACGGCCGAACCGGGTCCGGGAGGCGTGGTCGGGGCTCCAGAACTGCGGCGCGGTCAGGCCGGTCCGCACTCGGTGGTGCCATCCGCGCTCGGTCCACCACCGGGGTTGGCGGTAGCCGCCGTCGTCGATGAACGCCCGCCATTCGCGGTTGGTCACCGGCACCCGGCCGATCCGGAATGCCCCCACCTCGACGCGGTGCGCCGGCCGCTCGTTGTCGAGCGCGAACGGCTCATCGGCCGCATCGACGCCGAGTACGAACTGCCCGGCCGGCACCAGCACCGAGGTCCCGGCCAGCCCCGGCCGCCCGGCCGGCAGCGAGCGACCCGCATCGAGCAGCGGCGCGCCGGTGCGCAGGTTCAGTGCCTGCAGCATGGTCTCGTCGTGCTGGTGTTCATGGCTGAGCACCAGCCCGAACACGAACCCGTCCCGGGAATCATCGGGCACGGCGTCCAGTTTCTCGAAGACCTTGGAACGCACTGCGGCGCAATATTTCCGGGCCTGGTCCGGGCTCAGCAGCGGCAGGTCGACACGGCTGACCCGGGGGTGGACGAACGCGTCATAGAGACCCTCGACGTCCGCCGGCAGCATCGCGGGGCGGGCCGGATCCCCGCCGCGCAGCAGCCACAGTTCCTCCTGCTGACCGATATGGGCCAGGTCCCACACCAGCGGACTCATCAACGGGTCGTACTGCCGGTGCAGTTCGGCGTCGTCGAAGTCGACGAGCGCCAGTGTGCGCTCGCGTGCACGGGTCAGGTCCCGAGCCAGCGTCTCCGGTGTGCTCACGACTGCCTTCGCGCCAGCCGGCCCACCATCGCGGGGACACCGGTGCGGCCCACCTCGTCGGCGATGTCGTCGGCCGGGCAGCGGGCCCGTTCGACCATCCCGACCAGCCGGTCCATCCCGCCGCGCAGCGACGCCGGCGCCTGATCGGCCACCAACTCCACGCACCGGCGCGCGGCCGCGTGCAGCCGCGGGTCGGCCAGGCCGATCCGGGCGGCGACGTCCCACGCGGTCGCGACCGGCCCGACGGCCTCGGCGGCGGCGCCGGCGGCGACCGGGTCGTCGAGCAGGGTCGCCAGGGTGAAGACGATCGCCGGCCACAGCGCGTCACCGAGGCTGTCGAGGTAGCGGATCTCCAGCCACCCGCGTGGACGCACCGGCGGGAACAACGTGGTCAGGTGGTAGTCGAGGTCGCCGATGCCGGCGCGACGGCCGCCCAGTAGCACCCGCCCGTCGGCCCAGTGGGCGAACGGCACGTAGCGGCTGACCGGGCTGGCCTCCGGTGCGTGTACCAGCATCACCGGCGCCTTCAATGCGTAGCGCGCCCAGTCCGCGGCGGGATCGGTGCCGTCAAGGCCGAGGACGGGGCCGCAGCGCGCCGAGTCCAGCCGGCTCCACACCCGTTGCCGGGTGGACCGCCAACCGGAGAATTCCCCGCCCAAAAGCGGGGAGTTGGCGGCGATCGCGACCATCGTCGGGCCCAGTGCGTGTGCCAGCCACACCCGCTCGGCCCAGCCGGACCGTGGTCCGGCATCGAGGTTCAGCTGCACCGACGCCGTCGACGTCATCATTGCCGCACCGGCCGAGCCGGTGTGGCTGGCGGCGAAGAACTGCTCCATCGCGGCGTAGCGCGCGCCGGGGTTGACTCGACCCGCCGGTCGCAGCGGGTCGGCGCCGAGGGGCACCAGCCCCAGCCCGGCTTCGGCGAACGCCGACCGCAGCACCACTTGGTCGGCGGCCATCGCCTCGATCGCGGCGACCGCACCCGTCACCGGCGGGCTGGACAGTTCCACCGCGCCGCCGGGTTCCACGGTGACCCGGCTGCCGCCCGGCAGCACCGGTAGGGACGTCAGGACCTCGCCGATCTCGGCCCACCCGGGGCGGCGGCGTGGATCGGCCGGATCAAAACAGTGCGCCTCGATCTCCAGGCCCACCCGGCCCAGCGGCGCATCGGTGAGGCAGCGAGCGGCGATGTAGTCGGCGGCGTCGGCGGCACCGGCGAGCTCGGCGTCGCCGGGGCAGGGCTCATCGGCGCGGGACAGTTGTGTCGCCGCGGCCAGCGCCATATATCAGCCCCTCCGCCTGTCGATCTCCCCGACGCTACCGGAGTCGCCCGACAAGATGCCCGCCGTTTACTGGCCCAGGGTGTTCTGCATCGCCCCAGCCAGCACGTTTACCGCCGGGCCCGCGTTGCCGGACTGGCAGACCTTGGCCTGTAACAGCACGTTGGACCGCAGCCGGGTCTGGTTGAAACAGCGCCGGTCGGTGTCGGCCTCCTGCTTGGTCCAGGCGGCGTCGGCCACCCCGGCCGGGCCGCCGTCGAACGCCCACACCTGGGTGGCGCCGGTGTCGAGGTGCATCGCGGTGGTGCGCCCCGAGCACCCGGCGGTGCGGTCTGTGACGCGGCGGAACGCCCGTTCGGCGGCGGCCTCGGTGGCGAACACCCCGACCGCCTGTTTGACGAAGTGGCCCTGGTCGGTGGCCGAGGTCTGGGTGACCGCACCGTTGTAGGAGGCCAGGTCGGGGTCGTTGTAAACCTCGGGCAGGCCGATATCGGCCCAGTTGTTGCAGGCCGGGTCGTCGACCCAGAACGCCTGGAACGGCTGGCCGGACACCGCTTCCCACCCCATCGGGGCGCCGACGATGTTGCCGACCGATCCTTTCGGCAGCACCGCGTAGGACACCACGCCCGGATCGGAGGGCCGTGCCGCGACGGCCGGGGCGCCCGCGAGCGCCAGACCCAGGCCCGCCACCACCAGTGTCGCGGCGCCCCGCACGCTAGACCTTCGCCGAAACGGTGAAGCCGGCGTTGCCGCGGGTGGCCCGCGAGTACGGGCACACCTCGTGGGCCTGCGCCATCAGGTCGTCGGCGATGGCCTGCGACAGCCCGGGCAGGTTCCCGGTGATGGTGCCGGTCAGGCCGAACTCCTCGGTGGCGAGGTCCTTGCCCAGGGCGACCTGGACGGTGACGTTGGTGGCGTCGTCCAGCGCGACGGCCGACCGGCGCGCCACCAGCCGCAACGCGCCCAGGAAACATGCCGCGTAACCCGCGGAGAACAGTTCCTCGGGGTTGGTGCCCTCACCGTCGCCGCCCAGCTCGCGCGGTGGCCGGGTGTCCAGGTCGATGCGGCCGGTCGCGGAGTGGACGTGGCCGTCTCGACCACCGCCGGTCGCGGTCGACTCGGTGGCGAAAACGACTTTGATGCTCATGGCTCGATCATGCCAGGCCGGCGGCCCCACTGTCAGGCAAGGTTGGCCCGCACCCCGGCTTCCACGGCGCGCCCCAGATCCTCATCGACGTTGTGCCAGTACTCGAACACCCGCGACAGCACCGGCTCGCGCACACCATCGGAAACGTGCCCAATGATGTTGGCGGCCAGCCGTTTCCGCTGTTCGTCGTCGAAGACGTGACGAACCAGGGTGCCGGCCTGGCCGAAGTCGTCGTCGTCGTCACGCAGCGTGTACGCCGCGCGCACCATGTCGCCGTCGGCACGCCAGCGCACCTCGGCGGCGCGGGCCGGGTCGGCCACCGGCCCGCCGACCGAGTTCGGCGCGTACACCGGGTCGCTCGCCTTGCGGAACCGCATGGCACCGTCTTTGGAGTAGGCGTGTACGTCCGTCTTCGGCGCGTTGACCGGCAACTGGTTGTAGTTGGTTCCGATCCGGGCGCGGTGGGCGTCGGCGTAGGAGAAGCCGCGGGCCAGCAGCATCTTGTCGGGGCTCAGCCCGGTGCCGGGCACGGTGTTGCTGGGCTCGAAAGCCGCCTGCTCGATCTCCGCGTGGTAGTCGGTGACGTTGCGGTCCAGCCTGAAGCGTCCGACGTCGATCAGCGGGTAGTCGCCGTGCGGCCACACCTTGGTCAGATCGAACGGGTTGAGCCGGTAGGTCTTGGCCTCCTCGAACGGCATGATCTGCACCTTCACCGTCCAGCTGGGGTACTCGCCGCGTTGGATCGCGTCGTACAGATCGCGCTGGTGATAGTCCCCGTCGGCTCCTGCGAGCCGGTCTCCCTCATCCTGGGTGAGGTGCTCCACGCCCTGGTCGCTGATGAAGTGGTACTTGACCCAGAAGATCTCGCCGGCGGCATTGATCCAGCTGTAGGTGTGGCTGCCGTAGCCGTTCATGTGCCGCCAGGATCTCGGCAGTCCGCGGTCGCCCATCAGGTAGGTCACCTGGTGCGCCGACTCCGGAGTGAGCGACCAGAAGTCCCACTGCATGTTGTGGTCACGCAAATTGCTTGCCACCAGGCGCTTTTGGGAGCGGATGAAATGCTGGAACTTCATCGGGTCCCGGAAGAAGAACACCGGGGTGTTGTTGCCGACGATGTCGAAGTTGCCCTCGGTGGTGTAGAACTTCAGCGCGAAGCCTCGCACGTCACGCCAGGTGTCAGGGCTGCCGCGTTCGCCGGCGACGGTGGAGAACCGAGCCAGCATCTCGGTTTCGGCGCCCTGCGCGAACACCGCCGCCCTGGTATAGGCGCTGACGTCCGCCGTCACCTCGAGGTGTCCGAATGCCCCGCCGCCCTTGGCGTGCGGCTGGCGTTCCGGGGTGCGCTCCCGGTTGAACATCGCCATCTGCTCGAGCAGGTAGTGGTCCTGCAACAGGATGGGGCCGTCCGGGCCGACCGTCAGCGCGTCGCTGTCACTCGGCGCCGGCGCACCGGCCTCCGTGGTGGTGTAGTGCTCGGTCATCGGTGTGTCTCCGTTTCAGGTGGGCGCAACCGGAAATCGCCCCCGAATCCCCTTGGGATCCGGGGGCATTCGCGTTCTCGGGCCGACTAACGGTGCGGCGGGGCCGACGGCGGCGGGGGCGGCGGGCCGCCCGGGCCACCCGGGCCGTTGCCGGGGCCGGCAGGACGGAAGCCGGGCCAACCCGGCTCATTGCCCGGACCGGCGGGCCCGAAGCCGGGACCCATCGGCGGACCGTGATGATGCATCATGCACGGCCCGTGACGGTGCCCGTGCCAGCCGTTATCACTGAGGTAGGCGCCTGTGCAGAAGACCACCGCGGCGACGAAGACCGTCCCGGCGATGATCACCACCCAGGCTGCGACCTGGTAGAGCCGGTTCGGCTTGGCCGGCGGTGGCGCTGGTGGCGGCGGCGGGGTTGCTGGTGTCTCGGTCATATCGCCCAATCATGCCTGAGGACGACGCCAGCCGCCGCCCTTCGGGAGGGGCGGCGGCTGGGTGTTCGTGGCCGGGCCGGTTACCGGCCGGGGGTGGGCGCCGGGGCGTGGGTGACCGACGGCGGAACCTCGCCGGGCCCCGGGCCTTCCGGGCTCGACGGGGGAGCCATCGGGCCGGGACCGCGCTGGGGACCATGGTGGAAGCCCTGGTGGAACCCCTTGTGCATCGCCCCGTGGTGGGGACCGTGGTGGCAGTGGTGCCCGCGCGGGCCGCCATGACTGGCCCAGACGCCGGCGAAGAAGATCGACGAGACGATGAAGACGACTCCGGCGACGATGGCGACCCAGGCGGCGAGCCGGTAGACCCAGTACGGCTTGGGCTCTACCGGACCCGGCGGCGCCGGGGGGTTGGTGGTTTCAGGTGTTTCGCTCATGGTTGACATGCTGCGTGGGCAACACTCGGCGCCGCTAGGTGCCGGCTATGCGTCAGCTATGAGCCGGTGGGCGGCCTCTGCCGCGGCTACTTCGCGTTCGACCCTGTAAAGCACTTCAGAAAGTCCAGGGAAAACCCTGTATCGAAGCCGTGCGTTTCGCTCCTACCGTCAGGACTACGCCAGCCAGGTCGGCTGGAAGGTAGGGGAAGGCACGAACATGGGGAATGTGAAGCGGGTCAGCAGTCTCGGCATGCTGGCGCTGGGACTGGGGGTCGGGGCCGCGTTGGCAGCCACACCCGTCGCCGGCGCCGGAACACTCTCGGCTGACGGCGGCGCCGGCGCGTTGGGCGTTGCCGGCGCACTGGCCGCGGCAGACGTCGGCGACGCCGTCGCCACGGTGGGTACGGCGGCCGCGACAGCGCCGACCCTCCCCGACGGCTTCGGCAACTTGGCCATCTCGATCAGCGGCATCGATCTGCTCTCCTTGGGCAATGCGTCAGCGAGTTCGAGCTTCGGCAACATCGCGTTCGCCTACGGCGAGTTCGCCAACGCCAACGCCATGAGCGGCTTCTTCAACTACGCCTCCGCCCAGGGCGACCACAGCAACGCCGTGGTCGGCGATACCGGGTCGTTCAACTACGCGTCCGCGCTGGGGGACCACGCCAGCGCTTCGGCGGCCTGGGGCAACGGCAACGTGGCGACCGCCACCGGCGACTATGCCGTCGCGAGCGCGGGCGCCTCTGTGGTGCCCGGTGTCTACGACAGCCACTTCAACACCGCCACCGCTGAGGGCTTGCACGCCATCGCCTACGCCGGCTGGGACGGGAGCAGCAACAACGTCGCGAGCGCCCTCGGCGACAACATCCAGGACTACGCACCGGACGGCAACCCGTTCAACCCGGCCGACGCGGACTTCAATCTGCTCGGCGACGCCGGGTCGGGCGGCGACTTCTGGACGGACCTGTGGGGCCTGTTCAGCTGACCGACCACGGTTTGAACGGGTTGACCGCGAACTGGATCACCCGGTAGGGAGCCCGATGTCGGGGCTCGGTGTTCCACTGGCTGATGAACACCCGCAGCTCGTCCAGGGTCGACCCCGGCGAGATGTAGCCGCCGTAGGGCTGGGCCAGCCGGTTGTCGAACGGCGAGGGCAGGGTCTCAACGGGCACCGGCGGATCCGGCCACTCGGTGTGTTGCACCACCGTGGTCACCGGGGCGGTCCCCAGCCCGGTCGGCTCGTAGGCCACCCGGACCTCCATGTTTCCGGTGGTGCCGTTGAAGTAGGACAGCACCGGCCTGCCGTCGATCTGACGCAGGCTCAGTTCGCCGATCTGGTCGTTCCACAGCGGCGTGGGCTTATGACCCCAGCCCGCTCCGGCGGCCCAGCCCTGCCAGGCCGACCGGTCGGTGAACGCCTCCGGGGTGACCCGGTACAGCGTCACCGACGCGCTGCGGTCGAAGTTGTTGGCGACGACGTACACCCAACCGGTGAGCGAGTCGGGAGTCGGGATCGGATCGTAGTAGCCGCTGATCTGGGACTGGCCGAAATCCTGGTAGGAGGCCGGTCGCACCGAACCCGGTACCGTCTGCCAACCCGGTTGCGCCGGATCGGCTTTCACCAGACGTGAGGTCTGAGGTACCAGCATCTTGGCGGTGGTCACCATCAGGTAGTTGGTCCGGTTGATCGAGACGATCCCGGCCGGCAGCTGCGTAGTGCCCGCCGGCGACGGGTCGGCCAGCAGCGGCCTGTCCACCCCGATCACCCCGGTGTAGCGCACCCCGGCGGAGTCGTCCACCGAGTCCGGGTCCAGGCGCAGCGCTATCGGTGAATACCAGCCGCCGAACCCGACGCCCTGGCCGGCGAAGCTGTCCCCGCAGATCTGCAGCACCGCACTGGGGAACTCCATGAACTCGCACAGATCCGTCGCGCCGATACCGTAATCACCGGTGGGCGTGCCGGTTCCGGCGCTCGGCCCGATACGGACCACCTGGCCTTCGGCCAGCGGCCAGAGCACCGGCAGCGGGATCGGAGCGGGCGGTTCGGCGTATGCGGGCGGGCAGACCAGCAGCGCGACCGCCCCCGCCGAGCGTGCAAACACTGCGAAATTCCGCGCGGCTTTTCGCAACCGGTGCACGTTCGGCGCCTCGGGGGGTCAGGATCTGGAAGACGCAGCCAGCAGCTCGGCGATCTGAATCGTGTTGAGCGCGGCACCTTTACGCAGGTTGTCCCCGGAGACGAACAACGCCAGACCGCGCCCTTCGGGTGCGCCGGGGTCGACCCGGATCCGGCCCACCAGGGAGTCGTCGGCGCCTGCGGCGGCCAACGGGGTGGGCACATCAGTCACGGTCACACCCGGTGCGTCCTTGAGCAACTCGGTGGCCCGCTCCGGCGAGATCGGCCGGGCGAACTCGGCGTTGATCGACAGCGAGTGCCCGGTGAACACCGGCACCCGAACGCAGGTACCGCTCACCAAAAGCTCTGGGATACCGAGGATCTTGCGGCTCTCGGAGCGCAGCTTCTGATCCTCGTCGGTCTCACCGGAGCCGTCATCGACATAGTTGCCCGCCAGCGCCACCACGTTGAACGCGATCGGCGCGACGTATTTGTTCGACGGCGGGAAGTCGACCGCCCCGCCGTCGTGCACCAGTTGCTCCGCACCGTCGGCCACGGCGCGGACCTGCTCGGCCAACTCCTGCACGCCGGCCAGCCCGCTGCCCGAGACCGCCTGGTAGGTCGAGACGATCAGCCGGGTCAGGCCCGCCTCGTCGTGCAGTGGCTTGAGCACCGGCATCGCGGCCATGGTGGTGCAATTCGGGTTGGCGATGATGCCCTTCTTCAAAGACACGCCGCGCACATCCCGGTCGAAGTTCACCTCCGAGACCACCAACGGCACGTCGGGGTCCTTGCGCCAGGCCGAGGAGTTGTCGATCACCGTCACCCCGGCGGCGGCGAAGCGCGGTGCCTGCACCTTCGACATCGCCCCGCCGGCGGAGAACAGCGCGATGTCCAGCCCGGTCGGGTCGGCGGTCTCGGCGTCCTCGACCTCGATCTCGGCGCCGCGGAACGCCAGCTTGCGCCCGGCCGAGCGCGCCGAGGCGAAGAATCGCACCTCATCGGCGGGGAAGTTGCGTTGCTCGAGCAGGGCGCGCATGACCTGGCCGACCTGGCCGGTGGCGCCGACCACTCCGATGGCTATTCCTTTTTTGGGCATGCCTAGCGCCCCGTCCCGCCGTAGACCGTGGCCTGTTCCTCGCTGCCCAGCCCGAACGCCTCGTGCAGTGAGCGGACGGCCTTGTCCAGGTCGGCTTCGGCGACCAGCACCGAGATCCGGATCTCGGAGGTGGAGATCAGGTCGATGTTGACGCCGTTGTCGGCCAGCGTCTCGCAGAAGGTGGCCGTCACGCCCGGGTGGCTGCGCATCCCGGCGCCGATCAGCGACACCTTGCCGACGTGATCGTCGTAGAGCACCTCGGTGAAGCCGATCTCGGCCTTGAGCGATTCCAGCTTGGCCACCGCGGCCGGGCCGTTGTCGCGCGGGCAGGTGAAGGTGATGTCGGTCTTGCCGCCCTCCACCTTGGAGACGTTCTGCAACACCATGTCGATGTTGATATCGGCGTCGGCGACGCCGCGGAAGATCTTGGCTGCGTAGCCGGGCAGGTCGGGGATGCCGACCACGGTCACCTTGGCTTCGCTGCGGTCGTGTGCGACTCCGGTCAGGAGGGCGTCTTCCATGGGGATGTCCTTGATCGATCCGGAAACGATGGTGCCGGGCTTGTCCGAGTAAGAGGACCGGACGTGAATGGGCAGGTGGTAGCGCCGGGCGTACTCCACGCAGCGCAACATCAGCACCTTGGCGCCGCACGCTGCGAGTTCGAGCATCTCCTCGAAGGAGACGGTGTCCAGCCGGCGGGCGTTGGGCACGATGCGCGGATCGGCGCTGAAGATGCCGTCGACGTCGGTGTAGATCTCACAGACGTCGGCGTGCAGCGCCGCGGCCAGCGCCACCGCGGTGGTGTCCGAGCCGCCGCGGCCCAGCGTGGTGACGTCCTTGGTGTCCTGGCTGACGCCCTGGAAGCCGGCGACCAGCACCACCTGGTCTTCGCCGAGGGCGGCCTGCAACCGGCCGGGGGTGACGTCGATGATCTTGGCCTTGCCGTGCACGCCGGTGGTGATCACCCCGGCCTGCGACCCGGTGAAGGACCGGGCGTTGCAGCCCAGCTCCTCGATTGCCATCGCCACCAGGGCGTTGGAGATACGTTCGCCGGCGGTGAGCAGCATGTCGAGCTCACGGGCCGGCGGGGCCGAGGAGACCTGCTGAGCGAGGTCCAGCAGGTCATCGGTGGTGTCGCCCATCGCCGAGCAGACCACGACAACCTGATCGCCGGCCTTCTTGGTCTCGACGATGCGCTCGGCGACGCGGCGGACCCGGTCGGCGTCGGCCACCGACGATCCACCGTATTTCTGCACGACGAGCGCCACTTTTCGTCCCTTCCTTGGGTGGGCTTGTCCCAGGATAGGGGAAGCCGGTCGCGGCGCCGACGCTGCGCCCGGGGCCGTTTTCTGCGGGAGCCGTCTGAGCGCGTAAACTGCACGATGTGCAGCGGGTGCTCCTTCTCGGACGCCGCGGCGGGGTCTGATCCAGACCGGCTTCCCGTCGCGGGTGTTCGCGATGCGCCGGTCTGAATTCCATCTGAGAACCCCGGAGCAATCACCGTGACCAGTTTTTCCCAGCCGTCTCCCGACGCGTTCACCTCGGGCCGCGGCATCACCAAACCTGCCGGCCCCACCAATCCCGGCCAACCCTCCTGGAACACCCAGCGCGGATCGGCGATGCCGGTCCGCCGCTACCGCAGCTTCGCCGATGAGGTGCCGGGCGGCAGCCCGGCGCTGGGCGCAGCGGCGGTTCCCTTTGACCGCACCTGGCCGGACCGGGTCATCGATCGCGCCCCGCTGTGGTGCGCGGTCGACCTGCGTGACGGCAATCAGGCACTGATCGACCCGATGAGCCCAGCCCGCAAGCGGCGGATGTTCGACCTGCTGGTGACCATGGGCTACAAGGAGATCGAGGTCGGGTTCCCGTCGGCCAGCCAGACCGACTTCGACTTCGTCCGCGAGATCATCACCGACGGAGCTGTCCCCGACGATGTCACCCTGCAGGTGCTGACCCAGTGTCGTGACGAGCTGATCGAGCGCACCTTCACCGCCTGCGCGGGCGCGAAGAACGTGATCGTGCACTTCTACAATTCGACGTCGATCCTGCAGCGCCGGGTGGTGTTCCGCGCCGATCGGGCGGCGGTACAGGAGATCGCGGTGGCCGGGGCCCGCAAGTGCCTCGAAGAGGCGGCGAAGTATCCCGGCACGCGGTGGCGCTACGAGTACTCGCCGGAGTCCTACACCGGAACCGAGTTGGAGTACGCCAAGGCGGTCTGCGACGCGGTCGGCGACGTCATCGAGCCGACGCCGGACAACCCGATCATCTTCAACCTGCCCGCCACCGTGGAGATGGCCACCCCTAACGTCTACGCCGACTCGATCGAGTGGATGCACCGCAACCTGAAGCGGCGCGACTCGGTCATCCTGAGCCTGCACCCGCACAACGACCGCGGCACCGCGGTCGCCGCTGCGGAACTGGGGTATCAGGCCGGGGCGGACCGGATCGAGGGCTGCCTGTTCGGCAACGGCGAACGCACCGGCAACGTCTGCCTGGTGACACTCGGGCTGAACCTGTTCTCCCGCGGGGTGGATCCGCAGATCGACTTCTCCAGCATCGACGAGATCCGCCGGACCGTGGAGTACTGCAACCAGCTGAACGTGCCCGAGCGCCACCCCTACGGCGGCGACCTGGTCTACACGGCGTTCTCCGGCAGCCACCAGGACGCCATCAACAAGGGCCTGGACCAGATGAAGGTCGACGCCGACGACGCCGACACCGATGTCGACGACATGCTCTGGCAGGTCCCCTACCTGCCGATCGACCCCCGCGACGTGGGCCGCACCTACGAGGCGGTGATCCGGGTCAACTCGCAGTCCGGCAAGGGCGGCGTGGCCTACGTGATGAAGACCGACCACGGCCTGGCGCTGCCGCGGCGACTGCAGATCGAGTTCTCCAAGGTGATCCAGCAACTGACCGACGGCGAGGGCGGCGAGGTCACCCCCAAGGAGATGTGGGATGCGTTCGCCGACGAGTACCTGAACCCGGTGCGTCCGCTGGAGCGGATGCGGCAGCGGGTGATCGCCGCCGAGACCGACGACGGCACCGACCGGATCGAGGCCGTCGTCAAGCTCGACGGGGCCGAGACCGAGATCGCCGGCTCCGGCAACGGCCCGCTGGCCGCGTTCGTCGACGCGCTGAGCCAGGTCGGGGTGCACGTCCATGTGCTGGACTACTCCGAACACGCGATGAGCGCCGGCGAGGAGGCTCAGGCCGCGGCGTACGTGGAAGCACAGATCAACGACCGGACCGTCTGGGGCGTCGGGATCGCGCCGTCGATCACCACCGCGTCGCTGCGGGCGGTGGTCTCGGCGGTGAACCGGGCGGCCAGCCTCGGCTGAGCTCCGCGAAACAACATCGGCCCCACCGGTAACCGAGAGATCGGCCTGTGGTTGATGCCCGCCTCTGAGCGACAACCGGGGTGGTTTCCGACCGAGCGCCGGCAAATTGCCTGACACAACGGCCTCTGTCGCTGATAGCCGGGCAGATGCCATGCCCCTTCCCGCGGGGTGCGCGCCGTCAGAACAGCGAGATCTGCTCGCCGGCCGCCCCGGCGTCGACGAACTGCTCTATGTCGGTGCCGTCGACCACCCGATCGACGCAGGCCATGAACTGCTCGTCGGAGACGGTCGGCACGCCCAGTTCCCGCGCCTGGAAGCCCTTGCCCTGCTCCGGTCGTTCGTCGTTGCAGATCACCAGCGAGGTGGTGGTGTCGACGACGTCGCTGTAAGCCAGCCCGGCGTGCAGGATGCGTTCGACGAGTTCCTCGTGGGTACGGGTGCATTCGGCGGACAGCGCAACCCGCATGCCCTGCACCAGCGGGCGGCCCCGCACGTAGCGGCCCGGGTTGAGGTAGGCGCATGGCATCCGCGATGCCAGCGCCTTCAGCGGCCGCAGTTCCTCGTGGGTGATCCGGCCGTTGGGCCACCGTCGGCGGGTAACCGGCCGCACCGGCAGCCACACGTCGCGTTCGCGGGCCCGCTCCAGTGCCGGCTGCAGCACCCCGGCCAGCACGCGCGCGTCGTCGAGCGCGTCATGAGCCCTGGTCTGGACGACGCCCCAGTGCGCCGCCAGGGTCTGCAATCGCAGGTTCGCTAGGCCGAGGTCCAGCCGCCTGGTCAACTCCAGCGTGCACATCACCGAGTCGACGGGAAGTTCGGCGCCGGCCATCTCGGCCTCCGCGGCCAGGAACGTGTAATCGAACGCCACGTTATGCGCCACCAGGGTGCGCCCGGCCAGCAGCGCGACGACCTCGTCGACGACGTCGGCGAACTGCGGCTGGCCCGCCAGCATCTCGGCGGTCAGCCCGTGCACGTGGGTGGGGCCCGGGTCGGTGCCCGGGTTGACCAGGTGTGACACCGACTGCTCGACGCGCCCGTCGGCATCGAGTGCCAGTGCGGCGAGGCTGAGCACGCGAGCCTGCCCGGGCCGGAATCCCGACGTCTCGACGTCGACGACGACCCAGCCGTCGCCGGGTTCGCGGGCCGGGCGCCCCCACAGCGCACTCATGCGATGAGGATGGCACGCGCCCCCGACGAACGCGGGTCGCCGCGCAGCCGTGTCGCCCACTTAAACTCACGCCATGATCACCGCCCGTGGACGCCTCGCGCTGGCCGCCGGAGCGAGCGCGCGATGGGCGTCGCGGGTCACCGGCCGCGGCGCCGGTGCGATGATCGGCGGCCTGGTCGCGATGACGCTGGACCGCTCGATCCTGGGCCAGCTGGGCTCCCGGCGGCGCAGCGTCATCGTCACCGGCACCAACGGCAAGTCGACCACCACCCGCATGATCGCGGCGGCGCTGCGTGACCTGGGGCCGGTGGCCACCAACGCCGAAGGCGCCAACATGGACGCCGGGCTGGTGGCGGCGCTGGCCGCCGACCGCACCGCGCAGCTGGCGGCCCTCGAGGTCGACGAGATGCATGTGCCGCACGTGGCCGACGCGGTCTCGCCGGCCGTGGTCGTCCTGCTCAACCTGTCCCGCGACCAGCTGGACCGGGTTGGTGAGATCAACGCCGTGGAACGCGCACTGCGCACCGGGTTGGCCCGGCATCCGCAGACGGTGGTCGTGGCCAACTGTGACGACGTGCTGATGACCTCGGCCGCCTACGACTCCCCCAACGTGGTGTGGGTCGCCGCGGGCGGCGGCTGGGCCGGTGACTCGGTCAGCTGCCCGCGCAGCGGCGAAGTCATCGACCGCCGTGACGGGCACTGGGGCTCCACCGGATGCGACTTCCACCGGCCCACCCCGCAGTGGTGGTACGACGACGAATCGCTGTACGGGCCCGACGGTCTGGTGCTGCCGATGCGGCTCGCGCTGCCCGGAAAGGTCAACCGCGGCAACGCCGCCCAGGCCGTCGCCGCCGCCGTCGCGTTGGGCGCCGACCCCGCCGAGGCGGTGGCCGCCGTGTGCGCCGTCGACGAGGTGGCCGGGCGCTACCGCAGCGTGCAGGTCGGCCAACACACGGTGCGGATGCTGTTGGCCAAGAACCCGGCCGGCTGGCAGGAGGCGCTGTCGATGGTCGACCACCACGCCGCCGGGGTGGTGATCGCCGTCAACGGCCAAGTCCCCGACGGCGAGGACCTGTCCTGGCTGTGGGACGTGCGCTTCGAGCACTTCGAAGGCGTTCCGGTGGTGGCCGCCGGTGAGCGCGGCACCGACCTGGCGGTGCGACTCGGCTACGCGGGGGTGCAGCACACCCTGGTGCATGACACCTGTGCGGCCATCGCGTCCTGCCCGCCCGGCCCGGTCGAGGTCGTCGCCAACTACACCGCGTTTCTGCAGCTGCAGCGGAAACTGGGTCTGTCATGAGCTCCAGCACGGTGCGGATCGGGCTGGTACTGCCCGATGTGATGGGCACCTACGGCGACAGCGGGAACGCGGTGGTGCTGCGGCAGCGGCTGCTGGTGCGCGGTATCGACGCCGAGATCGTCGAGATCACCCTGGCCGACCCGGTGCCGGAGTCACTCGATCTCTACACCCTGGGCGGCGCCGAGGACTACGCGCAGCGGCTGGCCACCCGGCACCTGACCGCCCACCCGGGACTGCAGCGCGCGGCCGAACGCGGGGCGCCGGTCCTGGCGATCTGCGCGGCCGTCCAGGTGCTCGGGGCCTGGTATGAGACCTCGGCCGGAGAACGCGTCGAGGGGGTCGGGCTGCTCGACGTCACCACCTCCCCGCAGGAGACGCGCACCATCGGCGAGGTGGTCGGCACCCCGCTGCTGGCGGGCTTGTCGGCGCCGCTGACCGGCTTCGAGAACCACCGGGGCGGCACCGTGCTGGGCCCGTCGGCGACACCGCTGTCGACGGTCACCAAGGGCGCCGGGAACCGGGCCGGCGACGGGCACGACGGCGTGGTGCAGGGCAGCGTCGTCGCCAGCTATCTGCACGGGCCGTGCCTGGCCCGCAACCCCGAACTGGCCGATCTGCTGCTGTCGAAGGTGGTCGGCGCCCTGGCGCCGCTGGAACTGCCCGAAGTGGAGATGCTGCGCCGCGAGCGGCTGGTCGCGCCGCGGCGGCCCTAGTCACCGACTACCGTCGGGCTATGGCCGAGCCGCACGCGACCGACGACACCGGAGTCGCCCGGGCCGCGATCGCAATCTCGCAGCGGCTCTACGATCACCTGGCCGAAACCACCCAGGTGATCGAGGATCTGGTCGCCAAGGAGTCGCCGGACCTGACCGGCGATTCGTCGCTGCTGCAGCTGCTGCATGAAACCGTCGCCGCCAACGTCGATACGTACTTCTCGGCGATCCGTCACAACATCCCGGTGGCCGATATCGCCGCGCCGGCGGTCGCCCTGGAGCACGCCCGCCGGCTGGCGCAGCGCGGGATTCCGGTGAACGCACTGGTGCGCGGCTACCGGCTCGGCCACTCGGTGGCACTGCAGCTGGTACTGCAGGAGATCCGTTCCGCCGACCTGGATCCCGACCTGCGCCTGGACGTGCTCTCCGAGATGTCGACGCTGATGTTCGGCTACATCGACGAGATGTCGCAGCAGGTGTCCGCGATCTATCAGGCCGAGCGCGAACGCTGGCTGGAGAGCCGAAATGCGGTGCGCGCGTTGCGGGTCCGCGAAATCCTTGCCAACGAGAGCCTGGACGTCGACGCCATGACAGCCGCGATCCACTACCCGCTGCGGCGAACCCACGTGGCGCTGGTGGTGTGGTACCCGGAATCCGGCGGCGACCGGCTCGCGGCCGCCGAAGGCTTCACCAAACAGGTCACCGAATCAGTTGCGGGCCAAGGGGCGCCGCTGTTCATCCCGGCCGACAGCACCACCGGGTGGGCCTGGATTCCGTTGGCGTCGAACGCTGGGGCCGATGCGGTGGCGCAGATCCGTTCCTGCGCGCAGACCGCACGCGGTGAACCCTGGGTGGCGATCGGTGAACCGCTGCCCGGGGTCGAGGGTTTCCGTCGGTCGCACCAGCAGGCGCTGGCGGTACACAGGCTGGCGGTCGCGTCCGGTACCGCCCGGGTCAGCGCGGCCAGCGATCCGGGATTGTCGGCCGCGGCACTGCTCGGCGGCGACAACGTGGCCGCCGCACGAGCCTGGGTCGGTGAGGTGCTGGGCCCACTGGCCTGCGCGACCGACGGCGACGAGCGCCTCCGCGACACGTTGCGGGTGTTCCTGCGGGCGGGTTCCAGTTTCAAGGCGGCCGGCGAGCAGCTGCACTTCCACGTCAACACGATGAAGTACCGCGTCCAGCGCGCGATCGAACGCCGCGGCCGCCCGATCGCCGAGGATCGGCTCGACGTCGAGATCGCACTGCTGCTGTGTCAGTGGTTCGGCGCTGCCGTGTTGTCCTCCGAGGACGAATAGCCGGCCGAAGTCCGGCCGCGCGGGACGAGCGGCGTGCCCGCGGTACTGCCTACCGTCAGGACATCCATCGGCAGTGGTGGCATGACCCAGGCGAAAGGCGAAGACGCGATGAGCACCCGAGTGGCCGGCGAACCGAAGCTCTGGCAGGACAAGAAACGGCACCTGTGGCTGTTGGGCCTGGTCGTGCCCACCATGCTGTTCCTGATGCTGCCGCTGGTCTGGGCGCTGAACCAGGCCGGCCTGCACACCGCGGCGCAACTGCCGCTCTACATCGGGCCGATCCTGCTCTATGTGCTGCTGCCGGCGCTGGACCTCTGGATCGGTGCCGACGGACAGAACCCGCCGGATGAGGTGATGGCGGCGCTGGAGAACGACAAGTACTACCGCTACGCCACCTACGCCTACATCCCTTTCCAGTACGCCAGCGCCATCTTCGGCGCCTACCTGTTCACCGCCTCGGACCTGGGCTGGCTCGGCTTCGACGGGTCGCTGGGCTGGCTGGGCAAGATCGGGGTCGCGCTCACCACCGCGATCGTGGCCGGGGTCGGCATCAACACCGCCCACGAGCTGGGCCACAAGCGGGAGTCGCTGGAGCGGTGGTTGGCCAAGATCACCCTGGCCCAGGTCTGCTACGGCCACTTCTACGTCGAGCACAACCGCGGCCACCACGTCCGGGTGGCCACCCCCGAGGACCCGGCCTCGGCCCGCTTCGGTGAGACGTTCTGGGAGTTCCTGCCCCGCAGCACTTTCGGCGGCATTCGCTCGGCGTGGGAGCTCGAGGCGCAACGCATCCGCCGGACCGGCAAGAACCCCTGGGATCCCCGTACCTGGCCGGGCAACGACGTGATCAACGCGCTGGCGATGTCGGTGCTGTTCTGGGGCGTGCTGATCGCGGTGTTCGGCGTGGCGCTGCTGCCCTACGTTCTGATCAACGCCGTCTACGGCTCGTCACTGCTGGAGGCGGTCAACTACCTGGAGCACTACGGGCTGGTGCGCCAGAAGCAGGCCGGGGGCCGCTACGAGCGCTGCACACCGCAGCACAGCTGGAACTCCGACCACATGGTCACCAACCTGTTCCTCTACCACCTGCAGCGGCACAGCGACCACCACGCCAACCCCACCCGGCGCTACCAGACGCTGCGCAGCTTCGACGACTCGCCGAACCTGCCGGCCGGCTACGGAGCCCTGATCGGGGTGACCTACTTCCCGCCGGTGTGGCGCAAGCTGATGGATCACCGGGTGCTGGAGCACTACTGCGGTGACATCACCCGGGCGAACATCTCACCGCGCCGCCGGGAGAAGATCCTGGCCCGCTTGCACGTGCCGGCCTGATGGCCGGGTACGGGTGCCCGGGCTGCGGGTACGTCTACGACGAGGCCACCGGGGAGCCCCGAGAGGGGTTCCCGGCCGGCACGCCCTGGCAGCAGATCCCCGACGACTGGGCCTGCCCGGACTGTGCGGTACGCGAAAAGCTGGATTTCCAACCGACAGGAGCGAACTGATGAACGACTACAAACTGTTCCGGTGCCTTCAGTGCGGCTTCGAGTACGACGAGGCGCTGGGCTGGCCGGAAGACGGAATCGCACCCGGCACCCGCTGGGCCGACATCGCCGACGACTGGAGCTGCCCGGACTGCGGAGCCGCGAAGGCCGACTTCGAGATGGTGGAAGTGGCGCGGTCGTGACCCGGAACGGAACGGTGATCATCGGCGGCGGGCTGGCCGCGGTCCGCACCGCAGAACAGCTGCGTCGCAACGACTACACCGATCCCATCACCATCGTCGGCGCCGAGGCCCATCCGCCCTACGACCGTCCGCCGCTGTCCAAGGAGATGCTGCAGCGCGAGGCCGTCACCGCCGCGGACGTCGCCCTCAAACCGGCCGCGTTCTACGAGCAGCACCGCATCGGGTTGCGGCTCGGTTCGGCGGCGCGCACCCTCGACACGGCGGCCCGCACCGTGACGCTGGCCCACGGGGCGGTGCTGGGATACGACCGGCTGGTGATCGCCACCGGCCTGGTGCCCAACCGCATTCCGTCGTTTGCGGACCTGGACGGTATCCACGTGCTGCGCTCGTTCGACGACTGCTTGGCGCTGCGCCGGCGGGCGGCGGGTGCGCGCCGCGCCGTGGTCGTCGGGGCGGGCTTCATCGGCTGCGAGGTCTCGGCCAGTCTGCGCGGCGCCGGTATGCAGGTGGTGCTGGTGGAGCCGCAGGCCACCCCGCTGGCATCCGTGCTCGGCGAACAGGTGGGTGCGCTGATCACAAGGCTGCACCGCACCGAGGGCGTCGAGGTGTGCACCGGCGCGCAGGTGGCCTCCGTCTCCGGAACCGACGGCGTCGAGTCGGTGACACTCTCCGACGGCTCGGTGCTCGCCGCCGATCTGGTGGTGGTCGGGATCGGGTCCCGGCCCGCCTGCGATTGGCTGGCCGGCAGCGAGGTCGCCGTGGCCGACGGCGTCGTCTGCGACGCGGTGGGACGTACCAGCGCCCAAGACGTCTGGGCGATCGGCGACGTGGCGTCCTGGCGGGACGCGAACGGCGCGCAGGCCCGCGTCGAGCATTGGAGCAACGTCGCCGAGCAGGCGAGGACCCTGGTGTCGGCGATGCTGAACCTGGACGCGGTGGCGAGCGCGGGCGTGCCGTACTTCTGGAGCGATCAGTACGACATCAAGATCCAGTGCCTGGGCCACCCGCGCACCGGCGACACCGTGCACCTGGCCGAGGATGACGGTCGCCGGTTTTTGGCCTACTACGAGCGCGGCGGGGTGCTGGCCGCCGTGGTGGGCGCGGGCATCCCGGAGAAAGTCCGCACGGCGCGCGGAAAGATCGCCGCCGGAGCCCCGATCTCTGAAGTGCTGCAACCGGTTTAGCGCCGCCAGCCGCGGATTCGCATCGCCTCGGTGACGCGGCGGACGGTCTCTTGGGGGTTGTCCTCGTTGATCACCCGGATGTTGATCCAGCCCACGCGTTCCAGCCTGCGCTGTCGCTTGTGGTCGTTGACGTACTGCTGACGATCCTTTTGATGCTGATCCCCGTCGTATTCAGCGGATACCTTGTAGTCCTCCCATCCCATATCAAGCCAGGCGAACGGCCAGTAGCTGCCGTCGCACACCGGGATCTGGGTGGTCGGGCTGGGCAGACCGGCGTCGATGAGTCGTAGCCGCAGCCAGGACTCTTGGAGTGAGGCGGCGCCGGGATCGACGAGCGGTAGCACCGCGCGCAGCCGTCGTAAACCACGGGCGCCCTTGTGGTGCTTGGCGATCAACAGCACGTCCTCGGTGCTGAACGGGGTGGCCCTCGCGAGCGCGTCGAGCCGGGCGACCGCCCGGCCCCGGGGCAGGTGGCGGCCCAGGTCGTAAGCGGTGCGGGCCGGCGTGGTGACCGGTATGCCGGTGACTGTGATTTGTTCGTCATCGGCCAGGGTTTCATCGCGAGCGATCAGGCCGGGCGGCGGCCGGGTATTCGGCCAGACCAGCTCGATCGGGATATCGGCGTCGACCCACCTGGCGCCGTGCAGCGCGGAAGCCGCAACACCCGCGATCACGCCGTTACGTCCAGACCGCAGCCACGCCCCCTCGATCCGGTCGCGCAGCGTCAGCTGGCGTGTCTTCGGCACATAGACGTCGCGGAAGATCGCCCGGTGCCAGCGGCGCAGCTCGTACTCGGTGAGACGGCGTTGCTCCAGCGCCTCGCTCCCGATGAAGACATCTCCCATGGCCAGATGCTGCCAATCGGCACCGACATCCTTCGCGAGCCTGTAGTTGGCGCGAAGAAGTGCGAGTAGCAAGCACGGTAACAACAGGCTCGCGGGGGTGGGTGGGTCCGGGGACGTCAGGCCATGGCGCGACGACCGGTGAAGGCCCGGCCCAGGGTCAGCTCGTCGGCAAACTCCAGGTCACCGCCCATCGGCAGCCCGGACGCCAGGCGGGTAACGCTCAACCCCGGGATGTCGCGCAGCATCCGGACCAGGTAGGTGGCGGTCGCCTCACCCTCGGTGTTGGGGTCGGTGGCGATGATCACCTCGCTGACGTCGACCCCGTCGACCCGCTCCCCGACCCGATTCAGCAGCTCGCGCACCCGCAATTGCTCCGGGCCGATCCCCGACAGCGGATCCAACGCGCCGCCGAGCACGTGGTAGCGGCCGTGGAACTCCCTGGTGCGCTCGATGGCGGCGACGTCCTTGGGCTCCTCCACGACGCAGATCTGGGCGAAGTCGCGGCGGGAGTCCCCGCAGATCCGGCAGCGCTGCGCATCCGAGACGTTGCCGCACACCTCGCAGAACCGCACCCCGTCGCGAACCTTCGTCAACACCGCGGTGAGCCGGTCGATCTCGGAGGGCTCCACCGACAGCAGGTGAAAGGCGATCCGCTGGGCGCTCTTCGGTCCGATACCCGGCAGCTTGCCCAGCTCATCGATGAGGTCCTGGACCGGACCCTCAAACACCTAGGCCCCCGGCATGCCGAGCGCGTTGCCCATGCCACCGGCGAGCGGGGAGAGCCGCTCCTGGGCCAGGGTGTGCGCCTTCTTCGACGCGTCGGCGAGCGCTCCCACCAGCAGGTCTTGCAGGGTCTCGATGTCGTCGGGGTCGACGACCTTCGGGTCGATCTGCACGCCGAGCACCTCACCGCTGCCATTGGAGGTGACCTTGACCAGGCCGCCGCCGGCTTCGCCGTGCACCTCGGTGGCGGCCAGCTCCTGCTGCGCGGCCAGCAGTCGCTGCTGCATCTGTTGGGCCTGGGCCAGCAACGCCGACATGTCGGGCGGGCCTCCTGGTTGCATGACACTCCCCTTGCGTTGTCGTGTGTGGTCTCGACTCGGTTGCGGCTTGGTTTCAGCTGGAGACCCGGTGCGTGTGAGATTCCCAGCGTAGTCGGCGCCGGCCTACGGTGGCGGCGTGCGCGTATCAGTTCTCTGGCGTGTCGGTGTCGCGATCACCACCGGCCTGGTGGTGGCCGCCGCACTGCCGAGCGCCCCGTTGTCATCGGCCGCCCCCGGCAGCATCGCCGGGATGATCGTGTTCCTCGATCCCGGGCACAGTGGCGCCGGCGACCCCGCCGCGCTGTCACGTCAGGTGCCCAACGGTCGAGGCGGCACCAAGAACTGCCAGACCAGCGGCACCGCGACCGACTCCGGTTATCCCGAGCACAGCTTCGCCTGGGACACCACCCTGCGGATCCGCCAGGCCCTCAACTCGGCGGGGGTCCGCACGGCGATGTCGCGGGGCGACGACAACGGGCCGGCACCGTGCGTCGACGCCCGCGCCGCGATGGCCAATGCGCTGCATCCCAGTGCCATCGTGTCCATCCACGCCGACGGCGGCCCGGCCGCCGGCCGCGGGTTCCACGTCAACTACTCGGCGCCGCCGCTCAATCCGGCACAGGAGGGCCCGGCGGTCCGATTCGCCCACGTGATGCGCGGCCAGTTGCAGGCCGCGGGCATTCCGCCGGCCACCTACATCGGCAACGACGGCTTGAAGGGACGCGCCGATCTGGCCGGGCTGAACCTGGCCGAATACCCGTCGATCCTGGTCGAGCTGGGCAATATGAAGAATCCCGCCGACGCGGCCCTGATGGAGAGTCCGGCCGGCCGACAGCGCTACGCCGATGCCGTCGCCCGCGGTGTCGCCGGATTCCTGAGCAGCCAGGCTTCGACACCGTAGACCCGGCCGCGTCGGGTGCATGGTAGGCGATCCGCCGCTAGCGTGGGAGGTGATGTCCGTTCGGCCGGCTGACGCACCGACATCCCACACACGCGGGGTGCGACGACTGCTGGACAGCTACCGGGCGATTCCCCCCACCGCATCGGTCCGGCTGGCCAAAGCCACCTCGAATCTGTTCCGGGCGCGCACCAAACGTGATGCGCCGGGCTTGGACACCTCGGGCCTGACGGGTGTCATCGGCATCGATCTGGAGAACCGCACCGCCGACGTCGAAGGCATGTGCACCTACGAAGACCTGGTCGCCGCCACCCTGCCGTATGGGTTTGCGCCGCTGGTGGTTCCGCAGCTCAAGACGATCACGCTCGGCGGCGCGGTGTCCGGACTGGGAATCGAGTCGGCGTCGTTCCGCAACGGCCTGCCGCATGAATCGGTGCTGGAGATGGACGTTCTCACCGGCGCTGGAGAGCTGCTGACGATTTCGCGGGACCGGCATGAGGACCTGTTCCGGGCGTTTCCGAATTCCTACGGCACGCTGGGGTATTCGACACGACTGCGGATCGAGCTGGAGGCGGTCAAGCCGTTCGTGGCGTTGCGGCACATCCGGTTCGATTCCCTGGGTGATCTGGTCGCGACGATGGACCGGATCATCGACACCGGTGGGCTCGACGGCGTTGCGGTGGACTACCTCGACGGTGTGGTGTTCTCCCCCGCCGAGAGCTATCTGTGCGTCGGCATCGAGACCGACACCCCGGGCCCCGTCAGTGACTACACCGGCCAGCACGTCTACTACCGCTCCATCCAGCACGCCCAGGGGATCAAAGACGACCGGCTGACCATCCACGACTACCTGTGGCGCTGGGACACCGACTGGTTCTGGTGCTCACGAGCTTTCGGGGCGCAGAACCCGCTGGTGCGGCGCTGGTGGCCGCGGCGCTACCGGCGGAGCAGTTTCTACTGGAAGCTGATCGGCTACGACCAGCGGTTCTCCATCGCCGACCGGATCGAGAAACGCCACGGCCGGCCGCCGCGCGAACGGGTGGTGCAGGACATCGAGGTGCCGCTGAAGCGCTGCGAGGAATTCTTGGACTGGTTCTTCGCCCATGTGCCGATCGAGCCGGTGTGGCTGTGCCCGCTGCGGCTGCGCCACGGCGAGGACTGGCCGCTGTACCCGATCCGGCCCAACCACACCTACGTCAACGTCGGGTTCTGGTCCTCGGTCCCGGCCGGTGCCACCGAGGGGGCCACCAACCGGCTGATCGAGGCCAAGGTGAGCGAACTCGAGGGCCACAAGTCGCTGTACTCCGACGCCTACTACACCCCCGCGGAGTTTGACGCGCTCTACGGCGGTGAAACCTATCGCGCGGTCAAAAAGACCTACGACCCCGACTCGCGGCTGCTGGACCTCTACGACAAGGCGGTACGACGACGATGACCACCTACAAAGAACAGGCGCGCACCGGCAGGCTCAGTCTGGCGGAGGTGCTGGAGACCCTGGCCACCGACGGCCACCTGCCGCTGCGCTTCACCGCCTACGACGGCAGCAGCACCGGGCCCGACGACGCCCCCCTGGGCCTGGACCTGCTGACACCGCGCGGCACCACCTATCTGGCCACCGCTCCGGGTGATCTGGGCATGGCCCGCGCCTACGTCGCCGGGGATCTGGAGGCGCACGGCGTGCACCCCGGGGACCCGTACCTACTGCTCAAGGCGCTCGCCGACGAGCTGCACTTCAAGCGGCCGTCGCCGCGGGTGCTGGCCAACATCGTCCGCTCGATCGGTATCGAGCACCTGGTGCCGATAGCGCCGCCGCCGCAGGAGGCCCGTCCGCGCTGGCGGCGCGTGGCAGAAGGGTTGCGGCACAGTAAGTCCCGGGATGCCGAGGCCATCCACCATCACTACGACGTCTCCAACGCGTTCTACGAGTGGGTGCTCGGGCCGTCGATGACCTATACCTGCGCGGTCTACCCGAGCCCGGACGCGACACTGGAGCAGGCCCAGGAGAACAAGTACCGGTTGGTCTTCGACAAGCTGCAGCTGCGTCCTGGCGACCTGCTGCTCGATGTGGGGTGCGGCTGGGGCGGCATGGTGCGTTACGCGGCGCGGCACGGGGTGCGCGCCATCGGCGCGACGCTCTCCGCCGAGCAGGCCCGATGGGCGCAGCGCGCGATCGCCGAGGACGGCCTGACCGATCTGGCCGAGGTACGCCACTGCGACTACCGCGACGTCGGGGAGTCCGAGTTCGACGCCGTCTCCTCGATCGGGATGACGGAGCACATCGGTGTCGCCAACTACCCCGAGTACTTCGGTTTCCTCAAGTCCAAGCTGCGCACCGGCGGGCTGCTGCTCAATCACTGCATCACCCGGCGGGACAACACCTCGAACCCGACCGCGGGCGACTTCATCGACCGCTACGTGTTCCCCGACGGCGAGCTGGCCGGGTCGGGACGCATCATCAGTGAGATCCAGGACGCCGGCATGGAGGTGTTGCATTCCGAGAACATCCGGCACCACTACGAGCTGACGCTGCGAGACTGGTGCGCCAATCTGGTGGCGCACTGGGACGAGGCCGTCGCCGAGGTCGGGCTGGCCACCGCCAAGGTGTGGGGGCTGTACATGGCCGGTTCCCGGCTGGGTTTCGAGCACAACGCGATTCAGTTGCATCACGTGCTGGCTGCCAAGCTGAGCGACCACGGCGGCGACGGCGGTCTGCCGCTGCGGCCGTGGTGGCGACCCTGACCCCCTGACCGCTAGCGCCGGGCGAATGACGGCGCCCGCTCCGGGCGCACCCCGACGCCGACCAGGTAGGCCGGAATGGCGGCGAGCCAGGGCAGTTTGGCGACGACGGCGCCGAAAGCCGCCGGCGGGCTGAGGTTTTTACCACGCAGGATCGGAGTCAGACCGCGGTGCAGCACCCGCTGAACCGACTGGGTGACGACGGTGGGCAGCATCCGGCGCCGTTGCACGGCCGCCAGATCACGCTCGGTCACCCGCCCTCGGCGCAGCGGCTCGGCCAGGATGGTCGCGGCGGCCACCGCGTCCTGCACCGCCAGGTTGATGCCGACGCCGCCCACCGGCGACATCGCGTGTGCGGCGTCGCCGATGCACAGTAATCCGTCGACGCTCCAGCGCCGCAGCCGATTCACCCGCACATCAAGGTGTTTGACGTCGTCCAGGCTGCGCAGTGCCTGGACCGAATCGGCGACCTCCGGAACGAATTCGATGACCTCGCGCCGAAACGCGTCGATGCCGCGTGCCCGCAGCGCCGCGTCGCCGCCCTTCAGCCCGAGGTAGGCGACCTGGAAGTAGCCCTGCCGCGGGATCATGATCGCAGCGCGGCCCGGCCCCAGTCGCGGCAGCAGCGTCGGCGCGGCGTCGCCGTCGTTGGGCAGGCGGAACCACCACACGTCGAAGTCCACCGGAAACTCGCGTGAAGTCAGGCCGGCTTCTTGCCGGGCGATCGACCACCGGCCATCGCAGGCCACCGTGAGGCCGGCGCGAAGTTCGCCGGGGCCATCGGGGCCCTGATAGCGCACCCCGACGACCCGGCCGTTCTCGTGCAGCAGGCCGGTGACCTCCGTCTGCATCCGCAGCGTGAAAGTCGGCTCTGTCTGGGCGGATTCGGCGAGTAGGTTGAGCAGATCCCACTGCGGCACCATCGCGATGTAGGGGTGCGGCTGACCCCGCAGCCGCCCGAAGTCGACCACCGTGACGCCACGCCCGGCCACGTCGAGGCTGACCTGGTGGATCTCGCTGTGCGACAGCTTTGTGAAACGGTCCCACAGTCCGAGCTCGTCGAGCAGTCGCAGCGTGGTGGGATGCACGGTGTCGCCGCGGAAGTCGCGGAGGAAGTCGGCGTGCTTCTCCAGCAGCGTCACCTCGACACCGGCGCGGGCCAGCAGCAGCGCCAGCACCATTCCGGCCGGGCCGCCGCCGATGACGGCGCAACCGGTGGACTCCGTCATCGCTCAGTCCCCGCCGATGCGGCGGGCACCCAGCTCGCTCTGCAACAGCTCCAGGGCCGCCTCTTCGGGGTCACGGCGCGGTGCCGGGTCGGAGCGTTCGGCCTCCGCCTCGGCCAGCATGGCCTCCTCGTCGGCTTGCCGTTCCACGTCCGCGGGGATCGGGGCGGGCGCGGCGGGCGACGGGGTCTCGGGCACCGGCGCCCCGGCCTCACAGCGCACCCGCCAGTTCACCCCGAGGGCGTCCTTGAGCGCCTCGACGATGACGTCGGCGTTGCGCTGTTCGCACAGCCGCTTGGCCAGCGGCGCCGACTCGTGGGTCAGCACCAGGGTGCTGCCGTCCACGGCACGCACGGTTGCCCCCGCCAGCATCACCTCGGTGGTGCGGCTGCGCTGACGGACCTTGTCGCGCACCGTCGTCCACATCGCGCGCACGGCGGCGACGTCGGGTTCTCCCGGGGCCGCCGCGGCGGGAGCCGGCGGTGGCGCGGCGGGTTCCGGCGCCGGCGGAGCGGGCTCGGGCTCAGGTGGCGCAGCGGGCTCGGGTTCGGGCTCGGAAGCGGCCTGACGCTCGGGTGCCGCCCCTGGCACCACCTCGGGTACCGGCGCGGGCTGCGGCACCGGCGCGGGCGGCGGCTCGGGCGCGGGCTGCGGCGTGCCGGCCGGCTCGGCGGCCCGGGAGCGGCGGGTGAACTGCTTGCTGGGCGCCCCGGTGTCGGCTGCCGGCCGTGCGGCCGCGCCCGGGATCGACATGTCCAGCCGGCTCTCGATGCGCTCTATGCGCTGCAGCAGCGCGGCTTCGGTGTCGGCGGCCGAGGGCAGCAGCAGCCGGGCGCACACCACCTCCAGCAGCAGCCGCGGAGCCGTCGCGCCGCGCATCTCGCCGAGCCCGGCGTGCACCACCTCGGCGTAGCGGGCCAGGGTGGCCGAGCCGAGGCGGGCGGCCTGCTCTTGCATCCGTTCCAGGATGTCCTCCGGCGCATCGACCACGCCCTTGGCCACCGCGTCGGGGACCGCCTGCAGCACGATCAGGTCGCGGAACCGCTCCAGCAGGTCGATGGCGAACCGGCGTGGGTCATGGCCGGCATCAACGACGGCTTCGACGGCTCCGAATACCGACGCGGCATCTCCGGCGGCCAGCGCGTCGACCGCGTCGTCGATCAGGGCGACGTCGGTGGCGCCCAGCAGGCCCAGCGCCCGCTGGTAGTGGACGTGGCTGATGTCGGAGCTGCCGGGCATCGGCTCCGAGCCGGCCAGCAACTGATCGAGCACCGACAGGGTGTCGCGTGGCGAGCCGCCGCCGGCGCGGATCACCAGCGGGTAGACCGCGTCGTCGACGACGACGTGCTCCTGCTCGCAGATCCGCCCGATCAGCTCACGCATGGTCCGCGGCGCCAGCAGCCGGAACGGGTAGTGGTGGGTGCGCGACCGGATGGTCGGCAGCACCTTCTCCGGCTCGGTGGTGGCGAACACGAAGATCAGGTGATCGGGCGGCTCCTCGACGATCTTGAGCAGCGCGTTGAATCCCGCGGTGGTCACCATGTGCGCTTCGTCGATGATGAAGATCCGGTAGCGCGACTGAGCCGGTGCGTAAAAGGCCCGGTCCCGCAGGTCTCGGGTGTCGTCGACCCCGCCGTGGCTGGCAGCGTCGAGTTCGACGACGTCGATGCTGCCCGGGCCGTTGGGGGCCAGTGCCACGCACGAGTCGCAGGTCCCGCAGGGCGTAGGAGTGGGGCCCTCGGCGCAGTTCAGCGAGCGGGCCAGGATGCGCGCCGACGAGGTCTTGCCGCAGCCACGCGGCCCGGAGAACAGGTAGGCGTGGTTGATCCGGCCCGCCGACAACGCGGTGCACAGTGGTTCGGTGACGTGCTCCTGCCCCACCACTTCGGCGAACGTTGCCGGCCGGTATTTGCGGTAGAGCGCCACGCCAGCAGGTTACTTGCTCGGGCCGACGACGGTGCAGGCCAGGCAGACAGCGGGCTAGAGCTTCGGGCGCAGATAGCCCAAGGTGTTGTACGCGGGGCTGAAGTCACGCCAGTTCAACGTCACGAACAACCGCCCGCCGGAGTTCTGGTCGGCCGTCTCGTACTGGAATGCGGGGCCGCTGCCGCGGACGGCTGTGACCACCCCGGCGTGCCCGTACTGGCTGACGTACCCACCGGGGCCGTAGACGACGATGTCCCCGACCTGCGGCGCATTGGCGCCACCGGCGAACGGGACCTGTTCGAAGTATTGCCCCAGGCCATTGGTGGCGAAATGCTCGTAGAGATCGAAGGCGTTGCCGCTGGGGTCTCGATTGCGCCATCCATAGCCGGCCGCCTGTATGTAGGCCTGGATGAGCGGATAACACTGGCCGTCGCCGTACATCACCGGATTCCCCAGCGCGGCGTCAGCAGCTTGGCGCCGGAAGACGTCGAGTGCATCGGCGATCGGGGCCGGCAACGGTCGGACCGCCTCGGACCCGGTGTCCACCGCCTGCACCGACGAGTGATCGACCGCCGGATCCGCCCGGCTCGGGGTGAACCCGGCGAGGACCTGGCCGCAAAGGGATATCGCCAGCACCGCAGGGCCCAGGTATCTGACCGTGATCGCCATTCCGCGGGCCTCCAGCTTTTCGACGAGCTCCCTGACGCGACTTCCCCATTTAACAGCCCGCCGGCTCGCCGAAGGCCGCCATCGGCTGGAATGGCCGCGTCAGGCCAGCATCGACTCGGCGGCGGCCAGCAGCGCGCAGGTGGCCAGGCCGTCGACGGCGTTGCGCAGGTCGTCCAGCGACGGGAACGACGGGGCGATCCGGATGTTCTTGTCCTCCGGGTCCTTGCGGTAGGGGAACGATGCACCGGCCTCGGTGACCGCGATGCCGGCGTCTTTGGCCAGCGCGACGGTGCGCCGCGCGGTGCCGGGCAGCACGTCGAGGCTGATGAAGTAGCCGCCCTTGGGGTCGGTCCACGACGCGATCTTGGCCCCAGAGCCCGAGCCGAGCCGTTCTTCGAGGATCTCGGCGGCCAGCGCGAATTTCGGCGCCAGGATCTCCTGGTGGCGGCGCATGTGCAGCCGGACCCCGTCGGCGTCGCCGAAGAACCGCAGGTGACGCAGCTGGTTGACCTTGTCCGGGCCGATCGATTTCTTGCCGGCGTACTGCAGGTACCAGGCGACGTTGCCCAGCGAGCCGCCGAAGAAGCTGACCCCGGCGCCGGCGAAGGTGATCTTCGAGGTGGAGGCGAACACGTAGGGCCGGTTCGGGTTGCCGGCGGCGGCGGCCAGGCCCAGCACGTCGACCTGGTGGGGGAACTCGGCGGTCAGGGTGTGCACCGCGTAGGCGTTGTCCCAGAACAGCCGGAAATCCGGTGCGGCGGTCTGCATCTGCACCAGCCGGCGCACCGTCTCCCAGGAGTAGGTGATGCCGGTCGGGTTGCCGAACACCGGCACCGTCCACATGCCCTTGATCGCCGGGTCGGCGGCGACCAGTTCCTCGATCATGTCGACGTCCGGGCCGTCCTCACGCATCGGGACCGAGATCATCTCGATGCCCATGGTCTCGGTGATCGCGAAGTGCCGGTCGTAGCCGGGCACCGGGCACAAGAACTTGACGCTCGGCTCCTGGCTCCAGGGCCGCGGTGAGTCGACGCCGCCGTGCATCATCGAATAGACGACGACGTCGTGCATGAACTCCAGGCTGGCGTTGTTGCCGGCGATCAGGTTGGGCACCGCGATGCCGAGCAGCTCACCGAAGATGGCCCGCAACTCGGGCAGGCCGTGCAGGCCGCCGTAGTTGCGGGTGTCAGTGCCGCCGTCGTCGCGGTAGTCCTCGGGTCCGGGCAGCGCCAGCAGGCCGTTGGCGAGGTCGAGCTGCTCGGGAGCCGGCTTACCGCGGGTGAGATCCAGGGTCAGCTTCTTTGCCTGCAGTTCGGCGTAATCGCGCTGGTAACGCTCATATTGCGCGGTCAAGTCGGCACGGTTGAGGGATTGCAGCGACACGGGTGCGCCTTTCAGCGTCGAAGGCCCGACATAAGGGGACCCCGCGCACCCGCCAGAGCCCATTGACCCTTGCTGCCTTCCGGCCCTGGGGGAGTTCACAGGATAGACGCCGCGCGGGGTCCACCGGAAAGTCTAGCGGTGGTCGCCAGCGCGGCGAAGCCGGGCGCAGCGGGCCACCGCCAATGGAAACAGTGGTCGCCAGCGCGGCGAAGCCGGGCGCAGCGGGCCACCGCCAATGGAAACAGTGGTCGCCAGCGCGGCGAAGCCGGGCGCAGCGGAGTTGGTCGTGGCCCGAAGATGACGAGCGCGCGGGCGCCGCAGGGTCTCCGCTACCATTGCCGACGGAGGATTCGCCTAGTGGCCTATGGCGCTCGCCTGGAACGCGGGTTGGGTTAATAGCCCTCGCGGGTTCAAATCCCGCATCCTCCGCACCCGATGCAGGTGCGACCGGACCGCAATACCTCGGTCCGGTCGCACCTGAATCACTACGGACGAACATAGGAGGTGGCGTGAGTCGCACCGTCGCAACGGTTTGGCACGCGTCGCTCTCGACTTTCGCCGCCCTCTTGTACTTCTTGTTCGTGCTGCCCCGCTGGTGGGAGCTGACCGGCTTCACACCGCACGTGCTGGGCACGGTGCTGCGGATCATCCTCGGGGTGCTGGTGGCGGTGGCCGCGTTGCCGGTGGCGGCCACCTTGAAGCGCAGCCGCAAGCCGGAGTACGGGACTCCGCAGCTGGCACTGACGCTGCTGACCGGTTCGATCGTCGCCCACGTGGTGGCCGGGACGCTGATCGCGGGCACCGCCGTCAGCGAGATCTGGCTGTCGCTGGACAACGCCGGGGTGTGGCTGTTCGGCATTTACGGGGCGGCTGCCGCGATCGCCCTGCTGGGGATCGGCGCGTTCTACCTGTCCTTCGTCGCCGAGATGCCCCCGCCTCCGCCCAAACCGATCAAGCCCAAGACCGAGAAGCAGCCGAAGCTATGGCGCCGGCGTGGGAAGAAGACCGTCACCGCCGAGGAGACCGAGGAATCCGAGGAGACCGAGGAGCCCGAGGACGCGGACGCCGACGTGGATGAAGCCGAGACCACCGGCGCTGACGCCGACGACCAGACCGCCGAATCCGAGACCGCAGCCGAAGAGATCCTCGAGTCGGCGGGCGAAGAGACCGCCGACTTGGCGCCGGCGGGAGCCCGCGACAAGCAGCGCCCTTCGGGCAAGCGGCGGGCGAAGAAGAGCAAGTAGGCCCGGCCCCGCCCGGCTAACCTTTGCCCTATGACCGAGAATCTCGGTGCTTTCGCCGATGCGGCCCGGGCGCGCGAAGACGAGCTGGCACGCCGGCTGGCGGCGTCGGTAGCCGCCGACAAGGAGTTCCAGGCGATCCTGCGCGAGGCCGTGCGGAACAACTCGATGTCGCGGCAGCGCCTCGATGCCCTGGAGTCCGAGATCCGGCAGGCCGCAAACACATGGCCGGGTCTGGACACCCCGGCCGGGTCCCGCCAGTTCCAGCAGTTTCTGAACGGCAAGACCCGCGAGATCCATCGGGTCGTCGCCGACGCCGCCGCGGACAGCGAGCACAGGGCGAGCCTGGTGCGGTCGCTGACCACCCGCTACCGATTCGGCGGGGACGACGGCGGGGACCCGCATATCCGGCTGGTGGACAACGAGATACCGGCCGACGTCCCCCCGCCGCACGACCCCACCATCGAGGGGCCGGGCAGCCAACCGGTGCCGGAGAAGCAGGACGGCTCGCCCTACGACCTGGGCGCCACGATCCCGGGAACCGGCATCGTCATCACCGGAGACCCCGAAACGGGTCACCCGCGACTACACATTCCCGGTCAACCGGACATCGACAATCCGTTTCCCGTCGACGACGGGTTCCGGGCGCTGCCGACCGGCACGGCGATCGGCCCGGACGGTCAGCAGTACGCCTTCTACAGCGTGCGCCCCTATGGGCCGGGCACGTCTCCGGACAACTTCATCGCCCCGGAGTCCCGGGTGCAGAATCTGGCCGACCCCGCAACGGATCTGGGCCCGCTGATGGGCACCACGATCGGCTCGGACACCAAAGTGGGCATCTCGCAGGCCAGCGGGGCCTATGACGCGGCGTCGGGAAGGATGATCATCGTCGGCAATGTCGGTCAGGACGGTCAGCGCGCGATGTGGCAGTCCGATCCCGTCCGTGCCGGTGACCCGCCCAACGCCTGGATGAACAACCTTCAGCAGGTCGGCACCTTCAACAATCTGGGTGCCGCGGACCGCGAGAATCAGATCGTGTCGCTGCCCCAGGGCGGCTACCTGTTGACCAGCGCCAGCAACGGCGGCCAGATCGTCGGTGTGACCGCCGGCAGCCCACAGGGGTTGCTACAGGCGCCGTCGCAGGACCTCACCGGGCCGGGCTTCATTCCCAGCCCGGGCAATCAGCCGGCCGTTCCCTATGGCCCGAGCATCGTCAACGTCGAGACTCTTCCGAACGGGCAGGAGCAGGTCACCATGCGGGTCAGTACCTGGCCGACCCCGGAGGGCTGGCCCGTCGGCGAGAGTGCTCCGCCGGTGCCCTACCACCCGAGGACCTACACGACGACGTTCAACATCAACCCGTAGTGGGCTAGAACGCCGTGCTTCCCGACGGCCGCAGCACGAAGCCGTGGTGACCCAGCGAGGTGTCCAGGCAGGCGACGAGTTGGTCGGCGCCCACCGCGCAGGTCACGTTGCCGTAGGAGACCTTCTGTCCGACGCCCAGGAAGGCGCCGTTGGAGAACTGGCGACCGCAGCTCGTCGATTCGCGGTTCAAGCGCAGCCCGGCCGCGCCCTGGGAGCGCACGGTGCCGATCACACATCCGTCTGGGACCGGCGCACCCGAACTCAGCGGTGCGTTGGCCATGCCGGGCATATCGCCGTCGCACATCAGCGCCTGCGACGACCCCGCCGGCGGTTCCGTGGCGTCGAATTGGCAGGCGATGTTGTAGGGGGTGGTGAAATTCACCCAGCGCCCGGGCCCCTTCGGGCCGGTGGTGATGTAGTCGTCCGCCGGGACCGCGGTGAAGTCATCCAGATTGGGGAAGCCCGCCGGTTGGGCGCCCGCCGGTGATCCCTGACCCGCCAGAAGCAGCCCGCCCGTCATGCCGGCGACGGCCAGGGCCTGGGTGACTCGACGGATGGAACCGTTCATCGGCGTCTCCGGTTACGGCTTGGGCGCCCAGTCCCACACCGACATGTCGTCGCGCGGGTACTGGCTGCAGGCTTCGGTCGACTTGGCGACGACACCCTTGTTGTTGAAGAAGATCTTGGCGTGATTGGGCCACGACACGGTCAGCGGGTCGGCGAAGTTCGTCGCCAGTTCCTCGGAGTAGGCGCGGCGCTGCTCGGGGTTCAGCGAGAAGAACCAGTGCATCTTGTCGATGGCGGCCTGCTGCACCTGCACCGGCTTGTTGTGCATGTCGATCATGTACCGCTCGTAGTAGACCGGCGACAGGTCGCGGCTGGCGGCCAGCATCTGCTCGGCGCTGCAGTCGGTGCGGATCACCCGCCGCGGGATCGGGAAGTCATCGGTGGCGTCAGCGGCGGCGGTGGCGGGCAACAGAACAGCCGCGAAGCCGGCGACGGCGGCCAGCGCGGCCGCGCGGAGAAGCGGGCGGTGCGTACGCATGGAATCCACTGTAGCCATTACCCCGTTCTTTCCCTATGTCGGTTTCGGCCGACGATCCCCCCTGGTGAGACCGCTGAGCCGGGTGAGACGGATGCAACGGCGAATGGCTGCGCAGCCCTCCGAACTCGATTCGCAATGCTACATAACTTTAGCCGAGCTACCTAATTATTCTCCGGCCCTGGTCACATGGGCTCGCTCACAGCCGAGCGGCGGTTGTGGCACCGGCGGCGGTCCTCCTCAGGCCTGCGGCCGGGAGAACTCCTCGGCGACTTCGTCGTCGGAGCCCTGCGCGGCGGCGGCCTCCCGATGCCGGGCGGCCTTGCCGCCGACGTGGGGCAGCACGTTGATGGGCCACCAGAACCAGCGACCCAGCAGCGCCGCGATCGACGGTGTCATGAACGCCCGCACGATCAACGTGTCGAACATCAGCCCCAGCCCGATGGTGGTGCCGATCTGCCCGATGATGCGCAGGTCGCTAACGGCCATCGAGGCCATGGTGAAGGCGAACACCAGGCCGGCTGCCGTCACCACCTTCCCGGTACCGCCCATCGCCCGGATGATGCCGGTGTGCAACCCGGCATGGATCTCCTCTTTGAACCGGGAGACCAACATCAGGTTGTAGTCCGATCCCACCGCCAGCAGCACGATCACCGACATCACCATCACCAGCCAGTGCAGCTGCATGCCGATGAGGTACTGCCAGACCAGTACCGACAGCCCGAACGACGCCCCCAGGGACAGCGCGACGGTCCCGACGATCACCAACGCGGCGATCAGCGCACGGGTGATCAGCAGCATGATGACGAAAATCAGGCACAGCGAGGCGATTCCGGCGATCAGCAGGTCGTAGTAGGAGCCGTCGTGCATGTCCTTGAACAGCGCCGCGGTCCCGCCGAGGTAGATCTTGGCGTCCTCCAGCGGTGTTCCCTTGAGCGCCTCCTCGGCAGCGGTCCGGATCTTGTCGATGTGCGAGATACCTTCTGCCGTCGCGGGATTACCCCGGTGGGAGATGATCATCCGGACGGCCTTGCCGTCCGGGGACAAGAACATGTTCATCGCACGCTTGAAGTCCGGGTTCTCGAACACCTCCGGCGGCAGATAGAACGAGTCGTCGTTCTTGGACTCGTCGAACGCCTTGCCCATCGCGGTGGCGTTGTCGCCCATCTCCTCCATCTGGGCGAAGATTCCGGACATGGTGCTGTGCATCGTCAGCATCATGGTCTGCATGGTCGCCATGGTGTCGATCATCGGCGGGAAGGTGGTCAGCATCTGCGGCATGAGCTTGTCCATGTCGCCCATGTGCAGGATCATCCTGTCCATGCTCTCGCTCATCGGATCGACACTGTCGACCATGTCGAACGCCGAGCGCAGCGAGAAGCAGATCGGGATGTCGTAGCAGTGCGGTTCCCAGTAGAAGTAGCTGCGAATCGGCCGCCAGAAATCTTCGAAATCGGCGATGTGGTCGCGGATGTCATAGATCTGAGCCTGTAGGACGTCCATGTCGGCCACCATCGCGTGGGTGGTGCTGGCCAACTGGCTCATGTAGCCGAGCATCTGCCGCATGGTCGCGATGGTCTCGCCCATCGCGTCGGCCTGGGTGAGCATGTCGTCCATGCGCTTCTTCTGGAACTGCATGGTCTGCATCTGGCCGGCGTTCTGCATGCTCATCTGAAACGGAATGGAGGTGTGTTCCAGTGGGGTTCCCTGCGGCCGGGTGATCGCCTGCACCCGGGAGATTCCGACGACCTTGAACACCGCCTTGGCCAGTTTGTCGATGACCAGGAAGTCTGACGGGTTGCGCAGGTCGTGATCGGCTTCGATCATCAGCACCTCCGGCATCATCCGGGACTGCGAGAAGTGCCGGTCGGCCGCGGCGAAGCCCTCGTTGGCCGGGATGTCGGTGGGGATGTACTTGCGGTCGTCGTAGGCCGGCTGATAGCCCGGCAGCGCCAGCAGGCCGACGGCCGCAATGGCCAGCGAGGCAACCAGAATCGGCCCCGGCCACCGCACGATCGCCGTCCCAAGCTGCCGCCAGCCGCGGGTGCTCATCTTGCGCTTGGGCTCGAACAGGCCGAATCGGCTGCCGACGGTGATGATCGCCGGCCCCAATGTCAACGCGGCCAGCACCGAGATGACCATGCCCACCGCACACGGGATACCCAGCGAGACGAAGTAGGGCATGTGGGTGAAGTGCAGACAGAACAACGCGCCGGCGATGGTCAGGCCGGAGCCCAGGATGACGTGCGAGACGCCGTTGAAAGCGGTGTAGTAGGCCGTCTCCGGGTCCTCACCGTTGTGGCGGGCCTCGTGATAGCGGCCGATCAGGAAGATGGCGTAGTCGGTGCCGGCGGCGATCGCCAGCGAGACCAGCAGGTTGACGGCAAACGTCGTCAACCCGACCAGGTGGTGATGGCCCAGGAATGCCACCACCCCGCGCGCGGCGGACAACTCCATGCCGACCATCGCCAGCAGCAGCACCACGGTGGTGACCGACCGATAGACCGCCAGCAGCATGGTCAGGATCACCAGAATGGTGACGGCCATCATCTTCAACATGGACTTGTCGCCGGCGTGGTTCATGTCGTTGGCCAGTGCCGCGGTGCCGGTGACATAGACCGTCAACCCGGGTGGGGCCTCGATCGAGTCCACGATGTTGCGGACCGACTCGACGGAGTCGTTGGCCGTCGCCTGGCCGATGTTGCCGACCAGGTTCAGTTGCACGTAAGTCGCTCTGCCGTCGGCACTCTGGGCGCCGACGGCGGTCATCGGGTCACCCCAGAAGTCCTGGACGTGCTGCACATGAGCGGTGTCGGCTTTGAGCCGCTTGACCATTTCGGCGTAGTACTCGTGCTCGGCATCGCCGAGTTCGTGGTCGGCCTCCAGCACGATCATCGCGGTGCTGTCGGAATCCGATTCCTGGAAGACCCTGCCCATCTCGGTCATGGCCTGCATGGACGGCGCGGACGTCGGGCTCGCCGACACGGCGTTCTCTTTGCCGATCTGCTCCAGCGACGGCACGGTGGCGCCGAGCAGCACGATCAGGCCAACCCAGAAGAGGATGATCGGCACCGACAGCCGGCGAATGGTGTGCGCGACGAACGTCCGCTGAGGAGGTCCGCCCGCGCTACTGGTTATAGGCGGACTCATGCCGCCTTCAGCAGACAGAAGGTGTAGGCGTTCACCTCGTTGGAGATGCGTTCGGCCTTCACCTCCCCATCCACCGTGATCCGGCACCCGATGCTGTTGCTATCGCCTTGCGCCATAATGCTTCCCACCACTGCCGGCAAGGTGGTCACGATTTCGAGCTGCCACGGCAGTTGGACGCCTTGGACCCGTTGCGGCTCGGAGTTGACGTCGAAGTAACTGATGTCTGCCACAGTGCCTGGGGGGCCGAAGATCTCATAGGTCAACCGCTTCGGGTTGAACGGCTTGGTCTCGTCGATCTGGCCGTCGGAATATGACGGGCGCTTCTCGGATCCGAACAGACCATGGATGCGCGTCACCGTGAACCCGGCGACACCAACCACGGCCAGAATCACCAGGGGTATCCACACCCGACTCAGCACCTTGAAAATCGGAGTCCCCTTCACCTAGCACCTTTGGGTACCCTAACCCAAGTCCACGTGCGTAAACGCACGCTACAGCACGGCCCGGAGCTGTCGCAACGCACACCATGTGCGTTATCCTCGCGCCGTGCGGCAGGTCCCATTTCAACGCGCTCGCAGCGAAGAAAAGAAACGTCAGCGGGCAGAAGCGCTGGTGGAAGCCGCGCGTTCGGTGGCTCTCGAAGCCGGCGTCGCGTCGGTGACCCTGACCGCCGTGGCCACGCGGGCCGGGGTGCACTACTCGGCCGTGCGCCGCTACTTCAGCTCCTATAAGGAGGTGCTGCTGCGCCTGGCGGCCGAAAGTTGGGAGCGCTGGTCGGAGTCGGTCTGCTCCGAATTGGACCAGCCCGGGCCGGCGACACCGGACCGGGTGGTCGAGACGCTGGTCAGCGGGCTCGCCGCTGACCCGCTCTTCTGCGACTTGCTGTCCAACCTGCACCTGCACTTGGAACACGAGGTGGACGCCGAGCGGGTGATCGAAGTAAGACGGGTCAGCATGGCCGCGGTGACGGCCAGCGCGGGCGCGATCGAGCGGGTGCTGCCCGGGATCGGCCAGCGCGGCGCACTGGATCTGCTGCTGGCCGCTTATTCGCTGGGCTCGGTGCTGTGGCAGATGGCGCACCCACCGGCGACGCTGACCGCCGCCTACTCCGACGAGCCGGCATTGTCGCCCGAGTGGGACCTGGATTTCACCACCGCGCTGACCCGACTGCTGACCGCCACGTGCGTGGGGCTGCTGGAGCGGTCAGTCTGACTTCTCCCGGCTGGGCTGCACCCGCTTGGGTTCGCCGGGCATCTTCGGATAGTTCGGCGGGTAGGGCAGGTCGCCGAGGCCGCGTGCTTCGTCGGCGACGACCATCTCGAGCAGCGGCTCGAGCGACTGCTCGAGGTCGTCGATGGTGCGCCACGGATCGCCGCGTCGGGCGAGCAGCTCGGGCACGGTGGCGATCGTGTAGTCGTCGGGGTCGGCGCCGTCGGCCAACTCGTCCCAGCTCAACGGTGTGGAGACGGTGGCGATCGGGGTGGCCCGCACCGAGTAGGCCGACGCCATGGTGCGGTCGCGGGCGTTCTGGTTGAAGTCGAGGAAGATCCGGGCGCCCCGCTCTTCCTTCCACCACGAGGTGGTGACCGCCTCCGGGGCACGCCGCTCGATCTCGCGGGCCAGCGCGATTCCGGCCCGGCGGACCTCGATGAAGTCCCAATCCGGCTTGATCCGCAGGTAGACGTGCAGGCCGCGGCCGCCCGACGTCTTGACGTATCCGACGAGTCCGAGCTCGGCGAGCAGCGGCCGCACCGCCTCCAGCGCAACCGCACGGGCCTGCGCGAACCCGGTGCCGGGCTGCGGGTCCAGGTCGATGCGCAGCTCGTCGGGGTGGTCGGTGTCGGGACAGCGCACCGGCCAGGGGTGCAGGGTGACGGTGCTCATCTGCACCGCCCACAAGATGTCCGCGGGCCGGGTGACCTTGAGCGCATCGGCGGTGCGGCCGGACGGGAACGTCACCCGGCAGGATTCCAGGTAGTCGGGATGCCCACGCGGCAGCCGCTTCTGGTAGACCTCGTCACCTTCAATGCCGTCGGGGAAGCGCTGCAGGTGGGTGGGCCGGTCCCGCAGCGCCTGCAGCAGCGGCCCGCTCGCCACCGCCAGGTAATAGTCGGCCAGCGCCCGTTTGGTGCCGCCCGCGCCGAGCCGGGGAAAGTACGCCTTGTCGCCGCTGGTGAAGCGAACGGCGATGCCGTCGACGTCCAATTCCTCGGCTTCCGGCATCTCAGGTCTCCAGCACGTCGGCCAGTTCGTAGTTCAGCGGGACGTCGAGCTGGTCGAAGGTGCAGCTGGCCGGGTCGCGGTCGGGACGCCACCGCACCAGCTTCACGGTGTGGCGGAACCGGTCGCCTTCCATCTGGTCGTAGGCGACCTCGGCGACGCGCTCGGGCCGGATCGGGACCCACTGCTTGTCGGCAGCGGAGTTCCACCGGCTCGGTTCGCCGTCCCGGACGTCGCCGAGGCGCAGCGGCTCCAGCTCGGCCAGCAGGGCCAGCCGATCGGCGTCGCTGAACGCCGCGGCACCGCCGACCATCGCCAGCTCGCCATCGGGGCGGTACAGGCCCAGCAGCAGCGAGCCGATGCCGGCGCCGCTCTTGTGGATGCGATACCCCATGACCACGCAGTCGGCGTCGCGACGGTGTTTGATCTTGACCATCTCGCGCTTGCCGGGCAGATAAGGCCCGTCGGTGCGCTTGGCGACCACCCCGTCGAGCCCGGCCCCTTCGAACGTGGTGAGCCAGTGTCTGGCCTGCTCGGGGTCGGAGGTGGCGCGGGTGACATGGCAGCTGGTCCCGCCGCTCACCAGCTCGGCCAGTGCTTCCCGTCGCACCGAAAACGGCTCGCCGAGCAGCGACGCGGACCCGGTGGCCAATACGTCGAAGCCGATGAACTGCGCCGGGGTCTGCTCGGCCAGCATCCGCACCCGGCTCTGGGCGGGATGGATGCGCTGGCTCAAAGACTCCCAGTCCAGCCGGGTCCGTCCACCGATCCGGCGTGGCACCACCACCTCCCCGTCGAGCACGCAGCGCGGGGCGACCTCGGCGCGCAGGGCATCCAGCAGTTCGGGAAAGTAACGGCCCAGCGGTTTGCCGTTGCGCGATTGCAGCAGCACCTCGTCGTCGTCGCGAAAGACGATGGCACGGAAACCGTCCCACTTGGGTTCATAGGACCAGCGCCCGGGCGCCTCGCCCTCCCCGGGAACGGCGACCGCAGCCTTGGCGAGCATCGGGGCTACCGGCGGCGCCACGGGCAGGTCCATGGTGTTCATGATGTCGATGAAAACCGTGCCGAGTGTGCGGTTTGGCACTCGCAGCGGCCGAATCGGCGTACAAACCGCTCACTCGACGTACGGCGGAAGGTCACCGACGCAGGAACTCCACGATGTGGCGGGCCAACTCCTCGCCGGCATCCTCCTGCAGGAAGTGGCCGGCGTCGTGGATCACCGGGTGCGCCCGGCCGCGCGCGCCGCGCATCTCCCGCTGGAAGATCGGCGCCATCGCCCCGGTGATCGGGTCGCCGTCACTGAATGCGACCAGCATCGGCGTCTCCGAGGCGCACAGCGCGGCCCACGCCGAGCGGTTGGCCGGGGCGGACGGGTCCTCGGGGGTGGTCGGGATCAGTGACGGCATGGTCCGCGGCCCGACGCAGTAGCTGTCGTCGGGGAACGGGGCGTCGTATCCGGCCCGGACCGCATCACCCATCGGCTTGCGGCACCCGGACTGCACGAACCACCCGACGTCGATCGTCGGGGCGCTCTGGATCGCCTCCCGGAAGCGCCACCAGATCTCCGGCATCGGGATGTCCCCGGTGGGCAGACCGGTGTTGGCCACCACGACCCGGCTGAACCGATCCGGGTTCTCGGCGACCAGCCGCAGCCCGATCAACCCGCCCCAGTCCTGGCCGACCAGCGTCGCCCGCTGCAGGCCCAGCACGTCGAACGCCAGCGCCCGCATCCACTCGACGTGGCGGGCGTAGGTGTGGTCGTGGGCTTGAGTCGGCTTGTCCGAACGCCCGAACCCGACCAGGTCCGGACAGATGACCCGGTGCCCGGCCTCGACCAGAATCGGGATCATCTTGCGGTACAGATACGACCACGACGGCTCGCCGTGCAGCATCAGGATCGGGTCGGCGTCCTCGGGGCCGTCCTGCACCCAGGCCACCCGCAGGGTGCCGCCGTCGTCGTCGTCGAGGTCGCAGAACTGGGGCTGATAATCGAAATCGGGGAGGCCGACGAACCTGTCGTCGGGGGTGCGCAGGGTCTGCATGAGGTGACGATACCGTGAAGGTATATACCCTCGGGGGTATCTGTTAGACTGTGATCACAGCGATGAAGGAGGTCCCATGTCGGTCGCGATGAGCACCGCGGTCTCCGGTGTCGACTTCGACACCGTTACCGCGAAAACACGAGAAATACTGAAAGACAACGGTTTCGGTGTACTGACCGAAATCGACATGCAGGCTACCCTGCGGGCCAAACTCGGCGAGGAAATGGAGCGCTACCTGATCCTGGGCGCCTGCAACCCCCCGCTGGCGCACCGCGCGGTGACCGCCGAGAAGCGGATCGGGGTGCTGCTGCCGTGCAATGTGGTGGTCCGCGAGGACCCGCAACACCCCGAGACGGTGCTCGTCGAGGCGATGAACCCGCAACTGATGGCCCAGGTCGTCGACAATCCGGCGCTCGCGCCGATCGCCGACGAGGTGACCGAGAAGATCCGCACCGTCATCGATACCCTGGCTGTTGCCCTGCGTACCGCCTGAAAGGAACCGCTGATGTGCTACCCCGTGCCGTGTCGGGTCTGCGGCAAGACCACCTGGGACGGCTGCGGCGAGCACATCGCCGAGGTCCGCGCGCAGGTTCCGCCCGAGCAGTGGTGCGAGGGGCACCCGGAGGCCGGGCGCCGCTTCTGAGCGAACGGATTATGGTGTGTGGATGCCGGAGCAGACCACACCCACCGTGCGCACCCTGGTGGAGTCGCTGCGGCTACAGGCCGACCGGCACGGCGACAAGGTCGCCTTCAGTTTCGCGCCCGACGGCAAGAAGGTCATCGCCCGGCTGAGCTACCGGGATCTGGACACCCAGGCGCGGGCAATCGCGTCCAGTCTGCAAGATCAGGGCGCGGCCGGGCAGCGGGTCCTGGTGATCTGCCGTCCGGGCCTGGACAGCATCGCCAGCATCTTCGGCTGCTTGTACGCCGGCGCCGTTGCGGTGCCGGTGGACACCCCGCTTGCCCGGCTGAAACTGGTTGCGCCCGACGCGCAGGCCGGCTTCGCGGTCGCGACCTCCGACACCCGAAACCAACTGCAGGCGGTGGCCGCCGACGTGCCCGGCATGTCGTCGTTGCAATGGTGTGCCACCGACCAGGCCGGCCACCCCGACGCCTGGCAGACGCCCGACGTCGGCCCGGACACCACAGCCCTGATCCAGTACACCTCCGGTTCGACCAGATCGCCCAAGGGCGTCGTGGTGACGCACGACAACCTCATCCACAATCTGGAGGCGATCCGGCGGGCCTGGCGCGGTGACGAAAACGCCAGGAGTCTTTACTTTCTGCCCCAGCAGCACGACATGGGACTCATCGGCGGAGTCCTGGAGATGATCTACGTCGGCTGCAGCACGGTGTTGATGTCTCCGATCGCCTTCTTCCAGCGCCCCATGCTGTGGCTGGAAGCGATGTCTGCGCACCGCGCCACCACAACCGCGGCACCCAACGCCGCCTACCGGCTGTGCGTCAAACACAGCACCGCGGCCCAGCGTGCGGCGTTGGATCTGTCGCACTGGTCCACTGCCGCTGTCAGTTCCGAGCAAGTGCACGCCTCGACGATGCAGGAGTTCGCCGACGCGTTCGCTCCGGCGGGCTTCCAGCTGCAGGCGTTTCGTCCGGCCTACGGCCTGGCCGAGGCCACCCTGCTGGTTACCGGCGACCCCGGTCCCGGCGTCGCCGGCGTGCGGTACGTCGACGGCGACGCCCTCGGCGAGAATCGGGCCGTCGACGTCACTGCCGACACCGCGGCCGTGGCACTGGTCAGCTGCGGTCCGCCGGTGTACGGCCAACGGGTCGTGATCGTCGATCCGGAGACCCGCCTGCAACGCGGGCCGGACGAGGTCGGCGAGATCTGGGTGTCCGGGCCCAGTGTGGCGCAGGGCTACTGGGCACGGCCGGTGGAGACCGCGCACACCTTCGGCGGATACCTGGCCGACACTGGCGAGGGGCCGTTCCTGCGCACCGGAGACCTGGGTTTTCTGTGCAAGGACGAGGTCTTCGTCACCGGACGGTGGGCCGACCTGATCACCATCGCCGACAGCACCTACTACCCGAACAACATCGAGCCGACCGTGCAGGCCTGCCATCCGGTGCTGCTGGCCGACCGCGGCGCGGCCTTCGCGGTTCAGCCCGATGCCGGCGCCGACAGCCACTTGGTTGTCCTGCAGGAGGTGGACTACCAGCAGCAGGTCGCCGAGGCCGAACTCGCCGGCGCCATCGACGCCATCCGGGCGGCGATCCGCGACCAGCACGGCATCGAGGCGCACGACGTGTTGCTGGTGCCGGCGATGCGGTTGCCCACCACCTCCAGCGGCAAGATCCGGCGCGGCGAATGCCGGCGGCAGTTCCTCGACGGCGAACTGGAGGCACTGGCCCAATGGCATGCTCCGGCGGTTCCGGCGGTGCGCGCCAGGAACGGACCCGGCGCCAGCGCGCTGGCCAAGATGATCGTCACCGGCCTGGCGCAGCGCCGGCAGCAACCCGGTACCCCGCCGCCCCGCACCAGCGGTTAGGGCTCAGAACTGCTGGCGCTCAGGTGATCCAGCAGCCGGTCGAGGACGGGCCGCTGCCCGGCCAGCAGCTTGGTGCGGGCTCGGGCAACGGGAAACCAGCCGACCCGGTCGACCTCGGGGAACTCCCGCAGTTTCCCTGACCGCGGCGGCCACTCCAGTTCGAAGGTGTTGCTGTGCGCGTCGGTGACGTCCAGGTCGCCGCGCACGGCGAACACCGTGACCACCTTTCCGCCGGCCTGGTGCACCACACCGAGATCCAGCCGCTCACCCTCGGGCGGGTCCAGGCCGATCTCCTCGACGAACTCCCGGCGCGCGGTGACCCACGGGTCCTCGCCGTCGGGTTGCTCGCCCTTGGGGATCGACCACGCCCCGTCGTCCTTGCGCGCCCAGAACGGCCCGCCGGGGTGGGCGATCAGCACCTCGACGGCGCCGTCGGCGCCCGGCCGGTACAGCAGCAACCCGGCGCTGCGCTTGGCCACGCCTCACACACCCACGGCGTGTTCCAGTTCCTGCAGCGAGGTGTCCAGGTGCCGCAGCAGACGCTGCAGGTGCGGAACCGAGCGACGGCAGCCGACCAGCCCGAAGTCGAGGTTGCCGGCGTTGCTGACCACGGTCATGTTCAGCGCCTGCCCGTCCAGGGCGATCGACAGCGGGTAGTTGCCGTCCAGCCGGGCGCCCCGCCAGTACAGCGGCTCGGCCGGCCCGGGCACGTTGGAGATGACGATGTTGAACGGCGGAGGCGCCGCCGAGACGAAGCCGGGGAGGGCTGTCAATGCCAGCGGCGCCATGTTGGCCGCCGACAGCGCCAACGCCTGAGCGCGCGGCAACTGGCTGAACACCTTCTTGTTGCTGCGCATCGACTCGCTGATGGTCTCGAGCCGCTGCGCCGGGTCGGCCAGGTCAGTGGCCAGGTTGCACAAGATGGTGCCGACCATGTTGCCGCCGGCATCGGCGTCGGCTTCCCCGCGCAGGCTCACCGGGACCATCGCCACCAGCGGATGCTCCGGCAGGGCGCGCTGCTCGTCGAGGTAGGCGCGCAGCGCCCCGGCGCACATCGCCAGCACCACATCGTTGACGGTCACCCCGGCGGCCCGTTTGATCGCGATGACGCGTTCCACCGGCCAGGACTGCGCCGCGCACCGGCGGGCCCCGCCGATCTTGACGTTGAGCATGGTGCGCGGCGCTTCGAACGGCAGGGTCAGCTGCTGTTCCAGCAGTGCCGACCGCGCCAGCTTCACCGTCGACGGGCCCAGGGCCGCAATATCTTTGACCATTCCGGCCAACCCCCGCAGCCGGGACGGAGCATCGGGGCGCGGTCGCGACGGCGGCGCCAGGGACCACGGGGTGCGCAGGTCCGCCTCCCGCGGATCGACCGACAACGTGCGGCGCAGTAGCCGCAGCAGCGAGACGCCGTCGATCAGGCTGTGGTGGATCTTGACGTACACCGCGAACCGGCCGTCGGCCAGGCCCTCCACCAGGTGCGCCTCCCACAGCGGGCGGTGCCGGTCGAGCAGGCTGCCGTGCAACAGCGACGTCAACTCCAGCAGGTCGCGGACCCGGCCGGGAACGGGCAGCGCCGAACGCCGCACGTGGTACTCGACATCGACATCGTCGTCGAAGGCCCACCCCACGTTGGCGATCCCGCCCAGCAGGGTCGCCGGCCGTTTACGGAACGCGGGCTGCAGATCACGGGCGCCCAGCAACCCCTGGTAGATCTCGCCGACGAATTCCAGACCGGCCCCCTCCGGGGGCTCGAACAGCATCAGGCCACCGACATGCATGGGATGCTCGCGGCTCTCGGCCAATAGGAAGACCGAATCGAGCGGCGACATCAGCTGCATCGGTCCATTAGACCCCGGACGGCCGTGCCGCGCTTGCTAGTCTTTCCCGGTGCGTCGCCGGACCCTCGTCTGTGTCGCCGCGGTCGCGTGTTTCGTGGCGACAATCGCCGGTGCGCCCACCGCGCCCGCGGAGTCCGATATCGCCGGCAAGACGGTGTTTCTGGACCCGGGCCACAGCGGCGCCAACGATTCCTCGATCGCCCGGCTGGTGCCCAATGGACGCGGCGGCACCAAACCGTGCCAGACCAGCGGGACCGCCGCCGAGGACGGCTACCCCGAGCACAGCCTCAGCTGGGATGTGACCACCCGGATTCGCGCGGCGCTGGACCAACGGGGCGTGCATACCGAGCTCTCCCGTGGCGACGACACCTCGCCGGCCGCGTGCATCGACGCGCGGGCCGCCGCGGCCAACGCCGCGCGCCCGGATGCGATCGTGTCGATTCACGCCGACGGCGGGCCGGCGTCGGGTCGCGGCTTTCACGTCAACTACTCCAGCCCTCCGCTCAATGACGCCCAATCCGGGCCGGCGGTGCGGCTGGCCGGTGACATCCGGGACTCCCTGGCGGCCGCCGGCATCCCCGAGTCCAACTACCTCGGCGCCGACGGGCTCTACGGCCGGTCGGATCTGGCCGGGCTGAATCTGGCCGAATATCCGGCTGTGCTGGTCGAACTGGGCAATATGCGCAATGCCGACGACGCGGCGCTGCTGGAGAGCCCCGACGGGCGCGCCCGGTACGCCGCGGCCGTCACCGCTGGGATCATCGCGTTCCTCGGCAGGTGATGATGTCCGGGCGCGGCATGACCACCAGAACGCTTGTCGGCGCGGCCTGCCTGCTGCTGGCGTTGACCGGCTGCGCGGACAGCACGCCCACGGTGGTTGCCGGGCGGGCGGTGTCGATGCTGTACGACCCGGGCAGGGTCGGCGGATTGCCCACCGCCGACGGTCCCAGCGGCCCGCGCGGTGACGTCCCGCCCGTCAGCGCCAGGGTGGGTAACAGCGACGGCGGCCAGATCGACCGGTTGTCGCTGTGGGCGATCGACGACATCGAGGACTTCTGGACGCAGCACTACGGCGATTCCCTGAGCGGACAGTTCACGCCGGTGTCGACGCTGATCTCCTATGACTCCACCGACCCCAACACTCCCCAGGTGTGCGGCGGCGATGTCTACCACCTCCCGAACGCGATGTACTGCCGCCGGGCCGACACCATGGCCTGGGACCGGGCCAAGTTCATGCCGACGGCCCGAAAGTACTTCGGCGACATGGCGATCAACGGAACACTGGCCCACGAATACGGACACGCTCTGCAGGCCATGGCCCACACCGTGCACCCGCTGACCCGAACCCTGGTACGCGAACAGCAGGCCGACTGCTTCGCCGGGGTGTACCTGCAATGGGTGGCGGCGGGCAGATCCTCACGCGCGCAGTTGAGCACCGGCGACGGACTCAACCATGTGCTGGCCGGGCTGATCGTCATCCGCGACCCCGTCTCGACGCCCGAGAACCCGGTGTCGGTCTCCGACGAGCACGGCACCGCGCTGGACCGGGTCGGCGCCTTCCAGACCGGCTTCGACAACGGCGCGGAGATGTGCGCCGAGATCGACATGGGCGAGATCCGCAAGCGCCGCGGGAATCTGCCACGCTCCCTGTTCGATTCGGAGAACCCGCAAAGCGACCTCACCATCGACGAGCAGGTCTTGTCGACACTGATGGAGCAGCTGGGGCAGATCTTCGGCTTGTCGCGCCCACCGGCCCTGGCCACGTCGGGCAAGTGCCCCAGCGGCCACCAGCCCGATCCGGTGGCCTACTGCCCGGAGACCAACAGCGTCGTCGTCGACATGCCCGGCCTGCAGGAGATGAGCGCACCGACGGATCAGTCGACGCTGGGTATGCCGCAAGGTGACAACACCGGCTTGTCGGCCGTCACGTCGCGGTATGCGCTTGCGGTGCAACGCGAACGCGAGGTCGGACTGGAGTCGGCGACGGCGGCACTGCGAACGGCCTGTCTGACCGGGGTGGCCCAGCGCCGGATGGCCGAGCCGATGACGTTGTCCTCGGGACCGGGTCTGACGCTGGCCGGCGGCGACCTGGACGAGGCGGTCACCGGCCTGCTGATGAACGGCGTGGTCGCCAGCGACGTCGACGACAACACCGTGCCGGCCGGCTTCACCCGGATCCTGGCGTTCCGTTCGGGACTGCACGGCGATATCGACGGATGCTTCGAGCGGTTCCCGTGATGGAGGCGCGATGAACCGTCGACCCGACCGACCGGAGCGCCCGGAGCGGCGGACCCGGCCGATACCGCCGCGCGCACCGTGGCCCCCCGAGCAACGCCCGCCGGCGCCGGCTCCGCGCCCGCAACCTCCCCCACCGCCTGCCCAGCAGCCCTGGTATCTGGAGTTCCGCCGGCCCCCGGCCCAGCCGCCGCCGCGGGTTCCGCCGCCACCGCGCCCAACTCGGCCGCCGGTGTCCGGGCCCCGGCCTCCGATCCCGCCGCGTTCGGCGGTACCGCAATCCAAAAATGTTGATACGCAACGCGAGTCGAATCGGAACATGGTTCTGACCGGGGCCGCTGTCACCGCAGCGTTGACCCTGGCTGTGCTGCTGACGCTGGCGCTGCGCGGCGTCGTCGGCGGCTCGGGACCGGTCGAACTGGACGTCGCCCACGCCCAAGACGGGGTCCGCCGGGTGCTCACCGACCCGGTCAACGGCTACGGGCGCGACAAGGTCGGCGACGTCCGATGCAACAACGGGGTCAACCCGAGGGTCCGCAAGGGGACCAGTTTCACCTGCACGGTCACCGTCGGCGGCGCCCCGCGCCAGGTACTGGTGGAGTTCACCGACGACGCGGGGACCTACGCGGTGGACCGGCCGCGCTGAGAGCTGTGCGGCCAACGTGCGCGGTTGTACGCCGCTCCCAGCGTGTCGGCGTACAGACACGCACGCTCGGCGCGGGGACTGCTATGGCGGTGGCGGAGGGATTTGAACCCTCGGTGGGGGGTTACCCCACACACGCTTTCGAGGCGTGCTCCTTAGGCCGCTCGGACACGCCACCGCGGGACAGCCTACCCAACGACGGTGCCGTCATCCCAATCGCTGCCGGGCGAAGAACTCCTCCAGTGGTGCAGCACACTCCTGGGCCAGCACCCCGCCGCGGACCTCCGGGCGGTGGTTGAGCCGGCGGTCGCGCACCACGTCCCACAGGGAGCCGACCGCCCCGGTCTTGGGCTCGAAGGCCCCGAACACCAGCCGCGCCACCCGGGCGGCCACCAGCGCCCCCGCGCACATGGTGCACGGCTCCAGGGTGACCGCCAGGGTGGCCCCGGTCAGCCGCCAGCCGTCGCCGAGCACCGCGGCGGCGTCGCGGATCGCCAGCATCTCGGCGTGCGCGGTCGGGTCGCCGAGGGCTTCGCGGGCGTTGGCGGCCCGGGCCAGCACGGTGCCGTCAGGACCGACCACCACCGCACCCACCGGAACATCCCGCGGACCGGCCTGCCCGGCAGCCGTCAATGCGGCGCGGATCAGGTCCTCGTCGGTGGGCGAACCGGTCACCGATGGCGTCGCGGCAACGCCGCCGAGAGCTGCTCGTCGAACCCCATCTCGCTGGCGATCCGGTGCAGTTGCTCGTCGACGGCCAGATCGGACTCGTCGAGGATGACGCCGAGCACCGCGGCCGGCAGCCCGATATCGGACAGCAGGCCCAGATCGCCCTCTTCGAACGGCTCGGAGTCCTCCAGGTCTTCGGCGTCGATGTCGGCGTCCAACTTGTCGAGCACCTCGTCGGCGAGGTCGTAATCCAGCGCGGCCGTCGCATCCGACAGCAGCAACCGGGTGCCGGCCGGCCCCGGGCGGATGATCACGAAGAATTCGTCATCGACGTTGAGCAGACCGAAAACCGCGCCTGCGCTGCGCAACTCACGTAGTTCCGTCTCCGCCGTCGACAGACTGGTCAGTGCCGCGGCACGCATCGACGTGCAACGCCACTTGCCGTCTTCACGCACAACAGCCACCCCGAAGCCGTCCAGCGTATCCGCCGGCCGGCCCTGTGCGGACGCGCCCTGTGCTCCCATGGCCGCCTACGGTAGTCGCCGTTTACGCCCTTGACCAGCGTGTGCCAACCTGGAGAGGTGGTGGCGAGTGCGGTGAAAACTCCGGTGTGCGTATTGGGGCTCGGCCTGATAGGCGGTTCGGTGCTGCGCGCTGCCGCCGCGGCGGGCCGGGTGGCCTTCGGCTACAACCGGTCGGCGGACGGGATGAAGGCCGCGGTCGCCGACGGCTTCGACGCCACCACCGAGCTGGAGACGGCACTGACCCGGGCCGCGGAAACCGGCGCGCTGATCGTGCTGGCCGTCCCGGTGCCGGCGTTGCCGGCGCTGCTGGTCCAGATTCGCCGGCTCGCTCCCGAGTGCCCGCTGACCGACGTCACCAGCGTCAAGCAGCCGGTACTCGACGACGTCACCGCCGCCGGACTGCAGGCCCGCTTCGTCGGCGGGCACCCGATGGCCGGCACCGCGCACTCCGGCTGGCCGGCCGGGCACGCCGAGCTGTTCGAGGGCGCACCCTGGGTGATCAGCGTCGACGACCACGTGGACCCGACGGTGTTCTCGACCGTGCTGGAGCTGATTCTGGACTGCGGCTCGGTCGCGGTGCCGGCCCGCTCCGAGGAGCACGACGCGGCCGCGGCCGCGATCTCGCACCTGCCGCACCTGCTGGCCGAGGCGCTGGCCGTCACCGCCGCGGACGTGCCGCTGGCGTTCGCGCTGGCCGCCGGGTCGTTCCGGGACGGCACCCGGGTCGCCGGGACGGCCCCGGACCTGGTCCGGGCGATGTGCGAGGCCAACTGGCTGCAACTGTTGCCGGTGCTCGAGCGCGCCATCGCGCTGCTGGCCGACGCCCGGGATTCGCTGTCGGCCGCCGATTCGGTCGCCGAACTGGTCACTCACGGGCATGCAGCCCGCACCCGCTACGACAACTTCCCGCGCCACGAGATCGTCACGGTCGTCGTGGGCGAGCGCGACTGGCGCCGGGCCCTGGCCGCCGCCGGCCGGGCCGGCGGGGTGATCAGATCCGCGCTGCCAACCCTGGATAGTCGATGACGAACCCGTCGTCGTCGACGGTGATGGTGGTGCCGGCGGGGTCGGTGCCCGGGGTGAGGATCGTGATGCCGGTCTCGGTGCTGCTGTAGCTGGCAGCCGCGGCGACCACCGACATCTCCGGCAGCCACAGGTAGACCGTCGGAAGGGTGACCGCTGCCGTCCGCTCATGCAGCCGGGCCCGCCGGATCGGCAGCGCGTTGAAGAACGGGCTGAACACCACGTCGACGTCCAACGCCCCGTCATACCCGGCGCGGGACTGGCCGCGGGCGTCGGTGATCAGCCACATGTTCTCTTCGTCGCGGGCGATCACCAACTGGCGGTCGCGTTCGGCGACGGTGACGGTCAGACCCAGCCGCTTGGTGGCCCCGGACTCGTCGGTCTGCAGGTCGTAGTAGGCGCTGAACGCCGGGTGGTTCTCGGTGGCCGCCGCAACGATCCGGCCGTTGGCCCTGACCCGGTTGCCGGACAACTGCACCCGCACCGACTCCATCCGCGGGACGTCGGGCGCCCGCCAGGTCAGGATCGCCGGCCACGAGCCGGACGGGGCTGCGCTCACCGGACCACCGTAAGCGACCGCTCGACGATCCGCAGCCTCATACCCCCAGATGCGGAAACTGACCGGAACTCGTTCATAATCGCGCGCGAAACGGCAAGATAGACCCCATGAGCAGCGAACCCACCGTGCCAGCCGACCCGTCGCGGGGCGAATCCGCTGCACCGCCCGAATCGGCCGGGATGCCGTTCACCCGCGCCGGCGCGCTGTGGAGCGCGTTGATCGCCGGTTTTCTGGTTCTGATCGTGTTGCTGGTGTTCGTCACCCAGAACACCGGACCGGTCGAACTGAGGTTCCTGGCCTGGCAGTGGAGCCTGCCGCTGGGGGTGGCGATCCTGCTGGCGGCGGTCTGCGGCGGGCTGGTCACCGCGCTGGCCGGCACCGCGCGGATCTTCCAGCTGCGCCGCGCCGCCAAGAAGACCCTGGCGGCCAGGCGCTAACCCGCCGCGTCGGAGGCGTCGTTGCCGGGCAACCGCGATTGATTACGCGGCAACAAATCCCAGACGTGCTCGGTGCCGTTGGTCGACGCCACCGCGGCCTGTCCGGATCGGGAGTACAACAACCGCGTGATCGACACGTAGTCGATCGGAAACGACAACAGCCTCCGGGTGCCCAGGATCTGGTGCAGCACCACGTTGATGACGCCGCCGTGGCTGAACACCGCGACCGTGTCGTCGGGGTCGGCGTCGGCCACCACATCGGCGAGGGCGGCGGCCACCCGCGCCACAAACGCGGCCTCGTCGACGTCGGCGGGCAGATGCCCCTGCGCCATCCGGGCCCAGTCCTGCGGCCGCTCGGTGCGCAGTTGCTCGATGGGCAGATAGCCGGCCAGGTCGCGGTCGTACTCGGCGAACCGCTCATCGATGTCGATGGCCAGCTCGCGCTGGGCGGCCAGCGGTTCGGCGGTCTGCACCGCCCGGCGCTGCGGGCTGCTGACCAGCCGGGTGATCGGGTGCCGCGCCAGCGCGTCGGGCAGACGCTGGGCCTGCTGGTGGCCGATCTCGGACAGCTCGGGGTCGGAGCCCTGGCCGTAGTCGCTGCGCAGCGGCAGCGCGTGGCGGATTAGCAGCAACTGCACGCTGCCACCCTAAGGGGCGCACTCGCCCCGGGGTCACGGGGTGACGATGTTGAAACCCGGATCGACGGTGTCGAGCACGCCCCGCAGTTTCGGCCACGCCGACTGATCACCGGTGATGTCCGGTGTCCCGTTGCCCAGCAGCGCCCCCAGCAGCGCCGCCTTGGTGGCCGCGGTGACGGTGGCGTCCGCGCTGTGCGGGTCCGCGGGAACCTTCCGGTGGACCAGCACACCGTTGCGCAGGGTGAGGCGGTAGTTGACGCCGCTGTCGGCGAACGAGACGTCCAGGGCCAGTTCGAGGTTCCAGGCGCGTGGCCCGTCGACCCGGATCGCCAGGCTGTCGAAGAGCTGCTCGGGGCTGAGCTGCGACAGCAGCGCCATCGAGGTGACCTGCACGGGGGTGCCGAACACTCCGCTGCGTAATTCGGTGGCACCGGAGAGGAAGAAGTTGCGCCAGGTGGCGTTCTCCGAGCCGTAGGCCAGTTGCTCGAGCGTGTCGGCGTAGAGCCGACGCGCGCCGGCATGGTCGGTATCGGTGAACACCGCGTGGTCGAGCAGTGTTGCCGCCCAACGGAAATCACCGTCGTCGAACGCTTTCCCGGCCAGCTCGACGACGCGGTCCAGCCCACCCAGGGCCGTTGTATAGCGGGTGGCCAACGCCTCCGGCGGGTGCGGCCACAGCCGGGCCGGGTTACCGTCGAACCAGCCCAGGTAACGCTGGTAGACGGCCTTGACGTTGTGGCTCACCGAGCCGTAATAGCCGCGGGCGTGCCAGGCGCGTTCCAGCGCCGGGGGCAGCAGGAACCGCTCGGCGATCTCGGTCCCGGTGTAGCCCTGGTTCAGCAGCCGCAGCGTCTGATCATGCAGATAGGCGTACAGATCCCGTTGCAGCGCAAGGTATTCCGCGATACGATCGGCACCCCAGATCGGCCAGTGGTGCGAGGCGAAGACGACGTCGGATCGCCCGGCGAAAGTGTCGATGGCCTCGGTGAGGTACCCCGCCCAGGCACGTGGGTCGCGCACCAGCGCGCCGCGCAGCGTCAGCAGATTGTGCTGGGTGTGGGTGGCGTTCTCGGCCATGCACAACGCCCGCAATTGCGGGAAGTAGAAATGCATCTCGGCCGGCGCCTCGCTGCCGGGGGCCATCTGGAACTCGATGCGCACCCCGTCGACGACATGGGTCTCACCGGTGTGGGAGATGGTGACGGTCGGGACGATGACGGCCACCTCCCCGGTCGAGGTGTTCTGGCCCAGCCCGCAGCCGACCTGCCCGTAGGGGCCCCGCGCCAGCATGGTGCCGTACATGTAGCCGGCGCGCCGCAGCATCGCGGTGCCGGCATAGACGTTTTCGGCCACCACATGGTCGATGAAGCCCTCCGGGGCGATGACGGCGACCCGCCCGGCGTCGACGTCGGCCTGCGAGGTGACGCCCAGCACGCCACCGAAATGATCGACGTGACTGTGCGTGTAGATGACCGCGGTGACGGGGCGGTCACCGCCGCGGTGGGCGCGGTAGAGCCCCAGCGCGGCCGCGGCGACCTCGGTGCAGATCAGCGGATCGATGACGATGACGCCGGTGTCGCCCTCGACGAAGGTGACGTTGGAGATGTCGAGGCCGCGGACCTGGTAGATACCCGCGACGACTTCGTAGAGGCCCTGCTTGGCCGCCAGCTGGGATTGGCGCCACAGGGCGGGGTGCACCGAGGTCGGGGGGTCACCGGCCAGAAAGCCGTAGCTGTCGTTGTCCCACACCACGTGGCCGTCGTCGGCGGTGATGACGCACGGCTCCAGCGCGGCGAGGAAACCCCGGTCGGCATCCTCGAAATCCGTTGTGTCCCCGAAGGGCAGCGTGGTCAGGTGCTCGTGGTGCGCGGCCTCGACCGCCGCGCTGACCGGCCGGTGCTCCATGGCAACCAGAGTGCCACTGATCCGGGCGGCGCGGCGGGAGTTGACCCGGTCAGTGGCGGCCCCGATGCCTCTGCAACGGGTTCAGCGCGCCCAGTACGTCGCGCAATCGCGTCCACCACGATCTGCCGGCGACCCGGTCCTGCGCCTCGGCCGCCTCCGCGGCGTAGTCCTGAATGGATTCGTCGCCTTCTTCGGCACGCATGGGTGCTCACTCCTCCGGTGGGTCCTGGGGCACCAGCCGCTCCGGTGTTTCTTCGGGCGCCAGCCGTTCCGGTGGGTCCGCGGGCACCAGTCGTTCCGGGGGATCGTCGGGAACCCGCCGGTGGGGTGGTTCTTCCGGTGTGCCCGGTTCGGGTGGCATCTCGGGATTCATTGGCTTCGCCTACCCCTCCTGCGGGTCGGGCAAACCCCGTCAGCGGGGCAGCCGGACGGTGAACTCGGTGTGGCCGGGCGCGCTGGTCACCCCGATCGTTCCGCGGTGGGCCCGCACCACCGCCGAGGCGATCGCCAGCCCCAGCCCGGTGCTGCCGCCCTTGCGGGACCGGGAGGTGTCACCGCGGGCGAACCGCTCGAAGATCTCCGGCTGGAACTCGTTCGGAATCCCGGGGCCGTCGTCGGTCACGGTCAGCACCGCCTCGGCGCCCTCGACACCCAGGCGGACCCGCACCACGGTTCCCGCGCCGGTGTGCACCCGGGCGTTGGTGAGCAGGTTGGTCAGCACCTGGTGCAGCCGGGCGGCGTCGCCGGGCACCGTGACCGGTTCCTCGGGCAGGTCAAGCTGCCACTGGTGGTCGGGGCCGCCGATGTGGGCGTCGCTGACCGCGTCGACCGCCAGTCGCGACAGGTCCACCGTCTCGTGTTCCAGCGGGCGGCCGGAATCCAGCCGCGCCAACAGCAACAGGTCCTCGACCAGTCGCGTCATCCGCTCGGTTTCGGACTGCACCCGGCTCAAGGCGTGCTCCAGGGCTTCGGAGTCCGCCCCGTTGGATACTGGAATGCGTTGGGCCAGTTCGGTGTAACCACGAATCGCGGTCAGCGGGGTGCGCAACTCATGGCTGGCGTCCGCAACGAACTGGCGCACCCGGGTCTCGCTGGCCTGTCGTGTCGACAGCGCGGTGGAGATGTGGTCGAGCATCCGGTTGACCGCGGCGCCCAGTTGCCCCACCTCGGTGCGCGGGTTGGTGTCGGATTCGGCGACCCGCACCGGCAGCGTCGCCTCCCCGCGATCCAACGGAAGGTCGGCAACCTCGCCGGCGGTCTGCGCAACGCGGCGCAGCGGCGCCAGCGCCCGCCGGGTGACGACACTGCCGGCCGTGGCCGCGGCGGCCACCGCGACCAGGGTGACCAGCCCGAAGATGAGCAGTACCCGCACCATGGTGGCGTCCACGCCTGCCAGCGGCAGCCCGGTGATGATGGTCTCCTCACCGTGGCGGGCGGCCGTCGCGACCAGCCGGTAGCGGCCGACACCGTCCAGTCGTCGGGTGACCGGCGCGGGCTCGGCGGAGATGTCGGCCAATTGCGTTGTGGCCGAAGGACTCAGATCCTCACGCAGGCCCGATGTGCTCAGGCATCCGGCATCGACGACCCTGCCCTCGCCGTCCCACGCGCCCACCACCGCACCGACCATGCCGACCGGCTGACCGGGCGCGTCGAGGAAGTCCGGCCCCGGGCCCGGCCGGGGGCGGTGGCGGCGGTGCCACGCCGGCGGCGGCGGTTGGCCGTGCAGCCGCGCCGAACGGCGCGCGGCGTCGTGAAGTTGGTGGTCGAGCTGGCTGACCAGGTACTGGTAGAGCGCCAGCTCCGTCACCGCGCCGATACCCAGGCAGGCCACCGTCAGCAACGCGATCTGACCGGCCAGCAACCGCGCCCGCAGCGACCAGCCCCGGGTACCGGCCGGCAGCGATTTACCCCGCCGGCTTGAGCACATAACCGGCGCCGCGCAACGTGTGGATCATCGGTTCTCGACCGTTGTCGATCTTCTTGCGCAGGTAGGAGATGTAGAGCTCGACGATGTTGGCCCGGCCCCCGAAGTCGTAGTCCCATACCCGGTCCAGGATCTGCGCCTTGGACAGCACCCGCCTGGCGTTGTGCATCAGGTAACGTAGCAGCTCGAATTCGGTGGAGGTCAACGTGACCGGATCACCTCCGCGGGTGACCTCGTGGGAGTCCTCGTCGAGAACCAAGTCGCCCACCACGATCTGGGCTCCGCTGTCGGCGGTGCTCACACCGGTGCGGCGCAGCAGCGCCCGCAGCCGCAACACCACCTCTTCGATGCTGAAGGGTTTGGTGACGTAGTCGTCGCCGCCGGCGGTCAGCCCCGCGATGCGGTCCTCCAGCGCGTCCTTGGCGGTCAGGAACAGCACCGGTAGCCGCGGGTTGATCTCACGCAGCTTGCGCAGTACGTCCAGCCCGCTCATGTCGGGCAGCATCACGTCGAGCACCACCACGTCGGGACGTTCGGCCTTCGCGGCGGCAATCGCCGAGGCGCCGTCGCCCGCGGTCGCAGCGGTCCAGCCCTCGTAGCGCAGCGCCATCGACACCATTTCGGCCAGCACCGTCTCGTCGTCGACCACCAGCACGGTGATCGGCTTGCCGTCGGCGCGCGCCATCACGACACGTTCCACCGATCCACGTGACGCAGTCATCGCATTCCAGTATGTCGCCGGTGATGTGCCTTCGGTGTATCGACACTATGACCGCGCTGTGAACCGATATCGTCACCTCATGCCCCGCACTCCGCAGGAGATCTTCGACCACCACCTCCACGCGCTGGTCGCCCGCAACGTCGACGAACTGCTCGTCGACTACGACGACGACTCGGTGCTGATCACCGCCGCCGGTGTGGCGCAGGGCCGCGACGGCATCAGGGCCGCGTTCAGCCAGCTGTCCGACGCGCTGGCCTCCGCGGTGTTCGACATCAAGTCGAAGACCTACCACGGCGAGATCCTGCTGCTGGAGTGGACCCTCGACTCGCCGGGTTTCCAGGTCGACGGCGTGGACACCTTCGTGTTCGGCGACGACTCGATCCGGGTCCAGACCATCTCCCAGCTGGCACGCCCCAAGGGCTGACCGACGAATGGACCTGGCACCGGTAGCGCAATGGATGTCCGACCAGGGCCTCGGCGAGGGCCCGCTGGCGGACATCACCGAATTGTCGGGCGGGACCCAGAACGTGATGCTGCGGTTCACCCGATCCGATCGCAGCTATGTGCTGCGGCGCGGCCCGCTGCACCTGCGTCCGCGTAGCAATGCGGTGATGCTGCGCGAGACCCGGGTGCTCGCGGCACTGGCCGACACCGACGTGCCGCACCCGCGATTGATCGCCACCTGCGCGGACCCGGCGGTGCTCGGTGACGCGGTGTTCTATCTCATGGAGCCGGTCGACGGGTTCAACGCCGGTGAGGAGCTGCCCGCCCTGCACGCCGGCGACCCGGCGGTGCGCTACGAGATGGGCCTGTCGATGGCCGACGCGCTGGCCAAGCTCGGGGCCGTCGACCACGTCGCGGTGGGGCTGGCCGACTACGGCAAACCGGACGGATTCCTGGAACGCCAAGTGCCGCGCTGGCTTTCGGAGTTGGACTCCTACCGCCAGTTCGAGAACTACCCGGGCCCCGACCTGCCCGGCGTCGACGACGTCGCCTCGTGGCTGCAGCGCAACATCCCGGCGTCCTGGCAGCCCGGCATCCTGCACGGCGACTACCACGTGGCCAACGTGATGTTCTCCCGCACCGGACCGCAGTTGGCGGCAATCCTGGACTGGGAGATGTCCACGATCGGGGATCCGCTGCTGGACCTGGGCTGGCTGTTGGCCACCTGGCGGCAGGACGACGGCTCCAGCGTGTTCGGCCACACCCTGACCGGCATGGACGGGCTGGCCTCGACCGGTGACCTGTTGGAGCGCTACGCCGCGAGCAGCTCCCGAGACCTCTCGCACATCGGCTGGTATCAGGTGCTGGCCTGTTTCAAGCTGGCCATCGTGATCGAGGGAACGCTGGCCCGGGCGTCGGCGGGCAAGGCGCAGAAGGAAGTCGGCGATCAGTTGCACGAAGCGGCGGTGTGGCTGTTCCAACGCGCGCTGACGATGCTGGACGGCTGAGTCGTGACCGAACGCCTCGAGGAGATCGACCGGATCGTCGCGGCCGACACGCCGCGGCTGATCGAGGTGTTCAAGGATCTGCACCGCAACCCCGAGCTGGGCTTCGCCGAGGTGCGCACCGCGGGGATCGTCGCGCAGGCGCTGACCGATCTCGGCTTCACCGTCACGACCGGGATCGGCCAGACCGGTGTGGTGGCCGTCCTGGAGCGCGGCCGCGGGCCGGTGGTGATGTACCGGGCCGACATGGACGCGCTGGCGGTACACGAAACCAGTGGCCTGGACTGGGCCAGCCACGACCCGGCGCTCGGGCACGTGTGCGGTCACGACGCGCACGTCACCTGGATGCTCGGGATGGCCAAGGTGCTCGCCGAGAGCACGTGGTCGGGCACCGCGGTGCTGATCGGCCAACCGGCCGAAGAGCTGATCTCCGGTGCCCAGGCCATGGTCGACGACGGGCTCTATGCCGTTGCGCCGCCGCCGGACTCGTTCGTCGCGCTGCACACCGCGCCGGTCCCGGTGGGGATGGTGGCCGCCGTCGCCGGTGAGCGGCTGGCCGGCACCGACCAACTCGACATCGTGTTCCACGGCGTCGGCGGACATGGCTCGATGCCGCAGCTGGCCAAGGATCCGGTGCTGATGGCCGCCCAGGCCGTCGTGGGTTTCCAGAGCATCATCAGCCGCACCATCGCGCCGGACGATACCGCGGTGCTGACCGTCAGCTCGATCCAGGCCGGCTCCGCCTACAACGTCATCCCGGACCGGGCACTGCTGAAAGTCAACCTGCGCTGGTTCAACCCGCAGGTACGCGAGCAACTGCTCACCGGCATCCGGGCGATCAGCGAGGGCATCGCCCGCAGCGTCGGGATGCCCGACGAGCTGATGCCGGTGATCACGATGGCCGGCGGCTCCACTCCCCTGGTCAACGACGCGGCCCTGACCGCCCGGCTGGCCGCCACGCTGCGCGGTGTGCTCGGTGAGCCCAACGTCATCACCGACCTGCCCGCGGTCACCGGGTCGGAGGACTGCCACCTGCTCAAGGGCCCGCATCACGACATCCCGCTGGCCTACCTGATGGTCGGGGTGGCCGACCCGCAGGTGTACGCCGACGCCGCCGCACAGGGCAGGTTGTTCCCCTACTCCCCGCACTCCCCCGACTACGTCGTCGACCTCGCGGCGATCCCGTTGGGCGCCCGAATCGCGGGCCGCGCGATGCTGGAACTCCTGGGCGCCGGGTAGGGTGAGGAGCGATTTTCGCACCATTGTTCTGGCTGTATGGTTGTGCAGTCTACGAAGCCGAGCTAAGGTTTATTGCTGTGGACGATCGTCACAAAGACCCAACCGTAGTGCTGCCCTATCTCGTCGGCAGGCCGCTCGGAGCGACCGAGGTCTACGAGGCATTCGGATACCGCAAGTCGGCCTACTACAAGGCGGCCCATGAGGGCCGACTGATCAGCGCCGACAATCTGATCCGAGTCGCCCGATACTTCGGGTTGAACCCCGTCGACCTTCAGGTCCGGTTCGGACTGATCGAGCACGCCGCCGTCACGGAATATCTGGAATCATCCTCGCGGCCACTGCGGCTCGGTGATCTCAAAGCGGATCTGGACAAACCGCCGGTCTGAACGGACCATCGGGCAGTAACGTCGACGCATGACGTCGGTCTTCATCGGCGCCACCGTGTTCGTGGCGCTCTACAGCTTGTGGGTGCGCCGCGACACGTGGTGGTCACGCTGGGAGATCGGCATCACCCTGGCCATCGCGCTGGAGACCATTGCTCTGCTGCTGATGTCGCCATGGGCGGCCGAAACACTCGGGCCGTGGGTACAGCGCGCCACGCGGATGTGGAACCTGCACCAGCTGATCGGCCACATCTGCTTCGTGATCGCGGTCGCGGCCAACATCTACCACGTGCTGCCGCGCTTGGCCGACTTCGACCGGATCCGGCCGTTGTTCCGCAGGCACGTGGAGTGGCCGGTGGGGATCGGCATCGTGGCAATGGTGGCGGTGTTCGTCATCGCCGATGCGGGCTACCGTCCGGACGGTTTCTCGACGAGCGGAGGTGGCGGCACCTGGGCGAGTGTGTACTGGGTGTTGTTCTGCGGCCTACTGATCTTCCTGTCCAGCTACGCGACGCGGCTGCTGCTGTTGGTGCGTTCCGATCCACGCGCCAAGGAGACCGTGGAGCTCTACACCGCCTCCTCGGCGTTCGCGCTGGCGGCCTTGGTGGCGCAGCTGAGCACCACCTGGTCCAAATCCGACGTGAGCACACTGGTCTGGTTGTGCGTGTGCGTTTCGGTGACCATCTTCGCCTACGGCTCGGCCCGCTCGTGGAAAGCGAAGGCGGCATGGTTCGTCCCCCGCGGTCGATCGATCAAGGAGTCCAACCCCCCGCAAGCGCTGTCGTAAGACTGCGCGATGACGTCGGTACTCATCGTCGCCACACTGGCGCTGATCACCTACAGCTCGTGGGTTCGCCGGGACACCTGGTGGTCACGCTGGGAGGCCGCCGCCTCGCTCGCGCTGGTGTTGGAAGGCTGTGCGCTGCTGTTGATGTCGCCGTGGGGCGCCACCGCGATCGGCCCGATCCTGCACCGCGGGCTGGGCGTGTGGAACGTACAACAGATGCTCGGCCACCTGTGCCTGATCATGGCCATCCTGGCCAACATCTACCACATGCTGGTGCGGCTCGCCGATCCTGATCAGGTGCGCTCGATCATGCGCCGCCAGCTGATAATCCCGGTATGGTTCGGCATCACGCTGATGGTGCCCTCCTACCTACTGGCCGACCAGGAGTACCGCCCGGACATGTTCGCCGCCGCAACCACCTCTGCCTGGCTCATCGTCTATGAGCTGGTGGGCTGCGCCGTGGTGCTCTACCTCAGCGGCTACGTGAGCCGGCTGATGCTGATCCTGCGGAAAGATCCGCGGGCCAAAGCCACCATCGACCTCTTCCTGGTGTCGATGGCGTTCGCCGCCGCGGCCTGTCTGGTCGTGATCGGCTCGACATGGGGTGGTGGGGACCACGCCAGTCCGGTGATCTGGGCGTGCGTCTGCCTGGCGGTGGGGACCTTCGCGTTCGGGTCGGCGCGATCCTGGCAGGCGAAGAGCGCATGGTTTACCTCGGGGGGCGGCAGGGCAATCGGTGCGCAATGACGTCGGCATTCATCACCGCCACCCTCGCGGTGATCCTCTACAGCCTGTGGGTGCGACGGGACACCTGGTGGTCACGCTGGGAATCCGCCGCCACCTTCGCCATCGCCATGGAGGGCTGTGCACTGGTGCTGCTGTCGCCGCGGGTCGGCGCCGAGCTCAGCCCGCTGCTGCACCGGTGGCTGGGAATGTGGAACGTCCAGCATCTGGTCGGCGGCCTGTGCCTGATCGTGGCGGTGATCGCGAACATCTATCACATGCTGGTGCGACTGGCCGATCCCGATCAGGTGCGGCCGCTCATGCGCCGGCACCTGCAGCTGCCGGTGGGGCTGGGCGTGCTGGTGCTGCTGATCAGCTTCGTCAGGATCGAACGGGGCCATGAGCCCGATCTGTTCGCCGGCCTGACCGGAGATGCGTGGCTGACCGCCTTCGAGGTGGCCGCATGCTGGATCGTGCTCTACCTGAGCGGCTACGTCGGCCGGCTGATGCTGGTCCTGCGGCACGACCCCCGGGCCAGGAGGACGGTCAACCTGTATCTGGCGTCGATGTTGTTCACGGTGCTGGCCTGCCTGATCGCGATCGTCTCGATCTGGGTCGGCGGCTACGCCGGGCCGGCGATCTGGGCCTGCATCTGCTTGTCCGTGGCGATCTTCGCCTACGGGCTGGCGCGATCCTGGCAGGCCAAAACCGCCTGGTTCTCGCCGGACCCCTCTCGCCGCGGCGGGAACTCGCCGAGCGAGCGGGAGAATTCCTGAGTGCGCCCGAAGGGATTCGAACCCCCAACCTTCTGATCCGTAGTCAGATGCTCTATCCGTTGAGCTACGGGCGCCTGTCTTCAGTTGTCGGACGAGCAAGCTCGACCGTGGCGGAGGCGAGAGGATTTGAACCTCCGGTCCCCGGTAAGAGGACAACTCATTAGCAGTGAGTCCCATTCGGCCGCTCTGGCACGCCTCCTCGAACTCGTTGAGGGTACCGGATCGCTACCCCGGCTTCGAATCCGCGGGTTCATGCGGCTGAGAAGCGAGCCACCGGCGCACATATGCTGTGGTCCGTGACCGCCCGCCTGCGCCCCGAGATCGCCGCATTGCCGGCCTACGTCGAGGGCAAGACGGTTCCGGGCTCGATCAAGCTGGCCAGCAACGAGACGGTGCTGCCGCCGCTGCCCAGCGTGGTCAAGGCCGTCGAAGCCGCCCTGGCCGGAACCAACCGCTACCCGGACAACGGCTACGCCGCGCTGCGGTCCCGACTGGCCGAACACGTCGGGTTCGCCCCGGAGAACGTCGCCGCGGGCGCCGGGTCGGTGAGCCTGTGTCAGCAGTTGATCCAGATCAGCACCGGCGCCGGCGACGAGGTGGTGTTCGGCTGGCGCAGCTTCGAGATCTACCCGCTGCAGGTGCGCACCGCCGGCGCCGTGCCCGTGCAGGTGCCGCTGCAGGCGCACACCTACGACCTGGACGCAATGCTCGCCGCCATCACCGACCGCACCCGGCTGATCTTCGTCTGCAACCCGAACAATCCCACCTCCACCGTCGTCGAGCCCGACGCGCTGGCGCGGTTCGTCGCGGCGGTGCCGCCACACATCCTGGTCGGCATCGACGAGGCGTATGTGGAGTACACCCGCGACGGAATGATCCCCGACAGCTTGGGATTGGTGCGCAAACACTCCAATGTGGTTGTGCTGCGGACATTTTCGAAGGCCTACGGGTTGGCCGGGCTGCGGCTGGGCTATGCGGTCGGGGATCCGGAGCTCATCACCGCACTGGGCAAGGTCTACGTGCCGTTCACGGTGTCCACCGTGGCGCAGGTCGCCGGGATCGCTTCGATGGATGCCGCCGACGAACTGCTGGCCCGCACCGACGCGGTGGTCGCCGAGCGGGTCCGGGTCTCCGCGGCGCTGCGTGACGCCGGGTTCGAGCTGCCGGATTCGCAGGCCAACTACGTGTGGTTGCCGCTGGCGCAGCGCACCGCGGACTTCGTGGCCGCAGCCGCCGAGGCCCGCATCGTGGTGCGCCCGTACGGCACCGACGGGGTGCGGGTGACCATCGGCGCGCCGGAGGAGAACGACGCGCTGTTACGGTTCGCTCAGGGCTGGATCTGAGGAGGATTTCTATGCACGCCACCGCTACCGCCACCGTCGCAGCGCCCGCATCCCGGGTGTGGACGGTGCTCTCCGACCACGAGGGCATGTCCTCGTGGGCGCCCGGCCTGAAGATCACCCTGGTCCGGCCCGGCACTCCCGAGCCCAACGGCGTGGGCGCCCAGCGCCGCATCCAGGCGGTGCCCGGGATGGCGCCGATGGTCGAGGAGGTCATCGCCTTCGAGCCCGATCAGCGGCTGAGCTACCGGGGTGTGTCGGGCATCCCGTTCCGCAACTACATCGGCGACGTGGTGCTGCGCCCGGCCGGTTCGGGCACCGAGATCAGCTACACCGTCAGCGCCGACAACCCGCTGCCCGGGGTGGCCGCGGTGCTGGCGCACGGGCTGCTGTTCGCCCTGAAGCGGGCCGTCAAGAAGGCCGGGTGAGCGCGATGAGCGACGAGCAGGCCCGCACCAGGTTCACCACGTTCAAACAGCGCACCGACACCATCGCCGACGCCGAACTCGACGAGTTCTGGGCGACGCTGCCGCCGGCCACCGTCGAGCAGATGATCGGCGAGTGGCGGGGCGGCGAGTTCGTCACCGGCCACAAGATGAACGGCCTGCTGGAAAAGGCACGCTGGTTCGGTAAGACGTTCCGCTCGGTCACCGACGTGCAACCGCTGGTCTGCCTCGACGAGGACGGCAACAAGTTCTCCAACGTCAAACTCGGCAAGGGCGAGGCCAGCCTGTGGAACGAGGAGTTCCGCGGCGAGGTGGTGGCCACCATGGTCTACGACGGCCAGCCCACCCACGACCACTTCAAGCGCGTCGACGACGACACCGTGATGGGCATCATGAACGGCAAGGCGGGCGTCCTGGACAACGGCCGCTACTTCTACTTCTACCTGGAGCGGGTGTAGGCGATCCGGTCAGGGCCGCAGTGCAAGCTCCGGCTCGCGCTCGGTCTCGCTGCGGGGTGCGTCCCGGCGGTGCCGCAGTGAGGCGATGACGGTAGCCGCGAGCACGCCGGCGATCACCAGCAGCGACGGCCCGGTGCCGATTTCGATGCCGCCGGCGCCCTGTTCGTGCATCGCATGCATGATCAGCTTCACGCCGATGAAGCCGAGGATCACCGACAGGCCGTGGGACAGATACACCAGCCGGTCAAGCAGGCCGTCGATCAGGAAGTAGAGCTGCCGCAGGCCCAGCAGGGAGAACGCCGTCGCGGTGAACACGATGTAGGTGTTCTGGGTCAGGCCGAAGATCGCCGGGATCGAGTCGAGCGCGAAGATCACATCGGTGCCGGCGATCGCCAGCATCACCAGCAGCATCGGGGTGATCACCCAGCGCCCGCCGATCCGGGTGAACACCCGGTCGCCGTCATAACGGGCGCTGGTGGGCACGACCTTCTTCACCAGCCCGACGATGACATCGGGGGTCCGGTGAGACACCCCGGCGCTGCCCGACCTGAGCATGTTGCCCGCCGTCAGCAGCAGGAGCAGGCCGAAGAAGTAGAAAATCCAGGAGAAACGGTGGATCAGCGCGGCGCCGAGCAAGATGAAGCCGGTCCGCGCGGCCAGCGCCATCACGATCCCGAACAGCAGCACCTTCTGCTGGTCGACTCGAGGCACCCGGAAGCCGGCGATGATGACCAGGAACACGAACAGGTTGTCGACCGACAGCGCCTTCTCGGTGAGGTACCCGGCGAAGTACTCCGAACCCACATCGGATCCGCCGAAGACGAACATGCCGACCCCGAAGAGCACGGCGATGGCGATGTAGCCGACGGACCACGCCGCGGCCTCGGCCAACGTCGGAACATGCGCCCTGCGGACATGCGCGAAGAAGTCGAACGCCAGGAGCCCCACCAGGCCGGCGATCGTCACTGCCCATAACCATCCGGAAACGTCCATGTCCTACCCACGCTAGGCATGCCGGACGACATCGGGTTGACGTGCAGGTAGCGGGGCTATGACCGTCCGGTGAATGCGATCAGCCGCTGCAGGGCCGGGGCGGAGTCGGCGACCTCGACGGGCTCGTCGAACCCCGCTCGGACCCGGCCCGCCGGTGTGATGATGGCCTGCGCCAGACCCAACACGTACTCGGCCAGCGGTTCGGCCACCTGCACCGTACGGCCCGTCGCCGTCGCGTAGTCCCACGCGTGTACCAGGAATTCGACCGACAGAATTCCCGCCGCCATCCGCGCCGGTAGCTCATTGGGGCCGATCGTGACGCTGCCGTCCAGGCCACGGCCGTGCCAGGCGTCCAGGGCGGCCCGGGCCGCGGCGATGACCCGCCGTTCGGGGGACTCGGTGGCCTCGCGGGCCGGAAACTCTGCGCCCGCCGCGCCGCCCAGGACGGTGATGGAGTTCAGCAGATGATCGGTCAGCTGCGCGACGTCGAATTCCGAGCACGGCGTCTGATTGGACAGCTCATCGCCGCTGATGTGGTGCAGCACCTGCGCCAGCACCGCACACGTGGCTTCGGCGCCGGCCAGCTCGTCGGCGGGGGGTGCATCGGGACCGGGTCGCAGATCGGAGGCCATGTGCCCACGCTACGGTCTGGGTATGACCGAGTCCTATGAATCCGTCACCGTCGAGACCAAAGACCACGTCGCCCGGGTGACCCTGATCGGTCCGGGCAAGGGCAATGCGATGGGCCCGGCGTTCTGGTCGGAGCTGCCCACGGTGTTCGCCGAGCTGGACGCCGACCGCGACGTGCGGGCGATCGTGCTGACCGGATCCGGCAAGAATTTCAGCTACGGGCTGGACCTGGCCGCGATGGGCGGGACGATGACCCCGATGCTCGCCGAGGGGGCCTCGGCGCGGCCGCGCGCGGACTTCCACCGCGAACTGCGCGGCATGCAGGATGCGATCACCGCGGTCGCCGACTGCCGCACCCCGACGATCGCGGCGGTCCAGGGCTGGTGCATCGGCGGCGGGGTCGACCTGATCTCCGCGGTCGACATCCGCTACGCGTCGGCCGACGCCAAGTTCAGCGTGCGCGAGGTCAAGCTGGCCATCGTCGCCGACGTCGGCAGTCTGGCCCGGCTGCCGCTGATCCTGTCCGACGGGCATCTGCGCGAGCTGGCGCTGACCGGTAAAGACATCGACGCCGCCCGCGCCGAGAAGATCGGCCTGGTCAACGACGTCTTTGCCGACGCCGACGCCACGCTTGCCGCCGCGCACGCCACCGCCGCCGAGATCGCCGCCAACCCGCCGCTGACCGTGGCCGGCGTCAAGGACGTGCTCGATGAGCAGCGCACCGACCGGGTGGCGGCCAGCCTGCGTTACGTCGCGGCGTGGAACTCGGCGTTCCTGGCGTCCAAGGACCTGCTGGAGGGTATCGGCGCCGTCATGGGCAAACGCAAGCCCGAGTTCACCGGCGAGTGATGGCCTGGGTTCTGCTGTTCGGGGCGATCGGGTTCGAAGTCGCCGGGACGCTGTCGTTGCGGGCCTCCGACGGTTTCAGCCGATGGCAGTGGGCGATCCCGGTGACCGTCGGCTACCTGGTGTCGTTCGTGTTGCTGGCGCTGGTGCTCAAGCGCGGGATGCCGGTCGGAGTGGCCTACGGGGTCTGGGCGGGTGTCGGGGTGGCGCTGACCGCGGCGCTGGCCCGGTTGCTGTTCGCCGACCCGTTCACACCGGTGATGGCCGGCGGGGTCGTGCTGATCGGCGCCGGGGTGTACCTGCTGGAGCACGGGGCGCACGCATGACCGGCGTGTCCTTCCCGCAACCGGCCCTGGCCGACGTCGTCGCCACCCTCGACGTCGAGCAGAGCGGTGAGCACCGGTTCGTCGCCACCCAGCTCGACAACCCGCACCACCACATCGTCGGCGGGCACATCGCCGGCCAGGCGCTGATGGCGGCCAGCCGCACCGCCCCCGGCCGTATTCCGCACAGCCTGCACGTCTACTACCTGCGGGCCGGTGACGCCCGCCGCCCGGTCGACCTACACGTCGACGTGGCCCGCGACGGTGGCACGCTGTCGACACGTCAGGTCACCGCCCGCCAGGACGGCGAGATCCTGCTGGAAGTGCTGTCGTCGTTCAGTGCCGCCGTCGACGCGCCCGAATACCAGCAGCCGATGCCCGAGGTGCCCGATCCGGACTCCCTGCCGCCGGTACAGCAGCAACTCGCGGACTACGCCGACGAACTGGGCGGCTACTGGGTCCAGCCCCACCCGTTCGAGCTGCGCTACGTCGACGCGCCGCCACGCCTGGCTCTTGACCGCGACGAGCCGGTACCGCGGATCCGGTTGTGGTGGAAGCCCTCTGCGGCGGTGCCGGACGACCCCGCGCTGCACAGCGCCCTGTTGACCTACCTGTCCGGCACCACCATGGTCGAGACCGCGGTCGCCATGCGGCGGGCCACCAAGACCAGCGTGTTCAACGCGCTGATCGACCATGCGCTGTGGTTTCAGCGGCCCGTCGACCTGTCGGATTGGGTGCTGTCCGACCAATTCTCGCCCAGCGGCGTCGCCGGGCGCGGACTGGCGAGCTCGACGATGTACAACCGGGCCGGGCAGCTGGTCTGTCTTGCGACCCAGGAACTGTATTTCGGCCGGGGCGAGGGGCGGCAGCGGTGACGGAGATTCCCGAGATGACCACACCCGATGGGCGGATCCGGCTCCCGGCCGATCTGGACGCCGTGACCGCGGTCGGCGAGGAAGACTCATCCGGCATCGACCCGGCGGCGGTGGAACGCATCTGGCAGGCCGCGCGGCACTGGTATGGCGCCGGCATGCACCCGGCGATCCAGCTGTGCCTGCGCCACAACGGCCGCGTCGTGCTCAACCGCGCGATCGGGCACGCCCTCGGCAATGCGCCCACCGATCCCGCCGACGCCGACAAGGTGGTGGTGGCCACCGACACCCCGTTCTGCGCGTACTCGGCCGCCAAGGCGATCACCTCGACCGTGGTGCACATGCTCGTCGAGCGGGGCTGCTTCTCGCTCGACGACCGGGTGGCCGACTATCTGCCCGGGTACGGTCGACACGGCAAGGGCCGCACCACGATCCGTCAGGTTCTGACGCACAGCGCCGGGGTGCCGTTCGCCACCGGACCGCGGCCCGATGTGCATCGCGTCGATGACAGCGAGTACACCCGGCAGCAGCTGGCGAACCTGCGGGCGATCTACCCCCCGGGTTGGGCGCACATGTACCACGCTCTGACCTGGGGCCCGCTGGTGCGTGAGATCGTCTCGGCGGCCACCGGGCGCCATATCCGCGACATCCTGGCCGAGGAGATCCTCGACCCGCTGGGTTTCCGATGGACGAATTTCGGTGTGTCCCAGGACGACGTCCCGCTGGTGGCGCCCAGTCACGCGACCGGCCGCCCGCTTCCCGGTCCGGTGGCCGCGGTGTTCCGCCGGGCGATCGGCGGGACCATGCACGAGATCATCCCGTTCACCAACACCCGCTGTATCTGACCAGCGTCATCCCTCGTCGAACACCATCTCGACGGCGTTCGAGCTATCGAGATTCGCCGAGATCTGGCGCCGCGGAGGCGAGCTCGACGGCGTGCGGGTGGTGTCGCCGGAGACCATGGCCGCGGCGACGGCCCAGTGCCGGCGGCTGCGACCGGATGTGGCGACGGGCTTGGTGCCGCTGCGCTGGGGCACCGGCTACATGCTCGGCTCGGAGCGGTTCGGCCCGTTCGGTCGCGGCGCGCCCTCGGCTTTCGGGCATCTGGGCCTGGTCAACGTCGCCATCTGGGCCGACCCGGCGCGTGGCCTGGCTGCCGGGCTGATCTCCAGCGGCAAGCCCGGCCGCGATCCGGAGGCCAAGCGCTACGCCGCGCTGATGGACACCATCGCCGCCGAGATCCCGCGCCTCCGGTGACGCCGTGACCTGCGTTCGCCCTGGGCGATCCGAGCAATGCTGCGGGTCTCCCGGCTCTGCGCGGTCGAAGACGGCGAGTCGCACCCGGTATTGCAACACCGGCGACCCGAGATTCCTATAGTCGATCGATGGAGCTGCGGCACATCAAGTACCTGTTGGCGGTCGCCGACCATCAGAATTTCACTCGGGCCGCCGAAGCGCTGCACATCTCCCAGCCGACGCTGTCCCAACAGATCAAGCAACTCGAGCACGCGGTCGGGGTGAAGCTGTTCGACCGGTCCGGCCGCACCGTTCGGCTCACCGACGCCGGCTCCGCCTACGTCCACCATGCCCGGCTGGCGGTGCGGGATCTGGAGGCCGCCGAACGGGCCGTGCACGATGTGCGTGACCTTTCGCGCGGCAACCTGCGGATCGCGGTGACACCCACCTTCACCGCGTATCTGATCGGCCAGCTGATCTACAGCTACCGGGAGGCCTATCCCGGCATCAGGGTGACGGTTCTGGAGACCAACCAGGACAAGATGGAGGCCGACCTCCTGGCAGATCGACTCGACCTCGGGATCGGCTTCGCCGGCCCGCACGCGGCCGGCATCGAGGCCCGGACACTGTTCGCCGAGACATTGGTTCTGGTGGTGGGCTCGGGCCATCCGCTCGAGACGGGTGCCGTCCGGGTGCCGGTTGCGGAATTGGCCGGCGAACCACTCGGGCTGCTCAGTTCGGACTTCGCCACCCGACTGCACGTCGACGCCTACTTCGCCGAATGCCAAGTGCCACAGAATATCGCGATCGAAGCAAACTCGGTCAGCGCATTGTTGGAGCTGGTGGGACGCGGCGTCGTCGCCACCGTGTTGCCGGATGCGATCACCAGTGAACGCCCCGACCTGCACCCGGTCCCGCTGGATCCACCGCTGCCGACCCGCACCGTGCAGGTGCTGCAGCGTGCCGGCGTCTACCAGTCCGCAGCGGCGCGCGCGTTCGCCGCAATGCTCGACGCCATGGTGGCCGAGCGACGCAGCTAGCAGGGAGCTATTGGTCCCGCCAATGGCTCCGCGTGGATCTAAGTATTGGACACTGCATGTGCCATCTTCCATGCTGAATGTCGTCTGGGTGAACGCTTTTCAAACAGATGGAAGGCGCGATGCGGCATTCGCGGGATATAGCCGACTCCGGTATGGCAACCGAAACCGTTGATAAGCACCATGTCTCACATCAGACGGACGAGTTCTCCGCATTGATGCGGCGGGCCGCCGAGCGCGGGGAAGGCTGGGTCAGCAACCTATGACGACTGCCCTATATGACGACACCACCAGTGGACCCGGCCTGGCGCAGCTTGAGCAGATGCTGCAGATCGGGCGGGGCCGCAGCGTGGCGGTGATCAACGCGCCGGCCGAATCGGAGCTGCGACTGCTCGCCATCAGTCGAACCAACCCGAACCACGCCGACGTGGTGATCGCCTTTGCGCTGCGGCGGGTGGATCTGGCCTGGCTGCGGGCGGCTTACAACGCGGCCGGGGCCGGCCGAACGGCGTGGGTCGTCTACCCCGAGCCGGGCCAGCCCGGGACCGACCTGCGCTGGGAGTGGTTCCTCGCAGCGCTACGCCAGTACGGCGTTCAGGCGGCGCACCACGTCGTGATCGACCGGGGCTGGTCTGCGGTGCTTCTGCAGCGGATCCGCAACGGCGAGCCGGAGCCGGGTCTGTTCGGCTGAGCGGCGCGCCGCGGGCCGATCGGCGGTGGCGGAGGGATTTGAACCCCCGGACGGTTTTAGCCGTCTCTCGCTTTCAAGGCGAGTGCATTAGGCCGCTCTGCCACGCCACCGCGGGAAATCGTACCCTGGCGACCATGCATGCCGTTGTCGCTGAGTCCCCCGAGGTGTTGTCCTGGCAACAGGTCGACGATGTCCGTCCAGCCGCCGGCGAGGTGCTGATCCGGGTCGCCGCGGCCGGGGTGAACCGAGCCGACCTGCTCCAGGCCGCCGGCAAGTACCCGCCGCCGCCGGGCGCCAGCGAGACCATCGGGCTGGAGGTCTCCGGCGAGGTCGCCGCGGTGGGTGACGGGGTTTCCGATTGGACTGTCGGACAACAGGTTTGCGCCTTGCTGGCCGGCGGCGGCTACGCCGAGTACGTCGCGGTGCCGGCCCCGCAGGTGCTGCCGATTCCCGACGGCGTGGACCTGGTGGACGCCGCCGGCCTGCCGGAGGTGGCCTGCACGGTGTGGTCGAACCTGGTGCAGACGGCGGGACTGGGCGAGGGCCAGCAGTTACTGGTGCACGGCGGCGCGAGCGGAGTGGGCAGCCACGCCATCCAGGTCGCCCGCCAACTCGGGGCGTGGGTGGCCGTCACCGCCGGGTCGGAGGCCAAGCTGGCGTTCTGCCGCGAGTTGGGCGCCGAGGTCACCATCAACTATCACGAAGAGGACTTCGTCGCACGGATCCTCGAGGCCGGTGGCGCCGACGTGATCCTGGACATCATGGGGGCGGTATACCTCGACCGCAATATCGACGCGCTGGCCAACGACGGCCGCCTGATCGTCATCGGGATGCAGGGCGGGGTCAAAGGCGAACTGAACCTGGGCAAGCTGATCGGCAAACGCGCCGCGGTGATCGGCACCGCGTTGCGCGGCCGGCCGGTCGACGGGCCGCGCGGGAAGGGCGTTGTCGTCACGGCGGTGACCGAGAAGGTGTGGCCGATGCTCGGTGACGGCCGAATCAAGCCGGTGATCGGCGCGCGGGTGCCGATCCAGCAGGCGGGCGAGGCGCACCGGCTGCTGGCTTCGGGTGAGGTGACCGGGAAAGTGGTGTTGACGCTCTAAGCGGCGAGCGTGCGCGGAATGCCAGTTACTGCGGCGTGTCGGCGTACAGACCCGCACGCTCGCCGGTGGACGTAGCATTATCGGCGAGCCCATCGGCGACGGCTGCCAGTAACGGATTCCCAGGAGGCACTTGTCATGTCCACCGAAACCATCTCGGCCAACGGCTTCGGGTTCACCATGAGTTCGCGCATGCCACGGCATGACGTAAGCGACGAGGTCCGCGCCGTTCCGCCACCGCCGCTGCCGGTGCCGAGCCGTACACCGTTCGTTTCGCGGACCCGGCCGGCGACGCCGAGATGATCTCCGAGTGGATGAACCGGCCGCACCTGGCCCAGACCTGGAGCTACGACTATCCACCCGACCAATGGCGCCGCCACATGGAGGTCAATTCGAGGGCAGCTACTCACGCCCCTACGTCTTCAGCATCGACGGGCGGCCGATGGGCTACATGGAGCTGTTCCGTGCCGCCCAGGACGATCTCGCCGCCGTTTACGACGCGCATCCCTACGACGTGGGACTGCATGCGGCCATCGCCGAACTCGACATGGTCGAGCACGGACACGGCGCGATCATGTTCCGCGGGTTTGTCCAGAGCGTGTTCGAGATCGAACCGCAGTGCCAACGGATCATCGGTGATGCCAATGCCGGCGACGGTTCCTACGGGCGCCGGTTCTGGAGCGACGAGGCGGGGTGTTCCTCGGCGAGCACTACATGGCCAAGTGGGATCAGCGCATCGCCCTGTTCGCCTGGCCGAGGACCCGTGAGGAAGCCCCGCACTAGCGGTCGTCCTGCTGCGCCATAGCGCGGCACCGACAAGGGCGGTGACGGATCATCCGTCACCGCCCTTGTCGTTATCCGGTGCGCATCGCCGCCGGGGCCGCTGGCGCCGGGGCTAGCGGTGCCGGTGGATCATCACGGTGCGCCCGCACCGCCGATGCCACCGGCGCCGCCGACACCCACGGTGCTGCTGCCGCTGACGGCCTTACCGCCGGCGACACCGTCGGTGCCCGACGAACCGGTGACGCCGTCACCGTTCGTACCGCCGGAACCACCGTCGCCACCGTTTCCGCCGCTGCCCGCCCAGTTGGACTTGCTGGGCTTGGAGGCACCGTTGGAGCCCTTGCCGCCGTTGCCGCCCTGACCACCGGAGCCACCCTGGGCGTGGGTGCCGTCGGTGTTGGCACCGCCCTGACCGCCGGTTCCACCGGTTCCACCGTTGCCACCGGTGCCACCGGTGCCGCCGCCGCCGGTGCCCTGACCGACCAGGCCGTTGTAGCCGGCGCCACCGGCGCCACCGTTACCACCGTTGCCGGCGAGACCTCCGGCACCGCCCTTACCGCCGACGCCGGCGTCGCCGTGCGCACCACCCGACTGGCCGTCACCCAGGGCCACGCCGCCCGCGCCGCCCAGACCGGCCGCGCCGCCGACACCGCCGTCGCCGCCCTGGCCGCCCTCGCCGCCGGTACCGCCTTGGCGCCCGGGCATACCGAGGCTGCCGGCACCGCCGGTACCGCCGACACCGCCGTTACCGCCCTTGCCGCCACCGCCACCGACGCCACCGGAGCCACCGAGGCCACCCTTGCCGCCGTCACCGGTCACGGTGCCACCGGCGCCACCGGTACCGCCGAGACCGCCTGCGCCGCCGGCGTACCCGGTCGCGCCGTCGGCGCCATTGCCGCCGGCTCCACCGGCCATGGGCTGGCCCTGCGGGTCCTTGGGCGCATTCTGGCCGGCTCCACCGTTGGCGCCGACCGAGGTGTTGTTCCCGGCCGTGCCGCCGTTACCGGCGTTGCCGCCGGTGCCGCCGGTGCCGTGCTGACCGGCCGAACCGCCGTTGCCGCCGTTGCCGCCGGCCGCACCGGCGCCGTTGGCGGCGTTGGTGCCCGAGGTGCCGTTGGCGCCGGTACCGCCGTTACCGCCGGTTCCGCCGTTACCGAACTCCCCGGTGGCGTTACCGCCGACACCGCCGTGGCCGCCGGCCTGCGCCAGGCCGCTGCCCAGCGTCACACCGTTGCCGCCGTTACCGCCGGTGCCACCCGCGGCGATCGCGCCGTCGGCACCGGCGAGGCCGCTGTCGGCCTGGGTGACACCGTCGCCGGCCAAACCACCGGCCCCGGCCTCACCACCCGTGCCCGCGATGCTGTTGCTGTTGCCGCCCTTGCCGCCGCTTCCCGCAACGGCATTGGTGCCGCCACCCGCGCCGTCGCCGCCGCGGCCGCCGACCCCGGCGTTGCCGCCCGCGCCACCGTCGCCACCGAGACCGCCCTCGCCGTCGGCACCGTTGTTGCCGACATTGGCCACACCGCCGACACCACCGGTGCCGCCGGCACCGCCGGCGCCACCGTTACCGGCCGTGCCGCTGGCGTCACCGCCGACGCCACCGTTGCCGCCGCTGCCGGCGGTCGCATTGGTTCCCGCGGTGCCATTGGCGGCGTTACCGCCGACACCGCCGGCACCACCGGCGCCACCCTTACCGCCGGCACCGGCGTCTCCGGCGTCGGCGCCACCGGCACCGCCCGCACCGCCGTTGCCGCCGGCCGCGCCGGCCGTACCGTCGGTGCCATCTCCGGATCCATCGGTCGCTCCGGCCAAGCCGGCAGCTCCGGCCCCGCCGTCACCACCGGTGCCACCCTGGCCGACCGTGCCTGCTGCGCCGCCGGAACCGCCGTTGCCGCCGGCCTGGCTCACGCCGCCCACAATCTGACCCTGGCCACCGGCGCCACCGTTGCCACCGGCACCGCCGAGCACCGCGCCGTCCAGACCGTTGTCGGCTGCCGTGCCGTCACCACCGGTACCACCGGCGCCACCGGCGCCCGCCGTACCGGCGACGCCGCCCTGGCCACCATTACCGCCGTGGCCGGCGATCTCGTTGGCACCGCCGCCCGCGCCGGCACCACCGTGGCCACCGTTGGCGCCGTCGCCGGTGTTGCCGCCGGCACCGCCCTGGCCACCGGCCCCAGCCGCACCGGTGTTGCCGTTGGTGGCCGCACCACCCGCGCCACCGTTGCCACCGCTACCGCCGGCCCCACCATCACCGTTGGTGCTGGTGGCGTCGCCGCCGTCGCCGCCATTGCCGCCACTGTTGGCCGCCGCATCAGAGCCGTCGGCCGCGTTGACACCGGCACCGCCGTTGCCGCCGCGCCACCGGCGCCGCCAGAACCGCCACGCCGCCGTCGCCGGCCGTGGTACCACCGGCGCCGCCCTGACCGCCGCTGCCGCCGTTGCCGCCCGCGGTGCCGCTGGTGCCGTCGCCGTCACCGTTGGTGATGCCGTCGGTGCCGGCGGTACCCGCACCACCGTTGCCGCCCGCGCCACCGGTACCGATCGCGCCGGCCGCGCCGCCATCACCGCCGACGCCACCGTCCTGCGCGGAGCCGTCTCCGAGGGCTGTCCGTCGCCGCCGTTACCGCCGGCGCCACCGTCGCCGCCCGCGCCGTTGGTGCCATCCTGGCCGCCGCTGGACTGGACGCCACCCTGGCCGGTGCCGCCCGCACCACCGGCGCCACCGACGCTGCGGTCACCACCGGTGCCGCCGGTACCGTTACCGGCGGCGGCACCGATGCCACCGGCACCGCCGTCGCCGCCGGCGCCACCGTTACCGGCGTTGCCGGCGTTGCCGCCGCGCCACCGACACCACCGGCGCCGTGGGTGGCATCGCCGCCCACCGCCGGCGCCACCGGCTGCGGCGTGCCCGCCGAGGCCACCGTTTCCACCGGTGCTGCCGTCAACACCAGGACGCCATCGCCGCCGTTGCCGCCGCTGCCGCCGGTGCCGCCCGCACCGCCGAGGCCACCGGCGCCCGAGGTGGTGCCGCCCTGGCCGCCGTTACCGCCGTAGCCACCGACGCCGCCGTTGCCGCCGGTGGTTCCGTTGCCGTCACCGTCGGTCACACCGACCACGCCGCTGCCGCCGTTACCACCGGCGCCGCCCTGGCCGCCGGTGCCGATCGCGCCGGCCGCGCCGCCGTTACCGCCGTAGCCACCGGCCTGGCCGGTCGACCCGTCGGCGAGCAGTGCGCCGTGGCCACCGGCACCACCGTTGCCGCCGTTGCCGCCGCCGCCGTCCGCCCCGACCGCGCCGGCAGCGCGATAGGTGAGGCCGTCACCGTTCAAGCCGCCCTTGCCAGCGGCACCGCCGACACCGCGGTCACCGCCGGTGCCGCCATTGCCGCCGTGCCCGGCGGTGTCGTTGGCGCCACCGCCGGCGCCGGCGCCGCCGTGGCCGCCGTTACCCGCGGCACCTGAGGCCCCGCCGTTACCACCGATTCCGCCGCTGCCGTTGAGGCCGGCGGTGCCGTTGGTGGCAGAACCGCCCTGACCACCGTTGCCGCCGGCGCCGCCGACGCCGCCGTTACCGCCGTTACCGCCGTCGGTGCCGTCGGTGCCGTTGCCACCACTGCCCGCAACAGCATCGTTGCCCGCGATGCCCTGGATGCCGGCGCCACCCGCACCGCCGTTGCCACCGGCTCCACCGACGCCGCCCAGACCGCCGTTGCCGGAGATCGAGCCGCCCTTGCCGCCGCTGCCGGCGTTACCACCGGCCGCGCCGTTGCCGCCGGTTCCGCCGTTGGCGGTCGCCACCGAGCCGACCGCACCGGCCGCGCCGGCGCCACCGTTGCCACCCGCACCACCGTTGCCGATCGTTCCGGCGTCACCGCCGTTACCGCCGCCGCCGCCGAGTTGCGCGGTGCCGTCGCCCAGAAGCAGACCCGTGCCGCCCTTGCCGCCCGCGCCGCCGTTGCCGCCGACGGCTGCCGTACCGGCGGTTCCGCCGGCCGCCTGGGTGGTGTGGCTGGAATCCCAGCCGCCTGCGCCGGCCGTACCCGCTGCGCCGCGATCGCCGCCGGCGCCGCCATTGCCGCCGGAGCCTGCGACAGCACCGTTGCCGCCGCCGGTACCGTCGGCGCCGCGGCCGCCATTACCGGCGTTTCCGGCGTTTCCGGCGTTGCCGCCGACGCCGCCGGCGCCGTTCGCGCCCTGGTCGCCGTTGCTGGCGGTGCCACCGGCCCCGCCGTCACCGCCGATGCCGCCGTTACCGCCGATGCCGCCGTTGCCGCCGTCGGTGCCGTCGGCACCGGACATTCCGCTCCCGGCAGTGACCGGGGCGCCGCTGATGCCCTCAGCGCCGTGACCGGCGTTACCGCCGGCGCCGCCCGCGCCTCCGGCACCGCCCGCGCCACCGTTGCCGACAGCGGTACCACCCGCGCCACCGACACCGCCGATGCCGCCGGCGCCACCGTGAATCCCGTTGGTGCCGTTGCCGTCACCATCGGTGATGCCGGCAGCGCCTTCGCGCCGGCCCGCCGGTTCCTCCGGCGCCGCCGTTGCCGGCCAATGCGGCGTTACCGCCGTGGCCGCCGGTGCCGCCGCCCTGGCCGATGTCGGTGGCTCCGATCACGCCTTGACCGACGCCACCGTTTCCGCCGGCGCCGCCGTCACTGCCGAGTCCGGCCGCGCCGTCGTTGCCGACCGCGCCGTCGCCTGCCGTACCGGTGCCGCCGATGCCCGCGGTACCGGCCGCAGCGCCATCGGCGCCGTTGCCGCCGAGCCGCCCGCGCCGGCGTTGGCGCCGCCGCCGCCGCCGAGACCGGTGCCACCGACGCCGGCCGCACCACCGGCACCACCGTCGCCGGCGTCGCCGCCGACACCACCGGTGCCGGCGCTGGCCTCGCCACCCTGGCCGCCGTTACCGCCCACGCCGCCGGCCGCCGCGTTGCCGCCGTTGCCGCCCGCGGTGTCCGCGACAGTCGCGTCCGCGCCCGCGCCGCCGGCACCGCCCTTACCGCCGGACCCGCCGGCGCCACCGGCGCCACCGTTACCGGAGGTGCTGCCACCGAGGCCACCGGTACCACCGTTACCCCCGGCTCCACCGATCGCGCCCGCGGTGCCGTTGCCGTTGATGTCGGTGATGCCGTCCACGGTCGCGCCGACGCCACCCGCACCGCCGGCGCCACCGTTGCCGATCGCTGCCGCGTTGCCACCCACACCACCGTTACCGCCGCCCTGGCCGGTGTTGGTTGCGCTGATCAGGCCCGCGCCGTCACCGCCCTGGCCGCCGACGCCGCCGTCGCTGGCGATGCCGTCCAGGCCGGCGGTACCGCTGGCACCGTTAGTGGTGCCGGTTCCACCGGCACCCACCTGACCGGTCGAGGCCCCGAGCGCGCCGTCGCCGCCGTGACCACCATTACCGGCGGTCACACCGCCGCCGCCACCGAGACCCTTGCCCCCGGCGCCGGCGATGCCGCCGTTTCCGCCGTAGCCGGAGTTGCCGCCGGCGCCACCGGTGCCGTTGGTCGCCGTGCCGCCCTGGCCGCCGTTGCCGCCCATGCCGCCGGCCCCGGCGTTGCCGCCGTTTCCGCCGTCGGTGTCGGCCACCGTGGCATCCGCGCCCGCGCCACCGGCGCCACCCTGTCCGCCGATACCGCCGACACCGCCCGCGCCACCGTTACCGGAGGTGGTGCCACCGGCACCACCCTGGCCACCGTCGCCGCCGACACCGCCGACGTACCCGTCGGTGCCGTTGCCGTCGACGTCGGTGATGCCGTCGACGGTCGCACCGGTGCCACCGGTGCCACCGGCGCCGCCGTTGCCGACCGCGCCGGCGTTACCGCCCTGGCCGCCCGCACCGCCGCCTTGTCCGATGTCGGTCCCGGTGATCAGACCCCAGCCGTCACCGCCGCGACCGCCGTCGGCGCCGTCGGTGTTGCTGCCGTCGGTGCCCTCGGCACCAGCGGCGCCCCAGTGACGCCAGGCCGCCGACCCCGGCGGTACCTGCCACCACCGACGGCACCGTCGCCGCCGTTACCGCCGCTACCGGCGTTGGCTGCGCCGCCGGCACCACCGCCCTGGCCGCCCTGCTGGGCAGTTCCGGCATTGCCGCCGCTACCCGCCGCACCACCGGCGCCACCGGTCCCGGCCGCCGCCACACCGCCGGCGCCACCGTTGCCGCCCGCGCCACCGGCACCTGCGCCACCGCCGTTACCGCCGGCGCCGTCGTAGGTGTCGGCTTGCAGGGCCTCACCACCGTTACCACCGGCGCCACCCTGACCCCCGGCGCCACCGTCGCCGCCGTTGCCGGAGTTCGCTCCACCGGCACCACCTTGGCCACCGGTACCGCCCGCCGAACCGGCCCCACCGGTCGTTCCGTCGAGGCCCACGGTGGTGCCGTCGACTCCCGCGACGCCGTTACCGCCGTCGCCGCCGACACCACCATCGCCGTCGTTACCGGCCGCGCCGCCGTTACCACCGGTGCCACCGGCCTGGGTGACGTCGCCGGCAAGCAGCTCGCCGTCGCCACCGCGGCCACCCGCGCCGCCGTGGCCTCCGCACCGGTCGCTCCCTGCTCACCTGGTGGTGTGGTCGCTCCCGCCGGCTCGGCCTGGCCGGTGTACCGCGGTACCGCCCTGGCCGCCCTGCCCGCCGGATCCGGCCGTTTGTTGCCGCCACCGCGCCGTCGCCACCGTTACCACCGTTGTTACCGGCCCACCGCCGACACCGCCCGCGCCACCGTCGCCCTGGACGCCTGCGATGCCCGCGTCGCGACGCCACCGGCGCCGCCCTGTCCACCGACACCACCGCCCCACCACCGCGCTGCCGGCGTCGACGCCGGCGCCACCGTTATCGCCGCTGCCCGCCTCGGCGTCGAGTCCCTCGTCGCCGTCGTAGCCGTGGCCCCCGCCTCCGCCGGTGCCGCCTACGCCGCCAGCGCCACCGGCGCCGCCGTTGCCCGAGTTGGTGCCACCGGCGCCACCGGTGCCACCCTCGCCACCGGCGCCGCCGGTCGAACCCGAGGTGCCGTTGCCGCTGACATTGGTGGTGCCACTCTGGCCGGTTGCGCCCTGGCCGCCGGCGCCACCGTTACCGCCGTCACCGTCCGTGCCGGCGTCACCGCCGTCGCCGCCGCGGCCGCCGGCCTGCACGGTGCCGTCGCCGAGCAGCTGACCGTCGCCGCCGACACCACCATTGCCGCCGTTTCCTGCCGCGCCGTCAGCACCTGCGCTACCCGAAGCCGCCTGGCCCGAGCCGCTGGCGCCCCCGGCGCCACCGGCACCACCCGTGCCGGCGACGGCGTCCGCCGCGCTGCCGCCCTTGCCTCCGGCGCCGGCCGCCGCGCCGGTACCACCACCCGCACCACCGGTACCACCATTGCCCGCCGCACCACCAGCACCACCATCACCACCAACACCACCAACACCATGAACACCGGCATTGCCGTGCACCGAAGCACCACCGACACCACCAGCGCCACCAGCACCACCATCGCCACCATTGCCGGCGGTACTGGTCGCATCACCACCATCACCACCGTCATCGCCGGAACCGACCACCGCATCGGCACCCGCCAACCCATCAGCACCAGCACCACCGACACCACCAGTGCCACCACGACCACCAGCACCACCATCGCCACCATCACCGGCCAACGCGCCACCAGCACCACCGGCACCACCGGCACCGCCGTTACCACCGATCGCGCCCTGCGTGCCATCACCGCCGGCCTCGGTCGTGCCGGCCAACCGACCGCACCATCACCACCAGCACCACCGGCACCACCATTGCCCATGTTGCCGCCGTCGCCACCAGCACCACCAGCACCACCGGGTCCCCAGCCACCGTCGCCGAGAACCCGTCACCACCGGCACCACCACCACCACCGGTCGCCGCCACACCCCACCACCGGCAACCCCACCACCAGAACCACCAGCACCACCGGCACCGGCAACACCGGCGTCACCACCACGCCCACCGTCACCACCATCGACAGTGAGCGCATCACCGTCGGCACCAGCACCACCATTGCCACCGACACCGGCAGCACCACCATTGCCGCCATTGCCGCCGACACCGTCAGCCGCCGAACCGATCAGACCACCGGCACCACCAGCACCCGCAGCGCCACCGGCACCACCGATACCACCATCGCCACCATCACCGGCAGCACCGCCATCAGCACCGGCCTCATCGGCATCGACCCGACACCGCCGGCACCACCGGCACCACCGTTGGCGCCCTGACCACCGGCACCACCGTTACCACCGGAACCGATCAGCCAGACCCTTACCCCGGCACCACCATTACCACCGGCGCCACCAGCCTGACCCAACCCACCATCAAGCCCGGCCAAACCCACCGCACCGGCCGCCCCCACCGCACCATCGCCACCCAGGCCACCATTGCCGCCCACGCCATACATAAAGCCGATACCCGCACCGCCGGCACCACCATTGCCACCAGCACCACCATCGATGCCGGCACCACCAGCACCACCATCACCGCCGACACCCATCCACCAGCCACCGGCACCACCAGCACCGCCGTCGCCACCATCAAGACCCGCACCACCGGCGCCACCATCGCCGAACATCCCCGCCGAGCCACCCACCACCAAAGCCCTCAGCAGAGTACCACCAGCACCACCATCGCCGAACCACAAACCACCAGCCCCACCAGCAGCATCAGCCAGCGTCCGCCATCCACACCGTCAACACCGTTACCGATCAACACCTGACCGAAACCGAACATGTTGACAAACGAACTGACCTCAGCGCCAAAGGGACTCAAAATAAACTGCTGCCCCAAGTCATGCAACGGCGTGTAGAACAACGAACCAAACCAGTCATCAGCAGCCGCCGAACCCGGCAACTCCGCCACCGAGGCATCAAAACTCAACCCCATTGGCCAACAACGGCTCCCACGAACCCGCATCAAACAACGTCTCCCACGACGACGCCTGACCCAAATCCCCCAGCGCCCCAGCCAAATCCGAACCGAGCAGATCAACAACCCAATCCAACTCATCAGCATGCGCAGCGCGCCGCCGACAACGGCCCCAACCCAAACGCCAAAAACGCCCCAACCGCACTGCCGGCTCCCAGCAGTCGTCGGCCACGCCGACCCTGCTGACCGTTGCCTGAAGTGTTACGCCCTACTGCCATTTGGGTTTTCCTATCTGTGTGGCCCACAGTTGTGCTAGCTCTGTCTGTCAATTCAGTTCTGGTTACGGCGGCTCACCTGCTGCGCAGGGTCAGCCTGGGAAGCCCAGCGCCGCGGCGATCTGGTTCGGAATGTCGTTGAGCCACTCGGCAGCCATCCCGAAGAAGTCGCCGTTGATGCTCAGCAGGCCCAGGTCGGAAAGACCCAGACCATCGACCAGGCCGTTGATGTCGAGGCTGCCGATGCCGAGATCGGTGAGCAGCGAATTGAGCGTCACGCCATCGAGTCCGAGGTTGCCGACGATGGTGTCCAGGTCGTAGTTGTCCAGGCCCAGCCAGCCCAGCAACGTGCCCAGGGTCGGGTCGCCCAACACACTGGTCATCACGTCGGTGATGAAGGAGTCGAGATGCACCTCATCGAGGCCCAGCCCATCCAGCATGCTGCCGATCGAAACGCCGCCCAACAGACTGTTGATGAAGTCGTCGAGGTGCGTGTTGTCCAGGCCCAGGCCGCTGAGCAAACCGGCAATCGAGATGCCGCTCAACCCGAGTCGGTCGATGAACATGTCCAGGTCGATGTTGTTCAGGCCGAGGTCGTTGAGCATGTCCTGGATGCCGAGGTTCTGCAGGCCCAGGGCGTCGATCAGGTTCTGCAGACCGATGCTGCCCAGCCCCCAGTCCTCGAGGAGCGTGAGCACGGAGGTGTCGCCCAAGCCCATTCCCTGGAAGAGGCCTTCCACGATCTGCGCCAGGGTCGGGTTGAACCCCAGGTCGGTGAAGAACTCTTCCAGCGTGACGTTGCCGCTCAGGTTGCCCAGACCCTGGAACAGCACCGCCAGCTCGTAGTCGCTGAGGCCCACAGACTGAACGAGCTGGGTCATGGTGGCGTCGTAGAGGCCCAGGTTCTGCAGGGTTTCGCCGACGGTGTTGGTGCCCAGCAGCGCGTTGAGGGTGGGGTTGCCGGCCTTCTCGACCAGGCTCGCCATGTCCGGGGGGAAACCGGGGATCTGGGACAACGGCGTGTCGCCCAGCGGAATGGTCTGGCCGGGGAGATAGACGGTCGACAGCAGCTCGGTCAGCCGGATGTCGACGATCATGGTGTCCGGGGGGAAGCCCTCCCCGGCCGGCATTTCCTCCATCAGCTGGCCGAGCGTCATGGTCCCGAAGTCCGCCATCAGCTCTTCCAGGGTGGCGCCGGGGGGGAACATCGAAGCGAGCAGGTCGAGCAGCCCGGTGTCGCCGGTGATGTCCGGCCCGAGGAAGCCGCTGTTGAGCAGGCTGAGCAGCGACTCTTCGCCCATCGGGCCGAGGACGCTGACCAATCCGGTGCCGATGTTGACGTCGCCGAGTCCCAACTGCGCGAACAGATCGGTCAGCGGGGGGTTGCCCAGCGCGTCGGTGATGAGGCCGCCGACGGTCCATGTCGGATCGACCAGGCTGGCCAGTGATTCGCCGCCGCTGGCACCGAGCAGGTCCTTGATCAGGCCGCCCACGGACTGGTCGTCGCCGCCGACGAGGCTCAGGATCAACTCGGAGATGGTGGGGTTGCCGATCCCGACTTCCGGGGCGTTGAGCAGGGCGATCAGCAGGCTCGCGATCGAGTCATCCGGGCTGATGCCGCCGAGGTCGGTCAGCAGCTGGGCGATCGTGGGGTTACCGATGCCGGCCTCGTTGAACACACCGATCAGCAGTTCGGACAGCGGCTCGGTGCCGATCCCGAAGTCGTTCAGCAGATCCACCGGCGTCATGTGGCCGAAGCCGGCCTGGTCGAGCAGGTCGGTGATCAGGGTGTCCAGCGGGATGTCGCCGATGCCTGCCTGAGTGAGCAGCTCGGTGATGCTCGTGTCGCCGAAGCCGGACATCTCGACGAGGCTGCCGATGTCGAAGTTGGCATCGATCGGCTGTCCGGGAGTCAGCAGGCCGTTGAACAGCGGAATGCTGAGATCGCCGTAGTTGAGGCCGGTGCTGCCGTTGAGGAAGGCGTCCAGCAGGGTCGCCGGCGCACCGAACAGCGCGGAGAGCGCCCCCATCGGGTCACTGAAGTCGAAGACGTCACGCAGAACGTCCTGCATGGCGTTGAAAAGCGTTACCCACGGGCCGATTCCGGCGAGCAGCGAGTTTATCCACAGCGGCAGCTGGATGCTGATGTCGGCCGGGAACGGCAGCAGCTGCGCGTCGATGGTGGGCATCGCGTTGGTGAAGATGTTGATGACATCAGGGATGCCGGCCAGCGCCTGCTGCGGGTTGGTGAAGATGTGCTCCAGCAGGCCGAACATGTCGACCGAGTTCTGGTTCAACGCCTGCAGGTTGGCGATGGTGTGGTTGAACAGGTCGGTGTACGGCGAGAAGAAGTCACCGTCCGCCGTCAGTGCGACGGGCCGTTGCTCGACGGTCGCGAGCTGATGCTGCAGCTGCGGCAGGTTCGAGGTCACGGGCGGAACCGCGATGAGACCCACGCCGACGACAGCCAGGCCTGTCGTGACGTACGGACGGAGTGTTTGCTGCATGAGGCCCTCCCGGACTGACGTTCCGAAGTTGCTTTGCCGATCAGGTCGCTTAACCACCGAGCACCGCCGCGATCTGGTTCCCCAGGCCGTCGAACCAGTAGGAGAGCGAGCCGTAGAATTCTTCGATCTGGGCGTTGATCACCGTGAGATCACCGAGCCCCATCGACGCCAGCAGCTCGTCGACGGTCTGGGTGCCGAAGTCACCGAGCAGTGAACTCACCGTCGAGGTCCCGAACAGCGAGTCGATCAGCTCGTTGAGGGTCTGCGTGCCCAGACCCAGATCGATGAGACCGTCGCTGAGGGTCGTGGTGCCGAAGAACTGGTCGAACAGGTCACTGAGCGACTGGCCGCCGATACCGAACTCGTTGAGCATGTCGTTGACGCTCTGCGGACCCAGCGCCTGCCTGATGATGTCGTCGAGTTGCATGCTGCCCAGGCCGCCGTCGTCCAGGGCGTTGGCCACGGTCTGGTCGCCGAAGGCCTGGTTGAGCAGGTCACTCAGATGCATGTCGCCGATGCCCGACTCGTTGAGCATGTCGACGATGGTCTGGTCGGCGGGGACCAGCTGGTTGATCAGGTCGGACAGGGTGGTGTTGCCCATGACGCCGAACAGTTCCGACAGGGGCTGGTCGGGCATGTTCGCCAGCACCAGCTCGGTGAGGGTCATGTCGGCGTAGCCGGCCTGGCTGAGCATGTCGCCCAACGTCTGACTGAAGTTGGCCTGAATGACTTCGGCCAGCGTCTGGGTGCCCATGTCGCCGAGCAGCGAGCTCAGCGGCGCGTCGGCACTGTCGCCCAACATTCCGCCGATGGTCATGCTGGCGAGCGAATCGGCCAGGGAGGCGTCACCGCCCTTGTCCAGCGGTGAGGCACCGGACGCGACCAGGATGTCGTTGATGGTCAGGTTCCCGGTGATCCCGAGGTTCGCCATGTTGTTGAGCACGGTGCCGAGCGACAGGTCGTAGATGCCCATCAGCTGGACGACCTGCGCAAGCGTGACGCTGCCGAGGCCGGTGAAGTCGAGGACGTCGGTCATGTTGGTGTTGCCGGCATCCCCGAGGATGCTGATGATGATCTGGCTCATGTCGGCGTTGGCGACACCGGCCTGGCTCAGCAGGTCCATCATGGTCTGGTCGCCCAGGCCCAGGCCGCCCAGCAGCGTCGTGATGAACTCGTGGGTGGTCAGGTCGCCACCCCCGAGTGCGTCGATCAGCGACGCCGGGGTCTGCCCGCCGAGGCCCAGCGCGTCCACCGCAGTCTGCAGCAGTCCGTTCAGCGTCAGGTTCTCGGCGCCGATGTCGCCGAGCAGCTCGTTGACGGTCGGGTCTCCGATGCCCAGCGCGTTGAACACGTCGATGCCGAGGTCGGCCAGCTTCAGGTCGGCCACACCGATGTCGCCGGCGAGGTCGACGATCGTCGGGTTGTCGAAGCCCAGCGCGTGGGTCAAGTCGATCGCGAGGTCGGCGACCTGGACGTCGCCGATGCCCAACTGGTCCATGATGTCGGCGATGGTGGGGTTGCCGATCCCCACCGCGTCGAAAGGGTTGTCAGCACGCTGGCGATCTCCAGATCGCCGAGGCCGAGGGTGTCGAGAACGTCGACCGGGGTCTGATCACCCAGGCCCAGGCTGTCCAACAGGCCGGTGAACATGTTCGCCACCGACAGCGTGCCGATCCCGGTCTGGTCGAGCAGGCTGGCGACGGTCTGGTCGCCGATGTTGAGCCCGTCGACCGCCTCGCTGGCGGTCAGGTCGATGACCAGGTTCTGGCCCGGGACCAGGATGCCGTTGAACGCGGGGATGCTGATGCCGGCCACATCGATGGTGCTGGTGCCGTTCAGCCACGCGTCGAGCAGTCGCGGGAACGACGTGAAGATCGCCGCGAACGGGTCGAGCGGATCGGTCGGATTGAAGATCTGATTGAGGATGTCCTGCATCGCGTCGTTGACCGTGACCAGCGGGCCGATCAGCCCCATCCCGATGGTCAGGAACGGCGAGAGCAGAACCATGATCGGGTCGGAGCCACTGATCGAGGGCATCAGCTCAGTCAGGAAGTCGAACACCTCCGGGAGCCGCGACAGCTCGGGTCGGTGAAGATCTGCTCGAGCAGATTGCCCCAGCCGTTGTCGGATCCCATCGCCGCCAGGTTCGTGGCGGTGTTGTTGAAAAGGTCGACCCACGGGCCCAGGAGGTCCGGTCCGGCGGTGAGCGCGACGGGATGGTGCTCGACGGCAGGAAGTGCCAGGCGGACCTCAGCGGGTGGGCGTACGAACCCGGTGGGGACCGCCGCATTTACCGCGACGAGGGCGGCGCCCGCGATGACGACGCCGGGTGTGACGTACGGGCGAAGCGCCAGCTGCATCATGCTCTCCTAGGAAACTGATCATGGACGTTGCTGAACTTTACATGAGTTTTAGGTTTTGTCGAAGCGGAAATTTTCTAATGAAACTGCTCCACAAAAAGCCCAAAAATCGCTCGTAAAGCGATATGAGTCCGGTAGTACGGAAGTCTGTGTCCCTGGTACGCCGTGACTTCCGTTCGGGCGAAAATCGTTTCCTTAGATTTTGTTAATCGTTATTCAGAGGTCAGGTCACGCTTGGTGCAGGCAGCAACCCTGAGCGCGGCCAACCAGATGAAACGGCCGCAACAGCGGGCCGGGACGGCCCGGCGACGCAGTCGTGCTGCCTCAGCCCGGACGGTGGGGGTTACCGGCCGGCGGGACGGCAGCTGGACGGCGCCGTGGCGTGCTTCTGGCGGCGGTGCGCCCTCGACAAGCTGCTCGGCGCACGGGGCGGGACCCCGCCCACTCGACCGTGCCGGGACCGGCTACCGGCCGGGCCGCGCGATCATCCTGGGAGAACGCTGCCGAGGCGTCGGCACCGCCGGGATCCGGCCGGGAGAGTTCCCCCGCAGTCCGAAGGCCCTTTTTCACCCACCGGTGATTCGCGAATCACTTTCCGCCGCGGGTTGTTCGCAACGGTACGGCGCAACGACCTTCTCACCGGTCCGCGCCGTCAAGCACCGCCCCTACTCACGCTGATGCGTTGTGACGCTGCGTATTTCGGACAGAACCGACGCCTTCCGAGCAGGGCTCGGCCAGCGGCGATTTCAGCGCGACCCGATCAGCCGCTCAGTCCTCGCCCCGCCGGTCACCCTGCGACCCCGGCCGCCGCTGCGCCAGCCCTGCCACGGCGAGCCGTGCCAGGCCGGACAGCAGTGCGTTCCCCACGCCCGGTCCCTCTTTTTGTGGCCGCGGCTCCTCCCACTGCGCCAGCACGGCCAGTTCACCGGCGACGTACTGGTCGCGGCAGGCACTGCGCTGAATCTTGCCGCTGGTGGTGGTCGGTATCCGCATCGGCTTGAGCAACACCACGGCCTGCGCTTCGATCCCGTGGTGGGTGGGGATCGCCGCCCGGATCGCATCGATCAGGTCGTTCGGATCGATGCCGGCGGCGTCGTGGTGGTGCACCTCCTGGACCACCACCACGTATTCCCGGGCGTAGCGCTCGGTCGGCAACTGGAACACCGCACCTCGGCCGGGAAGCAGGGCCGGGTGACAGTTCTGCACGGTCAACTCGATGTCGTTGGGGTAGTGGCTGTAGCCGTCGATCGTCATCAGGTCCTTGCACCGGCCGGTGATGTACAGCTCGCCGCCGCGGAAGAACCCCAGGTCGCCGCTGCGCGGTAGGGGCCCGCCCCGGTGTCGGCCAGGTGCGCTGAGAAGGCGTGTTCGGTCTCCTCCGGCCGCCCCCAGTAGCCCACTCCGACGCTCGGCCCCGCCACCCAGATCTCGCCGACCTCCTCCGGCCCGCGCTGCACCCGGGTCTCCGGGTCCACGATCAGCACGTCCTGGTCGCCTTGGCGTTTTCCGCAGCCCACCAGCGAAAGTGTCCGCTCCGCGTCGCCGGCGGCGTCCGGGTCCACCTCGACCACCCGATCCTCGCCGAGGGCGGTCCGGTCGAGGTGCCGGATCACCGGCACCGCCGAATTCGACACTCCGGACACCCCCAGCGTCGCTTCGGCCAGCCCGTAGGCGGGCCGGAAGGCTTCGGGGCGGAAACCAGCCGGCTCGAACGCCTCGCTGAAGGCCCGCAGGGTTTCCGCGCTGATCGGACCCCCGCCGACCACCGCGATCGACCAGTTCGACAGGTCCAGCGCGGCACGCTGCTGCGGGGTGCTGCGTTTGACGCAGGCGTCGTAGGCGAAGTTGGGCGCGGCACTGATCACCGCCCGGTAGCGCGACATCGCCTGCAGCCAGCGCAGCGGCGCATAAGAGGAACTGGGCGCCATCAGCACGGTGGTGCGGCCGCCGTAGATGGTGCCGAGGATGCCGCCGACGAAGCCCATGTCGTGGTACTGCGGCAGCCACGACACCCCGCTGACCGGGCTGGCGAACACCGGATCGTCGTCCCGGGGGTCCAACGCCTGACGGATGATCTCCAGGTTGTTCACGTAGTTCCGGTGGGTGAGCACGCAGCCCTTCGGCACCCCGGTCGAACCCGACGTGTACTGGATCATGGCGACGGTGTCTTCATCGACGTCCAGGCGCTCCCAGGCCGCCCCGTCGTCGGAGTCCTCGTCCATCGCCAGCCAGCGCAAGTCGGTTCCGGCGTCCAGGCCGGCCACGGCGGCCTTCATCTTGGACTGTGTCTTGGCCGTCGCCAGGGCGAAACGGGCGCGCTTCGGGGACGACGGTCTCGATCCGTCGGATCGGCCAGTGCTCGTCAACCGGAACCGCGACGGCACCGGCATAGAAACAGCCGAACAGTCCCGCAACGCTGTCCACACCGGGACGGCAGAGCACCAGCACGCGTTCCCCGGCTGCGCCTTGGCGCTGCAGATTCACCGCGATCGACCGGGCGCGACGGTCCAGTTCGCGGTAGGTGATCCGGTCCTGTTCCACATCCCCGTCGGGGCAGAAGATGAACGCCGGGGTGTCCTGATGCCGGGCGGCCTGCTGCCGCATCAGGTCCACCAGGGTGTCCGGCACGGTGGGGGTAGCGGAGGTCGTCGGTTCTGCCATCTTCTGATCTGCCTTACGCGGTGCTTCGTTGACGGCCCACAGCGTAGCCTGCGTGACACCGGCCGGCGATGGATCGGAAACGGCCGGGAACCGTCATCCCAGCGAGGCCAGCGCGCGCACCAGCTGGTCGATCTCCGCGGCCGTCGAGTAGTGGCTCAGCCCGACCGTGACCGCGCCGCCGATGTCGTTGACGCCGATGACGTCCAGCACCCGCGACCCGGCGTTGGCGATCGCCAGCACGCCGTTGTCGGCCAACCGCTGCACCACCCGTTCGGCGGGTACCTTCTGCACCGCGAAACTGACCACCGGAATGCGGACCTCCGGCTGACCGATCATCATAACCAGCGGCAGCGACTGCAGTGAACCGACCAGATAGTCGAACAGCCGGTTCAGATACTGCCCGGCCGACTGCATGGAGATCGCCAGCCGCTCGGGCCGGCTGCCCCGGCGGACTCGTCGAGCGAGGCCAGGTATTCGACGCTGGCCACCACCCCGGCCAGCAGGCCGAACTGGTGCAGGCCGACCTCCAGCCGCGCCGGGCCCACGGCGTGCGGGTTCAGCGACACCGACCCGAACGTGTCGATCAGCGCCGGGTCGCGGAACACCAGCGCACCCACCGGCGGCCGCCCCAGGCGGCCGCGTTGAGGGCCACCACGTCACCCTCGACGTCGTTGATGTCGATCAGCTGATACGGCGCCGCCGCGCAGTGGTCGATCACGGTCACCCGCCCACGTCGTGGACCAGCTTGGTGACCGGCCGCAGGTCGGTGACCGTGCCCAGCACGCCCGACGCCGAGGTGACGGCCACCAGCCGGGTCGACGGGTGATCAGGTTCTCCCACTGCCAGCTCGGCAGCTCCCCGGTCTCGATGTCCACCTCGGCCCATTTGAGCTTGGCGCCGTAGCGGTTGGCGGCGCGCACCCAGGCGCGATGTTGGCCTCGTCGTCGAGTCGGCTGACCACCGTCTCGTAGCCCAGGCTCACCCGCGACGACGCGGCATCGGCCAGCGCGTTCAGCAGCACCGCCCGGTCGGGGCCCAGCACCACCCCGGCGGGATCGCCGCCGACCAGATCGGCCACCGCCTGGCGTGCCGCGACCAGCACGGCGGCACTGCGCCGGGCCGCCGGGTGCGGTCCCGACGCCGTCGCCAACGAGCCGCGGAACGCGGTCGACACCGTGGTCGCCACCGAGTCCGGGATCAACATGCCCGTAGGAGCGTCGAAGTGCACCCACCGTCACCGAGGGTCGGGTGCAGTCCGCACACCCTGGCGACATCGAAGGCCATGTCAGCCACCTTAGAACTACTCAAGATCGGGTGATCGGTGAAAGTATCGGATAACCGGATAGCTCCCCCGCCGCGCTGAGCCGTGTCACCTTGGCAGACATACTAGTGCAGTGCTTCTCGGGTTCGGAATGGCTGCCGCGCTGCTGCTGCTGGTCCTGCCGGGGACACTCGTCGCCGCCGCAGCGCGGCTGAGCTGGCCAGTGGCGATCACGGTCGGTCCCGCGCTGACTTACGGGCTGGTCGGCCTGGCCATCGTGCCGTTCGGCGCGTGGGGAATCCCCTGGAACGCGGGCACCGCACTGGTCACGCTGGTGCTGGTCGGCGCGCTGGTCGGCGGACTGGCCAGAGGTATTCGGGGGTGGCTGGACCGCCGTCCCGGCATCCACGTGGCCGCACCGACGGCCGCGGCCGGACGCCGGCGGTGGCGGCCGGGGTATTGCTGGGCATGCTGCTGATCGGCTGGGCGGCGGTGCGGGGCCTTCCGGATTGGCAGAGCATTCCCAGCACCTGGGACGCGGTCTGGCACGCCAACACCGTCCGCTTCATCCTCGACACCGGCCAGGCCTCGCCGACCCACATGGGTGAACTGCGCAACGTCGAGACCCACGCTCCGCTCTACTACCCGTCGGCGTTTCACGCGCTGACCGCGGTGCTGTGCCAGCTGACCGGCGCGGCACCCACCACCGGTTTCACCCTGGCCGGCCTGGCCGCCTCGGTGTGGCTGTTCCCGATCAGCGCCGCACTGCTCACCTGGAATCTGCTGAAGCGAGTCACCACCACCCGGCGCACCGCGGTCTCGGCGGCGACCGCCGCGGCGCTGTCGGCGTCGTTCACCGCGCTGCCCTACGTCGAGTTCGGTACCGCGGCCATGCCCAACCTGGTGGCCTACGGGCTGGTGGTGCCGACGTTCACGCTGATCACCTCGGTGCGCACCCTGCGGGACCGTATTCCGGTGGCGGTGCTGGCGCTGGTCGGGTCTTCTCGGTGCATCTGACCGGGGGCGTGGTGACGGTGTTGCTGGTGGCGGCGTGGTGGCTGTGTCCGCGGGACGGGGCTCTGTGGAACCCGTTGCGCAGCAAGCGCCGCGACACCCTGGCGCTGGCCGCCGTCTTGGTGCCGACCGCTCTGCTGCTGTTGCCGCAGTTGCTGAGCGTGCGCAAACAGGCCGAGATCATCGCCGGGCACTCGTTTCTGACCCATGAGGGCCGCAAATCCGGGCTGCGCGACGCTGCTGCTGCACACCCGCCACCTCAACGACTTCCCGATCCAGTACACCCTGGTCGGCCTGACCGCCGTCGGCCTGGCGCTGCTGGCCGTCCGCAAGGTGTGGTGGCCGCTGGCGCTGTGGGCGGTGCTGGTGGTGGGGGTGGTGCACTCCTCGGCACCGTTCGGCGGCCCGGCCGGCGCCGTCGTCGGCCGGTTCACCGACCTGTTCTACAGCGACCCCCGCCGGATCATGGCGGCGATGACGCTGCTGCTGATCCCGATGGCCGGCATCGGGCTGGCAGCGCTGGTCTCACTCGTCGCGCGGGGCCGCCTTCAGGGCGTGCTGACCGGGGCGCTGCTGGTCGGGGCGACGGTGGGGCTGGCCTGGCACTACCTGCCGCGGCACGCCTTTCTGTTCGGCGACAAGTACGACTCGGTGATGGTCGATGCCCGCGACCTGGAGGCCTTCGCTTATCTGGCCGCGCTGCCCGGGGCCCGCGACACCGTGATCGGCAACGCCAATGTCGACGGCAGCGCCTGGATGTACGCCGTCGCCGACCTGCACCCGCTGTGGACGCACTACGACTACCCCCAGCAGCAGGGGCCCGGACCGCAGCGGTTCATTTTCTGGGCCTACGCCGACGACGCCGACACCGATCCGCGGGTGGCGCAGGCCATCCACGCCCTCAACATCCGTTACGTGCTGATCAGCAGCCCCGGTGCGCGGGTTCAGTCTGCCCGACGGGTTAGTGTCACTGGAGAAATCGCGGTCCTGGGCCAAGATCTACGACAATGGCGGGGCCAGCATCTACGAATGGCAGGGAGGCGGGGACGTTGAGCACGGGCAGTAGCAGCGCGGACGGCTCAGACGACATCGAGATCATCAGCGGCGGGGACCCGCGGCTGCTGTCGGCCGGGGCGTCGAGAGAGCCCGACGCCGACGCCGACGAGCAGTCGCTGACCGACCTGATCGAGCAGCCCGCCAAGGTGATGCGGATCGGCACCATGATCAAGCAGCTGCTCGAGGAGGTGCGCTCGGCCCCGCTGGACGACGCCAGCCGGGTGCGGTTGCGTGAGGTGCACGCCGCCAGCATCCGCGAGCTCGAGGCAGCCTGGCCCCGGAGCTGCGCGAGGCTGGACCGGCTGACGCTGCCGCTGCGCGGACGCCACCCGTCGGACGCCGAGCTGCGGATCGCCCAGGCCCAGCTGGTGGGCTGGCTGGAAGGGCTGTTCCACGGCATCCAGACCGCCCTGTTCGCCCAGCAGATGGCCGCCCGCGCGCAGCTGGAGCAGATGCGCCACGGCGCGTTGCCGCCAGCGCCCACCGCCGGCGGGCACAGCAGGCAGGGCCACACCGGCGCCGGCCAATACCTGTAGCCGCCTTGTCCGCCACCGATCCACGAATCGAGACCCACGACGCTTGGGTTGAGTTCCCCATCTTCGACGCCAAGTCGCGGTCGTTGAAGAAGGCGTTCCTCGGCAAGGCCGGCGGCGCGATCGGGCGCAACAACTCCAACGTGGTGGTCGTCGAGGCGCTGCGCGACATCACCATGTCACTCTCACTCGGGGACCGGGTGGGTCTGGTGGGGCACAACGGCGCCGGCAAATCCACACTGCTGCGGCTGCTTTCGGGCATCTACGAGCCGACCCGGGGATCGGCGAGCGTGGTCGGCCGGGTGGCGCCGGTGTTCGACCTCGGTGTCGGAATGGACCCGGAGATCTCCGGCTACGAGAACATCATCATCCGCGGCCTGTTCCTCGGCCAGACCCGCAAGCAGATGGCCGCCAAGGTCGACGAGATCGCCGAATTCACCGAACTGGGCGACTATCTGGCGATGCCGCTGCGCACCTACTCCACCGGCATGCGGGTGCGCTGGCGATGGGAGTGGTCACCAGTATCGACCCGGAGATCCTGCTGCTGGATGAGGGCATCGGCGCGGTGGACGCCGAGTTTTTGAAGAAGGCCCAGACCCGGCTGCAGAAGCTGGTGGAGCGCTCCGGAATCCTGGTGTTCGCCAGCCACTCCAATGAGTTTCTGGCCCGGCTGTGCAAGACCGCGATGTGGATCGACCACGGCACGATCAAGATGACCGGCGGGATCGAGGACGTGGTCGGCGCCTGAGGGCCCCGACGCCGCCCGGCACGTGCGCGAGGTGCTCGCCGAGACCCAGGCCGGGGACACCGCGTGACCGAAACCGTCTACACGGTCGTCGTCACGCCGGGTCGATCAGCTGGCCGAGTCGCTCAAAGCGCTGGTGACCCAGACCCGCCCACCGGATCACGTGATCGTCGTCGACAACGACAACGATCCCGCGGTGGCCGATCTGGTGGCCGGGCAGCCGGTGCCGTGCTCCTACCTCGGATCGCAGCGAAACCTCGGGGGCGCAGGCGGTTTCGCGCTGGGCATGCTGCACGCCCTGGCGGCCGGGGCGGACTGGGTGTGGCTGGCCGACGACGACGGGAGACCGGCCGACTCCGGCGTGCTGTCGGAGCTGCTGGCCTGCGCGGCCAAGCACCACCTGGCGGAGGTTTCGCCGATGGTGTGCAACATCGACGACCCGTCCCGGCTGGCGTTCCCGCTGCGGCGCGGCCTGGTGTGGCGGCGCGAGATCAGCGAATTACGCAGTGATGCAACGCAGGATCTACTGCCCGGGATCGCGTCGCTGTTCAACGGGGCGCTGTTCACCGCCGACGCGCTGGATGCGGTGGGGGTGCCCGACCTGTTGTTCATGCGCGGCGACGAGGTGGAGATACACCGCCGGCTGGTGCGCTCCGGCCTGGCGTTCGGGACGTGTCTGAACGCGGCCTACCTGCACCCGTGCGGCTCGGCGGAGTTCAAGCCGATCCTGGCCGGGCGAATGCACCAATACCCCGATGACGCGGCCAAACGCTATTTCACCTACCGCAGCGGCTACCTGATGGCCCAGCCGGAATGCGCCGGCTGCTGGTCCAGGAGTGGCTGCGGTTCGGCTGGTTCTTCCTGGTATCACGCCGCGACCCGGCCGGGTTGATCGAATGGATCCGGCTGCGCAGGCTGGGACGTCGCGAGCAGTTCGCCAAACCCGAGGGGCAGCAATGAGTTTCACCGACGTCGCCGCGCAGTCCAAAACTTTTGCGCGGGCGTGGGCGGATCTGGTGGACGGATTCCGCCGCCGCGAGCTGTGGCTGCACCTGGGTTGGCAGGACATCAAGCAGCGCTACCGCCGCAGCGTGCTGGGCCCGTTCTGGATCACCATCGGCACCGCCACCACGGCGGTGGCGATGGGCGAACTGCTCCAAACTGTTTCACCTCGACCTGGCCGTGCACCTGCCGTACGTGACGCTGGGGCTGATCGTGTGGAACCTGCTCAACGCCGCCATCCTGGAGGGCGCCGACGTGTTCGTCGCCAACGAGGGACTGATCAAACAGCTGCCGACGCCGTTGAGCGTGCGTCTACCGGCTGGTGTGGCGGCAGATGATCCTGTTCGCCCACAACATCGTCATCTATGTGCCGATCGCCCTGATATTCCCGAAACCCTGGTCGTGGGCGGATCTTTCGGTGATCCCGGCGCTGGTGCTGATCGCGCTGAACTGCGTGTGGGTGTCACTGCTTCGGGATTCTGGCCACCCGCTACCGCGACATCGCGCCGCTGCTGTTCAGTGTGGTGCAGCTGCTGTTCTTGATGACGCCGATCATCTGGAACTACGACACGCTGCGCGCCGGGGCGCCACCCGCTGGATCAACGTCGTCGAGCTCAACCCGCTGATGCACTACCTGGAGATCGTGCGGGCTCCGCTGCTGGGCGCGCACCAGCCGCTGCGGCACTGGGCGATAGTGCTGGTGTTGACCGTGCTCGGATGGGCGGTGGCCGCGATGGTGCTGCGCCAGTTCCGGGCGCGGGTGGCCTACTGGGTGTAGCCCGGTCCGAGTCCAGGCCACATCCGTGACTTCCGTGTCGGCCGACCCGTGTTGACTCTGCGCCGGCCAGGCCGGCCTCGCACTTTCGCGTGGTGGACGCAGAATCAACAGCGGTAGGCGCTGATCACCTCAGGATCCGGGTCGAGCCCCAGGCCCGGCCCGTCCGGCACCGTGATCCGCCCGTTCCTCGGCGCCAGCGCGTCGCCGTAGATCGAGGCCTCCAGGTCGAACCAGCGCCACTCGATCATCGCGTCGGTACCGCCCAAAGCGGCGGTCACCTGAACTGCGGCGAGCAGCCCCGGCCCGTCGTAGAACGAGTGCGTCATCATCCCGACATTGCGCACGGCCGCCAGCGGAAAGACCTTGCGCAGCTCGGTGATACCGCCCATCTTGGCCGGGCTGGGCTGCACGAAGTCCACCGCGCCCGCGGTCAGCAGGCGCTCGAATTCCATGATGGTGCCGACGTTTTCGCCGGAGGCCACCGGCAATCCGGTGCTGCGGCGCAGTTCGGCCAGGCCGTCGAAGTTCTCCGGCGGCCACAGCGGCTCCTCTAAGAACAACAGTCCGAGGTCGTGCAGCTCGGCGGCGACGCCTGGGCCTGCCCCAGCGTCCAGGCACAGCCGGCGTCGACGATCAACGCGACCTCGGGCCCAGCTTCGGCGCGGGCGGCGTGCATCGCGGGCAGCGTCGACTCGTGCAGCGATCGCAGTGAATCCGGCGTCGAGGACGCGGCGTACCGCGGTGCGGACCCGGTGCGGTTCGGTGTAGCAGGCCAGGCTGGCGTAGCAGCGCATGTCCAGACCGCCCCAGCAGCCTCGAGATCGGGACGCCGGCACGCTTGCCGGCGATGTCCCACAACGCGATGTCGACCGCCGACAGCGCGTAGGTGATCGCGCCGCCGCGCCCGAAGACGTGCAGCTTGCGTTGCACGTGGTCCATCAGCGCCGCGATGTCGGCAGTGCCGTGGCCGAGACAGAGCGGCGCGACAAGGTCGTCGAGCGCGCGGACGGCCAGCGCGGTGCCGTAGAGCCCGAACGCCTCGCCCCAGCCGACCACGCCGTCGTCGGTGGTCACCTTGACCAGCAACGAGTCCGCGGCGCTCAGCGTCTCACCCACAACGCGGCCCCGGGCAGGTCGGGCTTGAGCGGAATGCGCAGCGGTATCGCCTCGATTTCGGCGATGACGGCGGGCATGGTCTTCAGCGTAGGACTTAAGCTTCCCGGGTGGCCGAGACCGCTTCGACGAACACGCCCCTGCCGTTGACCACGCAGGTGTGGCGTTTCCTGGTGACCGGGGCGATGTCGGCGGTGGTGGACTTCGGGCTGTACCTGCTGCTGTACCTGGGCTTCGGCGTCACGGTCGACCTGGCCAAGGCGATCAGCTTCATCGCCGGCACCATCACCGCATATCTGATCAACCGGCGCTGGACGTTTCAGTCCTCAGCGCACACCGGCCGTTCATCGCGGTGATGGCGCTCTACACTGACGTTCGCCGTACAGGTGGGGATCAACCACCTGGTGCTGGACCTGCTCGATTACCAGCGGTGGGCGCTCCCGGTGGCCTTCGTGGCCGCGCAGGGCACCGCGACCGTCATCAACTTCATCGTGCAGCGGACGGTGATCTTCCGGGTGCGCTGAGCTACCCGCCTTCCATTCCCGGTACTCGGCGGGTGTCAGTTCCCGGCCGAAGACGGTGGCGATGGCCGGATCGTGGGCCAGGTAAGCGTCCTCGTTGCCGCGCCAGGCCTGCGCGTACCGGTAGAACGGCAACCACGGGTGCAGGTGGTGCACCAGGTGATAGGTCTGGGAGAGCATGACCGGGATCAACACCTGCTCCATGCCGACCCGGTTCCGAGTGGCGCGGTAGCGATTCTCCTGCTGCGTCTGCTCCAGCCCGTGGTGCGGCAACCAATCGAACCACCAGCCCAGGATCACCATCCCGATGCGCTGCGGGATCAGCACGGCGGCCGCGAGGATCCAGAAGTTTTCGGTGGCGATCGCGATGCAGACACCCGCGATACTCAACGAGAACACCACCGCCGTTTCGGCGACCTCAATAACGGACGGCGCCGGGAATGCCGCAGCCGCCGCTGGCTGGCGGTACCAGACGGCATAGAAGACATCCATCAGCGCCCAACGAAAGGGCAGCTGCCAGGCCAACCCGTGGGTGGCGAACATGTCCGGGTCGTTCTCGCCGTCGTTGGCGTTGCGGTGGTGCGTGAGGTGGACGTAGCTGAACGACGGCAACGAAAACGTCGGTGCGACAAAGAGCCAAACCGCCCGACCGACCACCGAGTTCACCCAGCTGGTCGAGGAGAGCGCGTGGTGCAGCGCATCGTGGGCCACCATGAACATCGCATAGACGACTGCGGTGTTGACCGCGATGGTGAGCCACGCGGGAGAACCGCCGATCGCTGCGACCGTCGAAAGGACAAAGACAATCGACGCGCCGACACCCAACGCCAGCGTGGGCCAAGCGAATTCGGGTATCGACTCGCCAGGGTTCGGGTGTCGTTGGCGTGCAACGGTTTTTGACGGCGCATGATCCAACGCATCGAGCGGCGGCATGAATCTCCTTCGATACGCAATTTTGCGAGCGCGAAATAACCTAAGGCAAATAACAGGTTACGCGGTATTGAGATTTAGTCTTCCGCACGCGCGCTTGATGTTTGGTCAAGAAGCCATCACGGTTTCGCAAACCGCCGACTACGGCGTAGCCGGGCTGTTCGCCCCGTTGGTGCCGCTCGCCGTCGTGCCGTTCGACTGCGCGCCACCGGTGTTGACGATGTTGCCGTCGGTGCCGTTGCCGCCGGTGTTGTCGGCTCCGGTGCCAGTGCCGCCGTTGCCGCCGGTCGCGGTGCCGTCGGTAGCGGTGGAGGCAGTTGCCGGGTCGGCGCCGTCATTACCGAAGGCGTCGAGCCGGCTCGACCCGCCGAGCCCGCCGGTGCCGCCGTCCAGGCCGTCACCGCCCTTGCCGCCGGTCGACGTGCCGTTGGCCAGGTTGCCCGGGTCCCCGCCGGTGGCGATGCTGGCCTTGCCGCCGTCGCCGCCGGCGCCGCCGTTGCCCGCGTCATCCGCAGTGGCGTCGCCGCCGTTACCGCCATGCGCGGTGCCGCTGGCCGTGCCACCGGGACCGCCGAGCGATCCGGTCACCTTGGAACTCTGGATGTCCGCGCTTCCGCCGTTACCACCCTGGCTACCCTCGCCAGTGGCGTTGCCGCCGTCGCCGCCGGTCGAGGGTGCCGTAGGAGTTGCCGCCCAGCGCACTGGCCTGCCCGAGCTCGCCGGACTCCAGCTCGCCCCAGCCGCCCTTGCCTCCGACGCCACCGTCGGTGCCGAGACCCGCCGTTGCCGCCCTGGGCCACCGCGTCGTTCCGCCGCCGCCGATCGACCCGCCGGCATTGTCAACGACCAGGTAGCCGGCCCCGCCGTCGCCGCCGGTGCCGTTGTCACCGAGGCCGCCGGTGCCGCCGGTGGCACTGCCGATGATGGTGCTGTCCGCGCCGGTTGCCGACGCAACGGCCGCGCCGCCCGACCGCCGGTGCCGGTGTTGTCGCCGGTCCCGCCGTCGCCGCCGACGACGGTGGTCTGGTCGATGACGGCACCGTCGGTGGCGGTGATCTCAGCGGCGCCGCCGGCGCCGCCGTTGCTCCGTTGGTGCCGGTGCCGGCGTTGCCACCGGTTGCATGGCTGTTGGTGATCGCGCTGTCCGCGCCGGTGGCGGTCAGGCTCGCGGCGCCACCGTCGGCGGTCGCGCTGGCGTTGCCGCCGGTCACCGAGCTGTGGACGATGCTGCCGCCGTCGCCGGCATTCACCGTGGCGCCGCCGCCGACGTGGTCGCCGACGTTGTCGCCGCTCTTCACCGTGACGTCCTGGACGGCACCACCGCCGTTGTTGATCAGCGTGTTGTCGGCGCCGTCCTGGCCGTTCACCGTTGGCGCCGCCGTTGGTGGCGTTACCACCGGCCACGTTGGCGCTGTCGATGGTGCTGCCCTGACCGTCGGCCTGGATGCCGCCATAGCCGCCGGTGCCGCCCTGCCGCCGACGCCGGTCAGGCTGCCGGCCCGCCGTCGCCGCCGTCACCTCCGGTCGCGGTGCTTCTGGTGACGGTGCCGCCGTCGGTCTGCTGGATGACGGCGCCACCGCCGCCACCACCGCCGCCGCCGCCCTGGCCGGCCGTCGTGCCGTCAGCAGCACCGCCGCTGCCACCGTTGCCGCCTTGACCGCCGGTCACGAGGTTGGTGTCGTCAGCGCCATTGATGGCGCCGCCATTGGCGCCGGCACCGCCGCCGCCGCCGTTGCCGGCCGTGCCGGTTCCGGCGTTGCCGTCACTGTCCACGGCCACCGCACCGCCGTTGCCGCCGGCGCCGCCGTGGCCGCCGGTGAAGCTGCCGGTACCACCGTCACCGCCGACGCCACCGTCACCGGCGGTGCCGCCGACGGTCGTGCCGCCATCACCACCGGTACCGCCGGAGGTTGCTGTAGACCGGGCTGTTCACATCGCCCACGGGTGCGCCCGTGCCCCGTTGCCGCCGTTACCGCCGGAGCCGCCGCGCCGTTCTCGGAGGAACCGCCGACGCCGCCGTTACCGCCGTGGCCGCCGGCCAGCGTGCCGAACTCACCGGTGTTGCCCTCACCGCTGGTGTTGCCACCGGCGCCGCCGTCACCACCGTTGCCCGCGGTCTGATCGCCGGTCGCGTTGGCGCCGGCACCGCCCTGGCCGCCGTAGCCGCCGTGGCCGGAGCCGTCGCCACCCTTACCGCCGGAGCCACCGTTACCGCCGGTGTTGTTGCCGCCGTCGGCGGTGGAGGTCACCGCGCCGCCGGCACCGCCACTACCACCGGTGCCGCCGTAGACGCCCTGGCCACCGGCACCACCGGTGCCGCCGTTGCCGGCCTGGTAGCCGGAGCCGCCGGTGCCGCCGCGCCGCCAGACCGCCGACCCCGTCGCGTCCTCGTGCGCCGGACTCAGGCCGTTGCCGAGCGCCGCCTCGCCGTCGCCGGACCGCGTTACCGCCAGACCACCGGCGCCGCCGTCGCCGCCGTCGCCGATGCGGCCGACGTTGCCGTCGGACCCGTCGGTGTGTCCGTCGCCGCCGCCGGTACCGCCGGTGCCGACCGTTGCACCGACCGCGCCGCCGTTACCCCGTTGCCGCCGAGACCGCCGGTGCCGCCGACGCCGTTCTGGGCAGACGGCGCGGCCACGGGCGCGGTCGGCGTTATGGTGCCGGTGCCGGGCTCAGGCGGCTCGGTCTGGTCAGGCGGCACGGGGTCGATGACGACCGAGTCGAGCCGTCGAGGTCGGTCTGGTCCATCTGTGTGGCGTCGGCGAGGGCCGGCGTGATCACCCGTTGGCGCCCTGGCCGCCGTCACCGCCGACCCACCCTTGCCGCCGTTACCGGTGTCGCCGCCGTTGCCGCCGTTGCCGTTGGTCGCGTTGCCGCCGTTACCGCCGGCACCGCCTACCGCCGTTACCGGCGTTGCCACCCGCGCCACCGGCCGTCGGGTCGAGCGAGTCGGCACCGGTGCCACCGGTACCGCCGGTGCCGCCGACACCACCGGCGCCGCCGTTACCGCCGTTGCCCGACACCGAGCCACCGGCGCCGCCGAAACCACCGTACCACCGGCACCACCGTCGAAGCCGTCGCCGCCGGCTCCGGTGCCCTCGTTGTCGAAGACCGGCCGCGCCCTCGCCCTGCGAGCCGGCGCCACCGGCGCCGCCGTTACCACCGTTGCCGTGGTCTCCACCGGCACCGCCGTTACCGCCGATGCCCCGGCCGCCGGTGTTGTCCGCATTGGGCCGTTGCCGGCGCCACCGATACCACCGTTGCCGCCGTTGCCCGAGACGGTGGTCGGGGCGTGCCGTCGGCACCGTCGGCACCGCGTTGCCCGACGTACCACCGAAGAAGCCCGGTGCTGCTGCCGGCCGCGCCACCGCCGCCGCCGACACCGACCGTGCCGAGGTTGCCACCGTTGCCGCCGGTGCCGCCGTTGCCGCCACCGACAAGGCCGGTCGGGGCTGCGTCGGCGCGGGCCAGCTCGGTGGTTTCGGCCGGCACGGCGCCGCCGCCGGAACCACCGTTGCCACCGTTGCCACCGTTGCCGGCCAGGCCAGGGCCGCCGCCGCACCACCGGCGCCGCCGTCACCGGCCACCCGCGGTGTGAATGCCGAAGAAGCCACCGGCACCGCCGTTACCGCCGGCGCCACCCGCCACCGGCACCACCGGATCCGGCGCTACCGCCGTTACCGCCCGAACCGCCGTCGCCGCCGGGACCGGTCGGGTCGACAACCAACGCGCTGATGCCTTCCTCGTTGCTGCCGGGAGGCTGCGTGTTGTCGTTGCCGTTCCGCCGGCGCCACCGTCACCACCGTTGCCGCCGACGCCACCGGCACCACCGGCGCCACCGGTACCGCCGCCGGAGGTTCCGAACAAACCGGCCGCGCCGCCGTTACCGCCGACGCCACCGGCGCCACCGGCAAAGCCATCGGTACCGTCCGTGCCGTCGGTCCCGTTGATGCCGGCCGCGCCGTCACCGCTGCCGGGAAGCTGAGCCCGGCCAGGCCGGGGTCGCCGTTCATCCGGCAGCACCGTTACGGCTCCACCGGCGCGCCGCCGCCGTTGCCGAACAGGAAGCCGGCGACACCACCATTGCCGCCGGCCGAATGGCGCCACCACCTGCGCAGCGATACCCGCGGCGCCGAACCCGCGCCGCCGTCACCGCCGTTACCCAACAGCCAACCGCCGGCACCGCCATCGCCGCCGACCATGCCGAGACCGTCGCCGCTGCCGCCGGCCCGCCGTCGCCGAGCATGCCGGCGGCAGCGCCATCGAGGTCGATCGAGCTGGCGTTGGCGAACGAGTAGAGTCCCGGCCTCGATGTCGGCCATGGTGATCACATCGCCGTCAGCGTCGGTCAGGGCCGAGCCGTCCGCACCGAGCAGATCACCGTCGGCGTCGAGAGTACGTGATTGCCGCTGCCGCCGTCACCGAACAGGGAAGCCACCCGCCGTGGCGGCGT